>CAZDIZ010000082.1:23503-27623 GCA_964505625.1 uncultured Solibacteraceae bacterium | reverse complement strand
TCGAAACCGGCCGGTACGCCAGATCGCCCAATCCCAAATCCGGCGAGCCCGGCGGCGCGGAATACATGGCGTAGTCGCCGAAGCGCGCAAAGAACGGTTTCAGAAATCCGTCGATACCGAGCGGCGTGCGCGCCAGTTCCAGCCACCAACAGGCCTTCGACATGTAGCCGCCGAAATACGAGAGCCCTTCGTGCCATCCGCCGTCGTCGTCCGACCACACCGGATACACGGCGAAAAACTTGGCGACGGCGTACGCGAGCATCTGCTCCGCTTCGGGCGTTTCGCCCAGCGTGGCCACGGCGTAATCGGCCAGTTTGTGCCAGGTGCGATTGGCGTGGCTGCCGTACGGTTGATTCAGATGGCCCACGCCTTCCTGCACTTCGCCGCTCGCCCATGCGTCGGTGGCGCGCCGCAACATCACCGCGCGCATGCGTGCGCGGTCGGATTCGCTCAACGCGTCAAACGCCCAATCGTAGATGCGCGCCAAACGGTGCAGCATGGGTTTCGCCGCTTCGCAATTCAGATTGAAATTCGTGGGACCGTCCGGATCCCAGGCCGCCAGTTCCATGGCGCGCTTTCTGGCCGGCCCCTTGAAACGCTCCTCGCGCGTGAGCAGCCAGACGAACGACAGCACCTCGCCTTCCTGCAACGCCTTGAGCGTTTGCACGCGATTGGACCACCAGTACTGACGCGTGGCTTCGTTGCGATAGTCGCCGCGCACGGCAGGTTCCGGCGTGGGCGCGGCACTACGCAAAGCATCGGCGCGCGCGACCAGTGCATCGTAGGCCGGCTTCCCCGCGCCGCGCGACCATTCGCGCAAACGCTCCACGTCGGCCGTGCGCACGAAGATTCTTGGATGCGCGGTGCCGATCCTCCGCCGCAGTTCCTCCATGGTGGGTTGCGGAAACACGACTGCGTTCCGGCCGACGACGAAGCCGCGCGCACGGCTCCACGGCGACATCTTGCCGTCCTTGGTTTCGATGCGATAGTGCCACCAGTAGCGTCCGGCCGCGAGTGGCGCATGGTGCGTGTACACGCTCCAACGGATGCCGCGTACCGCGACCGGCGATTTGAACGACGCCTCGCGCGCCCACTCGACTGTATAGGAAGCGGCATCCTGTTCGCGCACCCAACTGAGCGCAGGCGGATTCACCGCCACGTGTTCGCCTTCCAACGGGCGATAGCCCCATTCACCCGCGATCGGAGCGCGATCCGGCATCCCGGCCCAGGCGGGAGCGGCGATCGCAGCGACGGCTAGAAAAAGTGCGCACTTCATGGGTTCACTATACAATTGCGCGAGTACACTGTTAGGCATGCCTACTCGCCGCGAATTCCTCGCCACGCTGTCCGCGGCTCCGCTCGCCGCCGCGACGCGCCCGCCGAACATCGTCTACATCCTGGCCGACGATCTTGGTTGGGGCGATCTGCACCGCTACAATCCCAATTCCGCGGTCCCAACGCCGCACGCCGACCGGCTGGCGAAACAGGGCACGCTGTTCACCGACATGCACTCGCCTTCGAGCGTTTGCACGCCCACGCGCTATGGCATCCTCACAGGCCGTTACGCGTGGCGGTCGCGATTGAAGAGCGGCGTGTTGAACGGCTGGTCGCCGAATCTGATTGAACCGGGACGGCAGACGGTGGCCACCATGCTGCGCGCGCAAGGCTACTACACGGCGGGCGTGGGCAAGTGGCACCTGGGTCTGGGCAATCGCGAGAAGACCAATTATGATGAACCGCTGCGCCCAGGGCCTCTCGATCACGGTTTCGACTACTACTTCGGCATCCCGGCGTCGCTCGACATGGACCCGTATCTGTACTTTGAAAACGATCATGTCGTCGAACGCGCCACCGCGCACACGCCGGGCAGCCACCTGGGCGATCCGCGCGGCCCGTTCTGGCGTCCCGGTCCGCAGGCGCCATCGTTCAAGTTCGATCAGGTTCTGCCCACGCTCGCCGGCAAGGCCGTCAACATTGTGCGCGAGCGTGCCGCCAAGCCCGCACAGCCGTTCTTCCTCTACTTCCCACTCACTGGTCCGCACACGCCGTGGATGCCCATCGCGCCGTTCCGCGGCAGGAGCAAAGCGGGCGAGTACGGAGACTTCGTCGCGCAGGTGGACGGCGTGCTGGGCCGCGTCATGCAGGCGCTCGAAGAAACCGGCCAAGCCAGCAACACACTGCTGATCTTCACCAGCGATAACGGCGCCTACTGGGGGGCGCGCGACAAAGCTACGTATCCGCATCTGGCCAACGCCGGTTGGCGCGGCATGAAGGCCGATATCTGGGAAGCCGGCCATCGCATCCCGTTCATCGCGCGCTGGCCCAAGCATGTTTTACCCGACATTGTCTGCGACGAGTCGGGTTGCCTCACCGATCTGATGGCCACCGCCGCGGCGGTGTGCGGAGCCAGCCTGCCGCGCGATGCCGCCGAGGACAGCTTCAACCTGCTTCCGGCCATGGAAGGACGCCGGCTCAAGAAACCGATCCGCGAAGCCATCGTCCATCACAGCGCCATGGGACGCTTCTCCATCCGTCAAGGTGATTGGAAATTGTGCGTTGATCTGGGCTCCGGCGGATTCACTGAACCACGCACGGAGAAGCCCACGCCCGACGGTCCGCAAGGGCAACTCTACAACCTGCGTGAAGATCCCGCCGAGCTGACCAACGTCTACAGGTTCTTCCCGCGCGTGGTCGAAAAGCTCACCGCGCTGCTTGAGAAGTACAAGACCGAAGGACGCTCGCGCCCCGCTTGAGCTTCGTTCAGTGATAAAGTAGCGCACGTACAGGAGGCCCTTATGTCTTCTCTCGACCGTCGCGGGTTTCTGACCGGTTCATCGGCCGCACTGCTGGCCGGTGGCCTTGCCGCGCGCCCGATGGCGCAGGCGGAAGCCGCCGGATGGCCCAAACCCAAGCCCACCAAGATCCATGTCGTGTACATGGGATTGCGTGGCGCCTGGCCCAAGCCGGAATTTGACGCGCCCGCTGAGGTGGCGAAATTTCAGAAGTACCTGGCCGGAGTGTCGGACCGTTTGGGCGATGTGGTGTTTGCCGGCGGCGAGTTGATCGCGAACCGTAACGAAGCCGTTGCCAAGACCATCGCCGCTCTCGGCGATGCCGACGCGATTCTGCTCATCCACCTGGCCTTCGGTTCCAGCGAACCGATGAAGAAGTTGGTGGACACGGGCCTGCCCACGGTCATCTTTTCGCAGCCCTTCAGCGGACACGATTGGATGTACGTTCCGCGTTGGCAGCAGGCCGGAGCGAAAGTTGTACTGTTGCCGTCGAGCGATTACGCCGATCTGGACCGCGCCGTCGCATTGCTGCGCGTTCCGGCGCGCATGCGTCAAAGCCGCATTCTTCTAGTGGGCTCGGCGGCCGGCACACCGGCGGTTCGCTCGGCAGACCGCGTGCGCGACCGCGTCGGCGCGGAGGTTGTGCCCATCACCGTCGAGCAGGTGATCGAAGCGCACCAGGCCGTGGACATCAAAGACGCCGAGGCTGAAGCTGAATTGGAATGGCTGAAACCGGCCAAGAAGATAGTCGAGCCGACGCGCGAGGAGATCGTGAAGTCCGCGCGCATGTATCTGGCACTCAAGAACCTGATGATCCGCGAACGCGCGCAGGCCGTTACCATCCGCTGCCTGGGCGGTATCCCGATCGATAAGCTCGGCTACCCGTGCCTGGCCTTCAGCAAGCTGTGCGACCTGGGCCTGGTCGGGGCCTGCGAAGCCGACATGGACTCCACCATCACCATGCTCGAGTTCGCCTATGCGTTCGCCAAACCCGGCTTCATCAGCGATCCGCTATTCGACATTTCGCAGAACGCGCTGCTGCACTCGCACTGTCTGGCGCCCACGCGTATGGACGGCGCCGGCACCGAACGCGCGCCGTTCATGATCCGCACGCATCGCGACGACAACAAAGGCGCTTCGCTGGAAGTGGAACTGCGCGTCGGTCAGGAGGTCACTTGCGCCAAGCTGGCCAACCTGGAAACGTTCCTGATTTCGACCGGGAAGATCACACAGATACCGGACTACGACGACCGCGGCTGCCGCACGCAAATCGTGACGCGCGTCGCCGACGCCCGGCGCATGCTGGCCAACTGGGGCGGCGGTTTGCT
>CAZDIZ010000082.1:18871-23403 GCA_964505625.1 uncultured Solibacteraceae bacterium | reverse complement strand
GCAGTCTCTCTTGAAAATGCCCGGTGTCGCCTCACGGCGATATAGCTCAGAAGCCCGGGGAGCGGCTCCCTTTTTGGGTGGAGAATAACAGTCGTATGGAGCGAAGAGCTTTTCTGCAGGCCATGGCGAGTTTCACGGCGGCCACCAGCGAGCCGCTGCTTTCGAATGAAGACGTGGCGTTTCTGCGCGATCAGGCGCGGAGGATCGTGCTGTCGGCGCGTTTGCGGCCCGGCGAACTGGGCGGCAAACGTCCGAATCAGACGCCGTATGTCATCCGCGTCCCCGGCGGCAACATGGGCTACCCGGCGTTCTGGGTGCGCGATGCGGTCATGATGTTGGGAGGCGACCTGATCCCAGCCGAGGAACTGGAGGGCTGGATC
Organism: uncultured Solibacteraceae bacterium; assembly: GCA_964505625.1. GTDB lineage: Bacteria > Acidobacteriota > Terriglobia > Bryobacterales > Bryobacteraceae > JAJFUV01. The sequence continues at coordinate 23,023 of CAZDIZ010000082.1, read as the reverse complement.
CGGCTGATGTGTTCCACCGTGCCGGGTCCCGGCGATTGGCAGGTTCGCCCGGGTGTCGTTGTGCCGGCCTACGCGATTCCCGACCACATTAATTTCGACGGCAAGGCGACGTTCTATCCCGGCAGCTACGACACGGGAACGAAACAAGGCGGTCGGCCCTACGGCAAATATCCGCCGCTGGACGACTATTTCTACTTCCTGTCCGCCGTGTGGCATCACTGGAAGCTCACCGGCAGTTTGAAGCTGTTTGAAGGCACGGTGAAGACGGCCTGGTGCGAGATGCCACTGTCGCAACTTTGCGAGCGGGTGTTCGCGGCGCCTCGCTCGGACCGGACCACCGGCCTGTGCATCTCCGTGGACACGGAAAACGAGCACGCCATCGACTTCGGTTTTTGCGACTCGATCCGCAAGAGCGGCAAGCTGCTGTTCCCATCGTTATTGAAGTATGTGGCCGCCCAGCAGATGGCCGAGCTATTCCGCGCGGCGGGCGACAAATCCAAGGCGCGCCGCTTCCAAAAAGACGCGAAGATGATTCGCGCGGCCATTCCGGCAACGTTCCTTCGGACGGCCGGCGCCGGGGAAGCCTGGCTGCATTCGGCGACTGGCGTGTGCAATCAGACCGACGTTTGGGGCAGTTGCTTCGCGGTGTGGTGCGGAGCCGTCGATGCTCCAGTCGCGGACCAACTGGGACGTTCGCTGGTTCGCGCGTACCGGGAGCAGACGGCGGTTCGGGAGGGATGTGTGCGCCACATTCTCACCACCGATCGCGTGAACGGCGGTGGCTGGGAGGGCATTGGACGCGTCGGCGTCTATCAGAACGGCGGCTACTGGGGAACGCCCGTCGGATGGTATTTGACGGCGATCGAGCGAGTGGACCGCGCCGCGGCACGCGACATGGCCGCCGACTACATACGGTTTCTCCGGAGCAACCTGCGGCCCGACGGCACGGCCGAAGCCTGGGAGTGGTTCAACCCGGATACAGGCCGAAGAGTGAATCCGCTATACGCGGCGACGGTGGCGCTGCCGTGGCTCAGCATGCCAATTCCCAAGCGCGCCGGCTGAAGGTCCTCCTGACTCGGAACGCCACTTCACGCGTGATAGACTGATCGTATGCCGGCTCCGTATGTGCCGATTTTCATCTATCTGGTGGTAGCGCTGGCCTTCGTTCTGGTGCTGTTGCTGGTGGCCAAAGTGCTTCGCCCCTCCGCGCCGCAACCCGTCAAACTGGAAGCCTATGAGTGCGGTGTGAAAGCCTTGTCGAACGCTCGCGGGCGTTACACCGTGCGCTTCTACATTGTCGCGATTCTGTTTGTCATCTTCGACGTCGAGACCATTTTCTTGTACCCTTGGGCCGTGCGCTACAAGCAGCTCGGCTGGTTTGGCGTAGCCGAGGTGGCCGTGTTTCTGGCCATCCTGGTGGTAGGCTACGTATGGGCGTACAAGAAGGACGCCTTGAAGTGGGTCTAGGAAAAGAGAAATCTATGCTACGAACCTTTGCACTTGCTTGTCTGTTAGTGTCTTCACTCGCTGCCGCTCCCAAGCTTCGCCTGGTGAGCAGTACGGTTGGACCGCTTTCGATCACGCAAGGCGCCAACGGTGCGGTGCAGACGGTGGAAGCTTACAACGGCGGCACCGGAGCACTTTCGCTCAGCGCCGCGAGTTCGGTTTCCTGGTTCACGCCCACTGTCGGCGCTTCGCGCGCATGCACTGGCCGCACCGGCACGTGTATTCCGGTTCAGCTCACCCTACAGACGTCTTCGCTCGCCAAGGGTTCCTATACGGGAACACTCACCATCAGTGACCCGAACGCGATTGACGCGCCGCAAACCGTCACCGTGACCGTGCAGATCGGCGGCGGCACGCCGGACCGCGTGGATCTGTACACGCCGCCCAACGGCACGTACACCGACAAAACGTTCTACACCAACAGTTCGCTGACCAGCGCGATTTCCACCACCGATGGGAAATCGTGGCTGTCGTTTTCACTCGACGGCACCGGCACATTCGGCTTCGTGTTCCCGTATCGTTTCCGGGCCACGCATCTCACCGGGATGGCGGAGGGTACCTACAACGGTTCGGTGACCATTACCAAATCGGCCGTGGCGGCGGAGAACAAGACCGTGCCGGTGAGTTATACAGTGACGTCGAAGGCCATCGCCTCCGTCACGCCGGCTTCGCTGTCGTTCCGTCTCGCGCAGAGCGCCAAGAAACAAACGCAGTACTTCGTGGTCTCGAACCGCGGTGTCGCATCGCTCAGCCTTACCAGCGCCACCGCTACTTCAACGGGCGGATGGCTCTCCGCGCAAGTATTGGCGGGGACCATGTACGTTGCGGTTTCGGCAGACCCGGCGGGACTCGCCGTCGGCCACTATTCCGGTTCCGTCACCATCGCATCGAATGCAGCTAACGCGTCGGAAACGCTGCCGGTGGAATTTGAAGTCGGACCCGCCGGCGCGCCGCGGTTGACCTATCACGGCTTGGTCAGCAACGTCACGTACGCGGGCGGAGATCCGCTGGCGCGCGGGGACATTGTCGCGCTGTTCGGCGAGCAGTTGACTTACTTCGATCCGCTTCAGGCAACCACGTTGCCGCTTGGCGACCTTCTGAACGGCGTGCGCGTGTACATTAACGATCGTCCCGCGCCGCTCTACTACTCCTCCTACGGCCAGGTGAACTTGCAGATTCCGTTCGACGCCACCATCGGCGATGCCACGGTGCGTCTGGAACGCAACGGTGAATCGAGCAACGTGATCTCGGTCCAGATCGCGGCGCGCGCGCCGCGCATCCTGCGCCTGGGCATCGGCGACTACGGGACCATCGTCAATAACAGCGACTACTCCTTCCCGATCCCCGTGACAGCGGGCATATCGAGCCATCCGGCCAAGGCCGGCGACTATCTGGTTGTGTACGCGTTGGGGTTGGGCGAAACCAGTCCTCCGGTGGCCAGCGGCGCCGGTGCTCCGTCTGTCGAGCCGCTTGCGCGCGTTCCCATTCCACCCAAAGTGATCTTCACGGGCGGCACGGCGGGTGTGCCGGCATCGGTCGATCCATTGTTCGTCGGGTTGACGCCCGCCTTCGTGGGACTGTTCCAGATCAACGTGCAGATACCGGCGAATCCGCCCACGGGCACCGCAGTGTCGATGTATCTGGACGACGGGACGTATCGCAGCAACACGGTCCGCCTCGCCATTCAATGACCGAGCGGCTCTATTACAGCGATTCCTATCTCACTGAGTTCAGCGCGCGCGTGCTGGATCGCGGCGACGACGGCCGTCGTCTGATCCTGGACCGCACGGCGTTCTACCCTGCTTCGGGGGGCCAGCCGTACGATCTGGGAACCATCAACGGCGTGCCGGTCGTGAGCGTTGAAGAGGACGAGCGGGAGCGCATTATTCACACCCTGGCCGAGCCAGTGCTCGCCGAAAATGTTGAGTGCCGCGTGGATTGGGTGCGGCGCTTCGATCACATGCAGCAGCACAGCGGCCAGCATCTGCTTTCCGCCGTCACCATCGAGTGCCGCGGCGTGCCCACCGTCAGTTTTCATCTCGGTGAAGACACAACCACTATCGACATCACCACCGGATCGCTCAGTGCCGAAGACGTCGAGCGAATCGAACTGCGCGCCAACCAGGTGATTGCCGAGAACCGCGCGATCACCGTCGAATACCGCGATCCGGACGAGCAATCCGATCTGCGCGTGCCGTCTTCCCGCGAAGGCACTCTGCGCGTGGTTCGCGTGGAAGACCTGGACGTGATCGCCTGCGGCGGAACGCACGTCCATCGCACCGGAGAAATCGGCTATCTCATGATTAGCCGATTGGACAAGGTGCGCGGTAACGTTCGCATCGAGTTTCTGTGCGGCGCGCGAGCCGTGCGGCGTGCCCGCGCCAACTACGACGCTCTATCGAGCATCGCGCGCACGCTCGACACCGCCATGGCAATGGCGCCGGACACCGTGGCCGCACGCGAAGAACGCATCAAGGAACTGGACAAGACCTGCCGGCGCCTCACGATCGAACTCGCTCGGCGGCGCGGGCGCGAGTTGTACGACGCTGCCACACCGGCGCCGTCCGGATTGCGCGTTCATGAAAACGCGCTCGCTTCGGGTTCACTCGGAGACGATGTGCGCACCGAAGCGCAGAGTTTCACCGC
>CAZDIZ010000082.1:14554-18771 GCA_964505625.1 uncultured Solibacteraceae bacterium | reverse complement strand
GGAACCAGGTTTTGTTCGACGGTTCGTAGTAAAGCGACGTGTTCTCGATCTGTTCTTCGAGTGGCAGAATCGGCTTCCGGTCGATGGTCCACGCGCCATCCAGATTGCGCGTGCGAGCGATGCCCAGCGTGCGTTTGATGCGCCGCGTCGCTGGATCGAACGTCGAAGCGCTGAAGAATTGTAGATACTCTCGCCCATGCCGGATCACGTGCCCGGGACTTGCCGTCGCCGAATAGTAGGTGCCCGGCTTGGGGCGGAACGGCACAACCTCGCGCTGTTTGGTCCAAGGTCCCGCCGCCGTCGCACCACGCGCTTTCATCGTGAGATAGGGAAACGCCGGCACGCGGTCCGGCGGGCGCGACGTATTGGGTGTGCCCAGATAGAACATGTGCCACGTCTTGCCATCCAGGTAGGTGACGCCGTAACTGGCGGATTTCGAATCTTCCTCGCCCGGCGCACCCAGAGCGAGCACGGGACCGCGCTTTTCCCAGTGCAACAAATCCTTGCTGACGGCGAGCGAACACAGCCACGCCTGAGGACCCGCGGCATCGTAGTGCATGTAGTAGGCGCCGTCGGATTCATACACCCAGACATCGCGCGCGCCCAGAATGTCGCATTGTTCGGGGCCGTCACCGTGTTTCAAAACCACGCCGTAGTCGTCGGCATCCATACGCCACTCGGCGCGCGGGCGTCCATCTTCATAAGGCGCACTCTGGCCCCACCCAAGCGCGCACACTAGCAGTCCAACGAGAAGACCACGCCGCATCATGCGTTCCATTATCACGCGCGTGGGCCGCTTTGTCTTCAGCGAACACATGAGCCGCGCAAGCGCCGGCGGCATCTGGCTGAGACTGGCAGCCGTGGTCCTGTTGAGCGTAAGCTAATCTGACGGGAGGGAGCAAATGAAACCACAGCCGGGTGAGATCATTCTGATCACGCGCGCCGACGACATGGGTTACACGCACACCGGGAACCTGGCGATTCTCGAATGCATGCGCCACGGAATTGTCCGGTCAGCCGCCATCCTGGCCGTCGCGCCGTGGTTCGACGAGGCCGCGCGCATCGCGCGCGAGAACCCCGACTTCAGCTTCGGCATGCACCTGGGGATTATCGGGGAGTGGCGCGGGTACCGCTGGCGGCCGGTGCTTCCCTACTCGGAAGTGCGCAGCCTGGTGGACGACGACGGCTTCCTCTGGCAGTCGCCCACACAGTTTTGGAATCGCAATCCCGACATGGGCGAACTCGATCGCGAGTTCCGGGCGCACATCGAACTGGCACGAAAAATGGGCGTTCGCATCGACTATCTCGATACGCACTACATCATGCCCTACGACCCGCGTTTCCGCCCGGTTCTCGAGCGCATCGGCATCGATTACGGTCTCCCGATTTCGTGCCTGCTGGGCGAGCACGAGATCGACGACTTCGGCGTCTACTATCTGCCGCCGGAAGAAAAGGAGCGCGGCCTGGAACGCATTCTGCGCGAGCTTACCCCCGGCGTGCACCTGTTGATCACGCACCCCGGGCTGCCTTCGCTCGAAAACGATGCTCTGGTTCACTTCGAACCCAAGGACGTGCATCCGTTGGGCGTGGGCCGCATGCGCGCCGCCGAGACGATGGCCTACACAAGTCCGCGCATTCGCCGGGTGGTGGAAGAGTGCGGCATCCGGCTGATGAGCTATCGCGAATTCGCCGCCCGCTGAGCGGAGCCCGAGCTCACTTCACCAGCGGCGAAACGCCGGCGGTGCCGAACCAATCGTAGCGGCGTTCGCGGTTTCCCACGCGCCAACGCGCGGGCGTGACATTCTCCATCCAATCGAGCGGCTCGAAAGGCGACGGCGTGGCCACGGCGGTCGCGAAGGCCCGGCGTACAGACGCGCGCAGTTCAGCGTCGATTTCGTTCGGATGAATTGAAGCAAACAGCGGCGTGCCACTGGCGGCCAGCAGATCCATCCATTGGAGGGCCATCTCGCGCGGCACGTTCTTTGACAGCGTCACGCAATCGGCGTCCACGGCGAAGAACTTGCTGTGCTGCGGCATGCGGAAGGCCAGCGCGTTGACGCCCATGCGCCGCGTGCGGTCCCATTCGATGCCATTGTCGTCACCGATGCGCTGCATCTCGAACAGGCCCGCGCCCAGATGGCCGATGGTGTTACAGCCGATCAGCAGCGCGTTCCCGGCAGCTTGGCGCAGCGCAACGTAGAAATCGCGCACGATCTCGGCCGTGGTGCGCGTACGGTCGGCGAAGTGCCACCCGCCGTTGGTGAGGTCGGCGTCCATCTGAAATCCCCAACGGCCCAGGATTTCGAAAGTCGTGAAGTCGTGCTTGATGAGCTGGTAGCCCCAGCCGGCGATTCGCCGGATGTTCTCGCGCACGTGCGCGACGACCTCGGGCACGCTAGGATCGAGCACCGCGAACCCTTTGGCGAGCGGACGCTGAAATCGATTGCCGGTGAGACGCCACGACTCTGGCACCGCTTCGGTTGTGTAGAGCGGGCGTACCCAGATGCCCGGCTGCACGCCATTCTTACTCATCGAAGCGGCCAGTCCGGCCATGTCCGGGAATCCCGCGCCGCCGCTCTTCCACGGACCCGCGCCATCAGGCGATGCGCTCCAGCCTTCGTCGATGATCAGAAACGGCCGCGCATCGCTCGCGGCCGGAGCAAGATCCGCCAGCATGCGCGCGTCACGCATACAATCGGCGGCGCTCATGTTCTTGCCGTAGGTGTAATACCACGTGTTCCAGCCGTAGACGGGTTTTTCAGGCAGCCGTGGCTTCGCGCACAACACGCGGCACAGCCGGCGCGCAACAGCGAACGGTGATTCGCCCGCTCGGCTTTCCACTGTGTGTACCGTCGCGATGTCGAGTGTGCGTTCGCCCAATCGAACGCCCGCGCCGCCGCAACGCACGTCGAGCCACAACGATACGCCGCCCGCGTCCACCATCCAGAACGCCATCGCGCCCGCGCCCGTCGAAACGCCGCGCCCGCGTGTAGTGCGTCCATCCGTGTCCAGAGAATACCAGGGCAGTATTCGATGCGGCACCAAGCCGCGCCATTCGAGTTCACCGTAACCCCGCTCCCAGGCGTCCCCAAGAACGCGCGTGCCCGGAGCGAATTCACCACGCCATCGCAGTTGAATGCGCGTGACCGCGCTCGCCGGTGCTTCCAGTTTCAATCGAATCGCGTTCGCTAGCGGTTCAGTCGCGAAGCGTATGTCGCCGCCACGCCAGACAGAGCCCGTAAGCTTCAACTCGACAACGCCGCTTTCGGTGTGTGCCGTCACGCGATCCGGCAAACGATTCGAATGCGGTGAGGCCGCGGCGCGCAGACACCCGGCGCCCGCCAGTAGTGTTCTTCGCGTTATGTCCATCACATCTGCTCGACGCTACCACAAATGGTAGTAGCCGTCGCGCTCGGCCAAGGTGACGCTCGTGCCGAACAACTGTTCAAGCCGCTTGCCGGTCAACACCTCGCGCTTGTCACCATCGGCGACCACGCGTCCCTGCTTCAACATCACCACGCGTTGGATCTCGGGAATGATGTCGGCGAGCAGATGCGTCACCATGATGATGCCCATCCCGGAACGCGCCAATTCACGCAGAATGCGGCGCAATTCGCGCTGCGCGAACACGTCCAGGCTGTTGCTGGGTTCGTCGAGAAGCAGTGCCTTGGGATCGTGCACCAGCGCGCGGCCAATCAGCACGCGGCGTGCTTCGCCCGACGACATCTCGGTTACCACACGCTCGCCCAAATGCGCGGCGTTGAGCCGTTCGAGCACGCTCGCGGCCTTCTCGCGCATGGCATCGGTGATGGTCTGATGCGGCCAGATGTCGATGCTGCTGAAGTAACCCGACAACACGACGTCGAGCCCCGTGATGGGACGATTGTTGGCCATCGCCAGATCGTTCGAAACGACGCCGAGCACCGAGCGCAGCGCGAAGACATCCCAACACTCCAGACCGAAAAGGCTCATCGAAGATCCGTGATTCGCCAGCGGGTAACATTCGCGCGTGATGGTCTTGATCAGCGTCGACTTGCCGCATCCATTGGGGCCCAGGATCGCGACATGCTCGCCGACGCCGATCCGCAGATCGATCTCGCGCAGCACCTCTTTGGTGCCGCGCATGACGGTGACACGACGCATATCGAGCAGAGCGGGGGACACAGTAGGCATGTCTACAAACCATGTTAGCCCCTGACGTAGACTGGTTTTGGAGC
>CAZDIZ010000082.1:12850-14454 GCA_964505625.1 uncultured Solibacteraceae bacterium | reverse complement strand
CAGCCGCGAACAAATCGCTCCCGATCTGCGCGACATGGCGTCCATCATCGACGAGGAAGCTGACCGGCTCAGCCTGCTGGTCACCGAAGCCGTCAAGATGTCGGAGATCGATGCCGGCAAAGTGAAGCTGGACCGTTCCATGGTGACGGCCGGCACGCTGATGCACCTGGCCGCGAAGAGCTTCAGCAATCGCGGCGAGGAGCGCATCCGCGTGGAGAAAGGCCCGGCGAACTCGCAGCCGGTCTTCGTCGATTCCGATATGATCACACTCGCCTTGCGCCAACTCATCGACAACGCTCTGAAGTACTCGCCCGAAGACTCGCCCGTGGTGTTGCGAGCGCACCTCGAAGACGAACGCGCGGTGATTCGCGTCGCCGATCAAGGGCCCGGCGTTCCGGAGCGCGACCGCGAGCGGATCTTCGACAAATACTTCCGCCGCTCGAGCGTGCGCGCCCGCGTAGCCGGCAGCGGGCTCGGGCTTCACATCGCGCGTGAAATCGCCCGAACGCACGGCGGCGATTTGTGGGTGGAACCCGCGAGCGGTGCGGGTTCTGAATTCTGCCTGGCGTTGCCGCGTCCATCGGAGGCAGAACGATGAGCGGCGGACGCATTCTGGTGGTGGACGACGAACCGCAGATCCGCCGCGTGCTCCGCGCCTCACTCGCGACGCAGGGCTACGAAGTGTTCACCGTCAAGACGGGCGAGGAAGCTCTGGACGCCATTCGCGAACAGCGTTTCGATCTTCTTCTGCTCGACGTGAACATGCCGGGCATGGGCGGTCTGGCGGCGTGCCGCGAGATTCGCCAATCGTCCGAAGTCGCCATCATCATGTTGACCGTCCGCGACTCCGAGCAGGACAAAGTCTCCGCGCTCGATGCCGGCGCCGACGATTACGTCACCAAGCCCTTCGGCATGCCGGAATTGCTCGCGCGGATTCGCGCCGCGCTGCGCCGCGTGCCGGCCGCAAGCGAAGACGAGACGCTGCACCTCGACGACGTCGAAGTGAATCTCGCCACGCGGCGCGTGATCTCCAAAGGCGTCGAGATACGTCTCACGCCCAAAGAGTACGACCTGCTGCGCTACCTGTCCGCCAATCCAAATGTCACCATTCCGCACGTCAAGCTGTTGCAGGCGGTTTGGGGACCCGACTACGGAGACCAGGTCGAGTATCTGCGCGTCTTCGTCAACCAGCTTCGCAAAAAGATCGAAGCCGATCCCGCGCATCCGCGCCACCTTCTCACCGAACCCTGGGTCGGCTACCGCTTCGTGCTCGAACGCTAGCCACACTGTTAACGCATTCCTTAGCACGTCTTTATGACTTCCTTACGGGCTGAATTCTACGCTCGATTCAGGAGGTGATCGTGCTCGACCTACTCTACACGGCCGCGGCCTTCGGATTCTTCGCGGCAAGCTGGCTGGTGGTAAGAGCGTGCGACCGCCTCTAGGAGGTTCTCATGGACTACATCATCGCGGGACTCACTGCGGCGCTGCTTTTCGTTTATCTGATCCGTGCGCTGCTCAGACCGGAGCGTTTTTGAGGATTCCATGACATCCTACGGTGTTGCCCAAATCGCTGCCTATTTCGCGCTGATCCTCATCGCGAC
>CAZDIZ010000082.1:10319-12750 GCA_964505625.1 uncultured Solibacteraceae bacterium | reverse complement strand
GCCGGCGTCGCCGTCGCTGTCGCCTTGATTCGCGGCTTTGCCCGGCAACAGTCTAAAACCGTCGGCAACTTTTGGGTGGACCTCACGCGCGCGGCGGTCTACATCTTCCTGCCATTGTCGCTCGCTGCGGCGCTCTGGCTGTGCTCGCAAGGGACTATTCAGAACTTGAAGCCGTACACGACCGCGACCACGCTCGAAGGAGCGACGCAGGTCTTGCCGCAAGGACCGGTGGCTTCGCAGGAAGCCATCAAGATGCTGGGCACCAACGGAGGCGGTTTCTTCAACGCCAATTCCGCGCACCCGTTCGAGAACCCGACGCCACTTACTAACTTCGTTCAAATGTTCTGTATCTTCCTGATACCCGCCGGACTGACTTACACATTCGGCCGCATGGTGGGTGACACACGCCAAGGCTGGGCGCTGTTTACGGCTATGAGCGTGATGTTTCTGGTCGGCGTGTTCATCGTCTACAACTCCGAGCAAGCTGGTAACCCCAACTTGACGAAGCTAGGCGTCGAGTCCACCGGAAACATGGAGGGCAAGGAAGTGCGCTTCGGCATCCCGGCCACTTCGTTGTTTGCCACCATCACGACGGCGGCCAGTTGCGGCGCGGTCAACGGCATGCACGACAGCCTCACACCGCTCGGCGGCCTGGTCGCACTCTTCAATATGCAGGTGGGTGAAGTGATCTTCGGAGGGACCGGCGCCGGTCTCTACGGCATGCTGCTGTTCGCGATCTTGGCCGTGTTCTTGGCCGGCTTGATGGTGGGGCGCACGCCCGAGTATTTGGGCAAGAAGATCGAAGGCAAGGAAGTGAAAATGGCCATGCTGGCGCTGATCGCGACGGCCGCCGCCATTCTGCTTCTCGCCGGCGCAAGCAGCGTTGTCACATTCGCCAAGGGAGGCTATTGGAACGCGAACTACGGCGCGGCGACGGCGAATCTCACCAACTCGGGTCCGCACGGATTCGCTGAAATCCTGTACGCCTACACGAGCGCCGCCGCCAACAACGGCAGCGCGTTCGCCGGCATCGACGCCAACACGCCCTGGTACAACCTCACGCTGGGCCTCGCCATGCTGGCGGGCCGCTTCCTCATCATGATTCCCTTACTCGCCGCCGCCGGAAGCCTCGCCGCAAAGAAGAAGATCCCCACCACCAGCGGCACGCTGCCCACTCACGGACCGTTGTTCGTGGGGTTGCTAATCGGAACCATCATCGTTGTCGGCGCGTTGACGTTCCTCCCGGCACTGTCGCTCGGACCCGTCGTCGAGCATTTCCTGATGTGGGAAGGGAGGCTGTTCTAGCCATGCTGGTCTCGGACTCCACCGAACTGCTGCCAAAGAAACTCGCCCATGCGCGTCCACTGTTCGACGCTGCCATTCTGCGGCGCGCCGTGCGCGATTCGTTCGTCAAGCTAAACCCGGCCGCGCTTGCGAAGAACCCGGTCATCTTCGTGGTCGAAGTAGGCGCGGTGGTCACCACGGTGCTGCTGGCGCGCGACCTGGCGACGCATGCCGCCGGCACCGGCTTCAATCTCCAGATTGCGCTCTGGCTGTGGTTCACCGTGCTGTTTGCCAATTTCGCCGAAGCGATGGCGGAGGCGCGCGGCAAAGCTCAAGCCGACACCTTGCGCAAGACTCGCACCGATTCCATCGCCAAGCGCGTTCTCGCCGGCGGCAAGCTCGAACGCGTCCCCGCTTCCACGCTGCGCGCGGGTGACCTGGTGCTATGCGATGCGGGCGACACGATTCCGGGCGACGGCGAAGTGGTCGAAGGCATCGCCACGGTGGACGAATCCGTGATCACCGGCGAAAGCGCGCCGGTGATTCGCGAATCCGGCGGCGACCGCAGCGCCGTGACCGGCGGCACGCGCGTGCTTTCCGATCAGATCCGCGTCAAGATCACTTCGAATCCCGGCGAGACGTTTCTGGACCGCATGATCACGCTGGTCGAAGGCGCCGAACGCCAGAAGACTCCCAACGAAATCGCGCTGAACATCCTGATCGCCGGTCTCACGCTCATCTTCCTGCTCGCTGTGGTTACCCTGCACCCGTTTGCCGGTTACAGTGTCTCCTCGGCTGGTTCGGGCGCCGTGCCCAGCGTCGCCGTGCTGGTGTCGCTGCTGGTATGCCTGATTCCCACCACCATCGGAGGACTGCTTTCCGCTATCGGCATCGCCGGCATGGACCGCGTCATGCAGCACAACGTTCTGGCCATGAGCGGCAAGGCCGTGGAAGCTTCCGGCGACGTCAACACATTGCTTCTCGACAAGACCGGGACCATCACAATTGGCAATCGCCAGGCTGTCGAGTTCATTCCGGTGAACGGCGTCAGTCAGCACGAACTGGCCGATGCATCGCAGCTTGCGAGCCTGGCCGACGAAACCCCGGAGGGCCGCTCGGTGGTGGTGCTGGCCAAGGAGAAGTACGG
>CAZDIZ010000082.1:0-10219 GCA_964505625.1 uncultured Solibacteraceae bacterium | reverse complement strand
CCGACGAAACCCCGGAGGGCCGCTCGGTGGTGGTGCTGGCCAAGGAGAAGTACGGTCTGCGCGGGCGCGAAGTCGCGTCACACGAAGCCCGCTTCATTCCGTTTTCCGCCTACACGCGCATGAGCGGCGTGGACCTGGACGGACGGCATCTGCGAAAAGGCGCCACCGGATCGATCGTCGAGTTCGTGAAAGAGCAGGGCGGCACGGTGCCTCCCGAATTGGTCGAGGCGGCGGAACGAGTTTCGCGCCAGGGTGGCACGCCGCTCGCCGTCGCCGACGGCCGCCGCGCACTGGGTGTCATTCACTTGAAAGACGTTGTCAAAGGTGGAATGAAGGAGCGGCTCTCGCAACTGCGCGCCATGGGGATTCGCACTGTCATGATCACCGGCGACAACCCGCTGACCGCGGCCGCTATTGCCACCGAAGCCGGCGTCGACGACTTTCTCGCGCAAGCTTCGCCCGCCGACAAGCTCAACTACATTCGCAAGGAACAAAGCGAAGGGCGCCTGGTGGCCATGACCGGCGACGGCACCAACGACGCGCCGGCACTCGCCCAAGCTGATGTCGGTCTCGCCATGAACACCGGCACCATGGCCGCCAAAGAAGCCGGCAACATGGTGGACCTCGATTCGAATCCCACCAAGCTCATCGAAGTGGTTGCTATCGGAAAGCAACTGCTGATCACGCGCGGCGCGCTGACCACGTTCTCGGTCGCCAACGACGTGGCCAAGTACTTCGCCATCATCCCCGCCATGTTCATGGCCACCTATCCGGCGCTGGCGAAGCTAAACGTCATGGGACTGCACAACGCACAGAGCGCGGTCCTCGCGGCCGTGATCTTCAACGCGCTGATTATTATCGCGCTGGTGCCGCTGGCGCTCCGCGGCGTGAAGTACCGTCCGGAAGGGGCCGAAGCACTGCTGCGCCGCAATTTGCTGGTGTACGGGATCGGAGGAATTCTGACGCCCTTCCCGGGAATCTGGATGATCGACCAGATTGTCCATTGGATGAGGCTGGCGTGAAAAACCGCGAAAAACCGGGGACAGACAACTCTGTCCCCGTGAGAAACTCCATGCCTCGAACGATTCCTGGCTGGGACAGAGCTGTCTGTCCCCGGTTTTTCGCATCGCTGTTAGGGAGGAGAGGACCATGTGGAAACAGATGCTACCCGGATTACGAATGACCGCGCTGATGACCGTGCTCACCGGACTCGTGTACCCGGGTGTGGTTACCGCGCTCTGTCAAATACTGTTTCCAGAGCAAGCCAACGGAAGCCTCATCTCGCGCAACGGCCGCGTGGCCGGCTCTACTTTGATCGGGCAGAGTTTCACAAAACCGGAATACATACACCCTCGTCCACCCGGCACTCCCAATCTCGGCCCGACGAGCCGCAAGCTGATGGATCGCGTCAAGACTACCGTCGATCAACTGCGCGCCGAAAATCCCGCGCACACCGGACCCTGGCCCGCGGATCTGGCTACCGCCAGCGCCAGCGGGCTCGACCCGCACCTGAGCCCGGCAGCCGCCGAAGTACAAATCGAACGTGTGGCACAGGCGCGAGGCGCATCGCCCGCCCAGGTGCGCCAACTCGTCGCACGGTTCACCGAACCTCGCGATCTTGGCTTTCTTGGCGAGCCGCGTGTGAACGTCCTGCGCGTTAATCTCGCACTTGACGAACAATTCCCCGCGCGCCGCTAGCGGATAATATCAGCAGGTCCAAGGAATGCCGGAGTCCGAACGCCGCCGGCCCAGCCCGGAACAACTTCTGAAGCAGATTGAAGCCGAAGCGCGCCTGGAGCGCACCGGCAAGCTCAAAGTGTTTCTTGGCTACGCCTCCGGCGTGGGCAAATCCTTCCGCATGCTGGATGAAGGCCGCCGCCGCAAGGAGCGCGGCGAAGACGTGGTCGTCGCCGCTGTGCAATCGCGAGTGCCCGAGCATCTGGAGGAGTTGCTGGCGCATTTCGAAGTCATCGCGCCGCGCGCGGATCTGGCCAGTCCTTCCATCGATATCGACGCCGTGCTGCGGCGCCGCCCCATGGTTTGCCTGATTGACGGCCTGGCGCATCAGAACCCGCCCGGCAGCCGGCATCGCGAACGCTGGCAGGACGTTGATGAACTGCTCGCCGCCGGCATCAGCGTCATCACCACCATCAACCTGCAATACATCGCCGAGAAGCAGCAACAGGTGGAAGCCATTCGCGGCAAAGCGGTTCGCGACTCGGTGCCTGAGAGCTTCCTCCATCGCGCCGACGACATCGAAGTTGTGGACGCGCCGCCGGAGTACTGTACGATACGCGCGAGAGAGAGCGGGAGCATATCGGAAAGAGAAATCGCCCGCATCGAACACCAGCTCTCGGAATTACGCGAGATCGCGCTGGTGTTGGCGGCGGAAGTGGTCGACCATCAACTCGGCGACTATCTGCGCCGCCAGGGCATCGAACAGACCTACGGCACACACGAACGTATCCTGGTCTGCATTACGCCGCGTTCGAACGCTGAGTTGATGATCTCGCGCGGCCGTCGCCAGGCCGACCGCTTTCACGGCGAGTTGTTCGTCGCCTACGTTGAGCAGGACGAACTCGCGCCGCGCGACCAGGAAACTCTCGGGTGCAATCTCGACGCGGCACGCCGGGCGCGCGCGCACGTCGAGATCCTGCACGGGGAAGATCCCGTGGACGCCATCCTGCGTTTCGCCACAAAACAGGGCATCACGCAGTTGTTCGTCGGACACAGTCAACGCACCGGGTGGCTCCAGCGTTGGCGCCCGAACCCGGTGGAACGTCTGATCCTGGAAGCCGGCGGCATGGATGTGCGCATCTTCCCGCAAGGCGCCGCCTCGGAGGCTCGCTAGAGGATGAACGGCGATCTTCCCCGTAAGCGCGGCCACCTCAAGATCATCCTGGGCTATGCGGCCGGCGTGGGCAAGACCTACAAGATGCTCGAAGAGGGCCACCAACTGCTGGCCGGCGGGCACGATGTCGTCGTCGGCTACTTTGAGCCGCACGGGCGCAAAGACACCATCGAGAAAGCCGAGCGCCTGCCCTTGGTGCCACGCCGCGTCATCGTGTATCGCGATCGACAGTTCGAAGAAATGGACCCGGCCGCGATTCTCGCGCGCCGCCCCGAAATCTGCCTGGTGGATGAGTTTCCGCACACCAACGTCCCCGGTTCGGACCGGACTAAGCGTTGGGAAGACATCATGGTACTGCTCGAAGCCGGTATCCACGTCGTCACCACCATGAACGTGCAGCACCTGGAAAGCCTGAACGACCAGGTGCGCGAAATCACCGGCGTCGAAGTGCGCGAGACCATTCCCGACTGGGTAGTCAAAAGCGCCGACGAAGTCGTGATGGTGGACCTCACGCCCGGCGCGCTGCTCAACCGTCTGGACCGCGGCGTGGTCTACGCTCCTGAAAAAGCCCAGCGCGCCAAGGAGAATTTCTTCAAGGAAGCCACGCTCGCGGCATTGCGCGAGATGGCGCTGCGGCAAACGGCTCACGAAGTCGATGTGCGGCAATCTGACGCCCGCGCCGCCTCCGCTCCCGCTGCATCCTCCACTCGCGAGCGCATCCTGATCCACGTCACCGAAGCGCCCTCCACCGCCGGATTGATCCGCCGGGGCCGCCGCGTCGCCGATTACCTGAAAGCGGATTGCTTCGCCGTGTGCGTGCTGCCCGGCGACGGTCTGGAGGCGCTCCGCCGTCCGGCCCGCGAAGCCATTGAGCGCCACCTCGACTTCGCGCGCAAACTCCACATCGAAACCCGGCTTATCCAGGGTGATGATGCCGCCCAAACCCTGGTCGATTTCGCCCACACCAACGCTGTCACACAGATCTTCCTCACACAACCCCGCCGGTGCATCCTGCCGCTACTCGACAAGCGCCAGACTGTCATGCGTGTTGTCGGTATGGCCCGCGACCTTCAGGTCACAGTTGTGGCCGACCGTCGAGCGCCATTTAGCCGTTCATGACCAGCGAATCGGGCGTTTTCTAAGTATCTGGCCTTAGAAAATCTGTCAGGTGCCTAACCTAGAACCATCAGTAATAGGTGTTTTGCAGTCTGGCAGTGGAAGCCACAATTCCATACGATAGAAACGAGGCGGAACGACCACTGTCGTTCCGGGCGCGGAATGCAGTGTCTGTACTGCGGAAATCGAATCTCCCTGCTGAGGAAGCTCAAGGACAGCGAGTTCTGTTCTGAGGAGCACCGTGATCTGTATCAGCAAGAGCAGACGGCACTTGCGTTAGCACGGTTGACCGAGTCCGGCAACCGCATGAATCAGCCGCGGCGGCCTGTTGAACCACTTGAGCCAGTTGAAGATGCGCCGGTTGCGGCCGTTCACGGCGAGCCGGTGGAACTGCCCGAACCGTTTGGCTTCTTCATCGAGATCCCCGAGTTGTCCCACCCACGGCGTTTTCACGCGGACGCCGCGGACGTTGACTGGTTAACCGCCACTGCTCTACCGGAGTTGTTTGAGTGTTCGGGAGGGGCGGTCGCTTGGTCGCCCGCCGAGTATTTCCGCCCGGTCCTTTTACTCGATCCGGCTGGCATGGGGCGCCTACGCCTTGGCGGCGCCATTGGACAGACCGACTTCAAATCGCGCAACCCGGAGATTCTCGCCTCGGACCTCGCCCTGGATTTGAGCGGCGTGCCGGCCCCACCGAAGCCGCAGTTGGCCCCGCAAAAGCAGCCGGCTCCGCAGAAGGCACAACTGCCCCCGCAGAAGGCGCAGCCGATCCCACAGAAGGTGCAACCGGTCCCGCAGAAGGCGCAACCAGTTCCGCAGAAGCCCCAGCCGGTGCCACAGAAAGCGCAACCGGCACTACAGAAGCTACAGCCGGTCCCGCAGAAGACGAAACGGGTAGAACCGCAGTATCCCGTTGCGCCTTCGCTGCCGGTCCCATTGGAAGCTATCGCGCCATCGTCGAAGACCGCGTCGCGCCTCAGCGGCCAGGCCTCGTTCACCCCGGCCACGCCCGTCATCGATCAGCAGGCGGGACTGTTGTCGTCCGCGCCCGACCTTGCTTCCACGCTTCCTGTCACGCTTACCGCCATCGCGCCGCTGGCAGCCTGGAAAACGCCGCGTATGTGGCCCGCCGTGCCGCGGGTTACCGTGCGGACGCTCATCGACGGACCGTCCACGCGAGCGCGGGTTCCCGTTTTCGCGGCGGCGTTGGGCTGGGAAAACGAGACCGGAACGCTTGCGCCGGCGGTGGATCAACCGCTTGCGGCGTGTACCATTGACGCCCGCGAACCGGAGCCGTCCGACGCCATCGACGTGACGGTGTCCAGAAAGTTGCCGGCGGGCGCGGAACTAGGCCAACCCGAACTGATGTTGACACCCTGCCGCATGTCCCAGCCGGACGTGGAATTGGGCTGGATCGGCATGGTGTCGCCCGATCTGGAATTCGCTGCTTCAGCGTCTTCTGCCGCGAGTCTGCCGGCGTTTGACGTGACGCCGGTGGCCGGAATCGACGTGGTGGGCGAATACGCCCATATGCCGCTCCAATCCGTTGACATTCCAGGGGAAAGCGCCGAAGCAGGCGGTGAAATTGACTATCAGGCCGAGCGTCTGCTGCCGGAATTCACCTGGGCACTGGCTTCCCCGCAGCTGAACGTTGAGGGCGGGTTGTGCCCCATCCAGACCCAGGCGCATTCGTTGCCGCCTCGGGCCGTGGCGGGCGCCGATCGCGTAATGCCGATGGTGGCCCGCTCGAAGGGCGGGCGTAAGCTCGCGGCCAAGACGGTTCTGCCGTCGGCCAATCTGCCGCTGGTGCAGCCGCGTTTGTCGTACAGCCGCTCGATGGCGCCGTTGGTAGTGCCGCCGGATGTGTCGGGATCGATGAATGTGGCGCCACCGGACATGTGCGCTTTCATTCCCAGCCGCCGCAGGCCGGAGATGAAGGCCCGCATGGCGATGCCGAGCGCCGGGCAGTACGTACGGTGCCGCGGTATGGCGAGTTCGACCACACTGGCCAGACTCGACCTGGATACAGGAAGTGCGGCCGACTGGCAGGCGGAAGAGAGCACCTCCGGACGGCTTTCCGGGTGGACGCTGTTCCCACCGCCGGAAAAGCCTTCGCCCGACGCGATGTTCAACCGGCAGCCGCTCGGCATCGAATCCGGCACTATCCGGACGATCACGCGGATGTTCCCGATCAGCCTGGCCAACTCCGCGACGGTCGCGCCACCGGTCAGGCCGGTGGGAGCCAGTGCGCCGCATACGGTTTGCCGCCCGCCGCGGTTGCCCGTCTTCACAGCGCCGCAGGACGGCGAACAGATGCACGAGCGCACCTCGGCGTTGCTGAGCGCCATGATCGAGCGTCTGGATGGCGCGCCCGCGCGTTGGGCGCTCACCCGGCTCTGGCGCCGCGCTCCGCTTTCGATCAAGGCCCTGGTGGCGGGCGCGGTGATCCTCGGCTCGCTGACGACGATGGGCGGCGGCTCGAAAAGCATGCAGCTCGGCAGCCTGCGCGAAGAGATTCGCGGCCGCGCGGCCGTGGATCTGGTGGACGATTTCCGCGCCGGCATGGGCGCCTGGAGGGGCGCCGAAAACTGGGCCGAGACGTGGTCTTACGATAGCGCCGGCTTTGTGCAGACTGGCCAGTTGGCCCTGTACCGCCCGTCGATGAATCTGGCCAATTACCGCTTCGAGTTTCTCGGCCAGATCGCCAACAAGTCGGTGGGTTGGGTCTTCCGCGCCGTGGACACGCAGAACTACTACGCGATGAAAATCGTGTGCACCAACACCGGCCCGATGCCGGCGGCCTCGCTGGTCCGTTACGCGGTGATCGATGGCAAGCCCGGGCCGAAGACAGAGTTGCCGTTGCCCATGGGGGCGCGTACCGACATGATGTACCGCATCCGCGTGGATGCGGAGGGTCCCAATTTTACCGCCCAGTTCCAGGACCAGGTCGTGGATGTCTGGAGCGATGCGCGTTTAGCAGCGGGCGGCATAGGTTTCTTCAGCGATAAAGGCGAAAAGGCCAGAATACGCTGGATCGAAGTTTCTCACCATTCGGATTTCTTAGGTAAGCTGTGCGCCTATCTTGTGCCATTTGACGCGCACAGTGCAGACAGGAGTATGACGCGATGAATCAGAGACGGAAGTGGGTTTCCGGAAGCGAATCTTCCGAAGTTACACCTTTTGGCGCCAGTTACGAAACGCGCGGCGACCGCAGAGTGACTCCTCAGGCATTGGCGCGCGCGGTATCTCTACACTTGGAAGGACAACCCCGCGAAGCGTTGGCGGAGCTCAACCGTGCGTTGGACAACGGTGAACAACAGGCCGAGATCTTCTCTGCCCGCGGGCATATTCTGTTTGAGCTTTCGGAATTCGAGGAGGCCGTCAAGAGCTACTCGAAGCTGCTCGATCTTGAGCCGCGGCACCCGGCGGCCACCTTCAACATGGCCGTGTGCCTGGAGAAGTTGGGCCGGTGGGGCGAAGCTTCCGAGGCGTTCCTGAAGGCGCTCGACCTGAATCCGGGCCGCGCGGAAGCGCGCCTAGGGCTGGGTGTGTGCCTGCTGCACCAGGAAAAGCCGGAAGAGGCGCTCGAGGTCTTTGACCTCTGCCTGCAGAAGGAACCGAACCACGAAGCCGCGCTGTTCGGCAAGGCCGTGGCCCTGCAACTGCTCTGGCGCTTTGACGAAGCCACCGAGTTGTACGGCAAGGTGATCGAGGCCAACTCGAACTCCGAGGAATCCCTGGTCAACCTGATTGCCATCGGCATGGCCCGCAAGGACGACAAGATGGTCCGCGAGCACGCCGAGAAGCTGCTGGCGCTGCGGCCGCAATCGCAGGTGGCGCTGGAAGGTCTGGCCGCCTCGGCGTTCGCCGCCAGTGATTTCGAAGCCGCGGCCACGTACTGCCGCAAGCTGCTCGAAGTCGCGCCGGAAACTTTCGAGCGCGTCTTCAACCTAGGCGTCGCCTGCCACAAGACCGGCCAGAAGGAAGACGCGGCGCAGGCTTACGAAAAGGCGCTGCGGATTCGTCCGGATGCCAAGCAAGCCTTCATCAACCTGGGCATCGTGCGGCAGGAGTTGGGCGACCTGAAGGGCGCCCGCGAAGCTTACGAACGCGCGCTGCAGATCACGCCGGACCTGCCGGAGATCCTGAACAACCTGGCCGGCCTGCTCGAACAGCAGGGACAGAAGGAAGAAGCCGAGCGGTTGTACACCAAACTGCTGGCCAAGAACCCGGATTGGGAAGACACCTGGTTCCGCGTCGGCTATCTGCGCCTGGATCGCGGCGACACTCGCGGCAGCGTGGAAGCCTTCTCTCAGTGCCTGCGCAAGCGCCCGCAGTGGCCCGAGGCTCAGATGAACCTGGGTCTGGCTTACTGGAAGCTGGGCGACCGCGAGATGGCGCGTGAGTCGTTCGAGAAAGTGCTGCAAGCGATGCCGGAATCGGCCGAAGCGCTGCGCGGTTTGGCCGCCATCGCCGTCGACCAAGAGGACTACCAGGAAGCGCTCGACCTGCAAGCCCGCTTGATCGAACTCGGCGAGCGCACACCGGAACTGTTCTACAACACGGGCCTGCTGCTGCAACGGGTGGGCCAAGTGGAAGACGCCGTGCGCTTGTACAAGGAAGCCTTGAACGTAAAGCCGGACTTCGCCGAGGCGCTGCTGAACCTGGGCCACGCGCACAAGTCACTGGGCCAGGAAGAAGAAGCGCGCGCCTGCTGGCACCAGGCTCTGGAAGCCAAGCCGGACCTGGCGCAGGGCTACTTCGACCAGGCATAACTTCGGAGAATAGACCATGGGCGGGCCGCGAGCCCGCCCTTTTTTATTTTGTGAGGTTGCGGAACAGGTACAAGCCGCTCTTGCCGCCGGCGGCCAGGTCCAGGTCTCCGTCCTTGTCGTAGTCCGCCACCGCGATCTGCATGCCGCCTCCGGCGCGCGTCGAGTAATCCACGATGTGCCGGACCCACTCGACGTTCTTGCCATCGGCGGACGGGAGATATTCGTACCAGTAGATACCCAGCGGCTCACGCTCGCCCGGGTCCTTGCCGTTGTGCGCCATGTAGCGCTTGCCGGTCACCAGGTCCAGACGTCCGTCGCCATTCAGATCCACCAGTGTGAGCGGATGCGACTGCGACCAACTGTCATCGATCAGGTGCTTGGTCCACTGCCCGTCGGCGCCGCGTTCCATCCAGAAGATGCCGTAGTCGTGCGCCATGGCGGCGACCAGGTCGTTGCGTCCGTCGCCGTTCACATCCAGCACGTGGATGAAACCGGTGACGCCGAGGTTGAAGTCGGGGTGAAACTTCCAGTCGGCGGCGCGCGGATCGGCCGGCGCCTCGTACCAGCCCTTGGTGGTGATGATATCGTTGCGTCCGTCGCCGTTCACGTCGCCGGCGCCGATGCCGTGCCCGCCGCTTTCCGGCGCCACTACGTGCTTGACGAACTGGCCGTTGACAATCTCGTACCAAGCGCGCGGCGACTTTGCCGAACCGAACTCCGGTAGGATCTCGCGCGCCTTGCCGTCGTTGTTGAGATCCACCAGGAACACGAACTCGGTCGGAGCCGTGTTTTCGATGATCTGCTCTTTCCACGCGGCGCCGGTGCGGCCAGGATTGCGCCACCAGGAGACTTTCTTCGCGAACCAGGAACAGCTCACGATATCGACATGGCCGTCCAGATCGACGTCGATGGCCAGGTCGCTGAAGTTGTCGACGTAGAAGCGCTGGTGGTCCAACTCACGGAACTTGTGCGGCGTCCAGCGCGGCGCTTCATACCAGTTTTCACCACTGACGATGTCGAGTTGTCCTTCGCCATTCACATCGGCGAAGGTGCAAGTTTCGCTCGCGCCAATGTCGATGGTGATCTTATCGAACGGGATATCGGCGGGGCGCGGAGCGGCCAGAAGCAATGTGGGAACCAACCAGAGCCATTTCATAACGGTCAGTCTCGATTGTATCCCGTGATATAATCGAAAATCGAGGACAACCTCACCTCGGCGGCGCTATCGTCTAACGGTTAGGACGGAGCCCTCTCAAGGCTTAAATACGGGTTCGATTCCCGTTAGCGCTACCAACCCCTTCAACGACTTACCCACCGTCAAAACGCACCAAACGGGAGCGCCACGACTTTCGGCGTCAAGGGCAGCCGGATGTCTCCCGGATGAACTACAAACCCGGCTGCGGCCTTCTCACCTAGATCGTTTTGAAAGGCGCGAATCCCGTTGGCCATGACGGGACGTGGGGTGGAGGAGAGTTTC
>CAZDIZ010000081.1:15988-27631 GCA_964505625.1 uncultured Solibacteraceae bacterium | reverse complement strand
CCGTATCAGGTGCACGAGTTCGGCCGCTGGGTCTTTCGCGGCGCGCAACCGAGCGTGTTGCATCCAGGCGAAGACTATCTGAAGTGTTATCTTCCGCCGCATGGAAGCGCGCGCATTCAGCGCTACGGTTTCGCTGACGATGTGGCGCGGCCGGGTTGGGGTTGCCAGTACACGATGGCGCTCAGCGAATGCTCGCGCGGCCGTGTGGTTGCCGAAGTCCGCAGCGTGACGTCGTTCCTATTCGCCCCGCGCGTGCGTTTCAAAACGGCGGTTTCCGAAGTTCGCGTGGATGGCAAACCCTGGTGCTATTTCGACGGCTGCCACGTGTTCCTGCCCAACCGTCGAGGACGATACCGCATCGAAGTTGTCGAAGGTGCGGCCGAGGCTCCTCATCTGGCGCGCACATTCGCCCACATCGAAAGTTGCAGTTGGGCGAAGGAACGGCTTTCCTTCGACGCGCGTTTGCCGGAGTGGGTGGACGGCGTTCCGGAGGATTTCGAATTCGCCGCGTTGGTGCGCCATCCGGGCAGGCATCTGGTCGCGTTGGATCACGCGCGCCTGCTCAAAAGCGCGCCGGGAGCGTCGATCATTGGTTTCAAACCCGGCGCCATCTCGCTGGAATTCGCCGCGTCACCCGGCGCAGCGCGCGTTGCGGAAGCCAACCTCGACATCACCATCGAACGTCATCTCGGGCGCCGTTCGACACGTATGCTGCGGCCCTACTTGAAGCCGTTTCAGGCGGAGGACGTGCGGATCGGCGACCCCGGAGCGCGGCGCGCGATGGCGCGGGACTACGATTGTCTGGTCTGGAATTCATATTGCCTCGACGCGTTGCCGCGCGATCTTGCCGGCGAAGACGTCGACGCCCTGCGCGAGCACGTCTCGCGCGGTGGCGGACTGTTCTTGTTGGCCAACGCCGTCCGCTTGGTGCCGCGGCTCACCGGCGCGGACATCGGCGGTTTCAAAACGCTGCACATCGGCCATCACCTGGATGAGGACTGCCGCGCGCTTGGTCTGGAGATTACCGCCGGCGGCCACGCTGTCTTCGAAGGCTTGCAGCGCTCCGGCGATAACACTGCCTCGCTTCTCGATCCACACAGTTCCGACATCTTCAAGCGCGTTCTCTGGCCGGCCGGCAGCGGCAGCGTGCTGGCGAACATGCATGCGGAGTTCAAGCCGGGACGCAGTTCCAGCGATCCGATCTTCGAGCGCTCAGCGGTGTTGTGCGAGTGGCGCATCGGCAAGGGCACAGTCATCGGCTGCGGTTTTGGTTTGCGTTACACGCTCGGCTCACCGAACCGTTGGACGCCCTCCGCGAATGCTCTTCGTCTGGTCGAAAACGTGGTCCGCTATCTTGGCGGCGCCCGCAATGCGAAGGTGGGAGTGTTGACGCTCCCACCCGCCTCACTCATGCCGTAGCGCTTCGATGGGGTCCAGTCGCGCGGCCTTGCGCGCCGGGACGAAGCCGAACAGAATTCCCACCAGCGCCGAGAACACGCACGAAGTCACCACGATGTTGACGTCGGGAAGAAAGGCCACCTGCAACGCTTGCGCGCCGAGATACGATACCGCCATCCCGATGCTCACACCCATCAACCCGCCCAACGAACTCAGCACCACCGCCTCCACCAGGAACTGCGTCATCACGTCCTGTTCGAAAGCGCCGATGGCCAGCCGCACGCCGATCTCGCGCGTGCGCTCGGTCACCGACACCAGCATGATGTTCATGATGCCGATGCCGCCCACTAGCAAGCTGACCGCCGCCACCGCGCCCAGCAGCATGGTGAGCAGTTTGGTGGTCCCGGTGAGCGTGCTGATCAATTCCTGCGGATCGCGCACCATGAAGTCGTCGCTCGCGCCGGGCTGTATCTTGCGACGTTGCCGAAGCAGTTTCTCAACATCGGCCCGCACCTTGGACGAATCCGAATCTGCGTAGGTGCCCACCAGCATGCTGGCGATATAACGGTCGCGGTTACCGGAGATGCGCCGCTGGAACATGCGGATCGGCGTGAGCACCAGGTCGTCCTGGTCCATGCCCATGCCGGATTGACCTTTGGCCGCGAGCACGGCGATCACCTGGCAGGAAATCGCCTGCAAGCGCACGTTGGAGCCAAGCGGGTCCTGTTCACCGAATAGTTCTTTTCGCACCGTGGCGCCTACGATGCACACGGCCGCGCCGGAGTTCAGCTCGGTTTCGGAAAAGTCGCGGCCGCTTGCGATAGTCCAGTTCCGCACCGTCAGGTACTCGTTTACGGTGCCGTAGACGGTGCTGGACCAGTTGGTGTTGCCGTAGATCACCTGCATCGATTTCGACGCCACGGGCGCCACGGCTCTGACGCCGGGCACTTCGTCGCGCATGGCTTCGATGTCGGAGGCATCGAACAGTTTGGCCTGCTCGCGCATGCCGCCGCCCATGCCGAACCGTTCCTGACCCGGCATCACCATCAGCACGTTGGTGCCGAGGCTGGAGATCTCGGTGGCCACGCGCGCCGTGGTGCCGTTGCCGAGCGTCACCATGACGATGACCGCCGCCACGCCGATGACGATACCGAGCACGGTCAGCGAACTTCGCATCAGGTTGCGGCGGATGGCCGCCAGCGCCAGTACGATTGCATTCCAGAACATGACTCGCTCCTTCAGCCCAGCTTGGGCACGTTGGTTGTATCGGAGGCCACCAGGCCGTCGTGAAACACGATCCTGCGTTGGGCGTATTCGGCCATGTCCGGTTCGTGCGTGACCATGGCGATCGAGATGCCGCGCTCGCGGTTAAGCGCGGTGAGCAGTTCCATGATTTCAAGGCTGCGCGCCGAATCCAGGTTGCCCGTGGGCTCGTCGGCCAGCAGCACCGCCGGATCGGTCACCATAGCGCGCGCGATGGCTACACGCTGTTGTTGTCCGCCGGAAAGTTCCGCCGGCGTGTGATCCTCCCAGCCCTTCAATCCGACCAAGTCTAGAGCATGTAGTGCGCGTTCGCGGCGCTCGCTCGCTTTGGTGCCGCGATAGATCAGCGGCAGTTCGACGTTTTCGATCGCCGATGTGCGCGCCAGCAAATTGAATCCCTGGAAGATGAAGCCCAGATAGTAGCGGCGCAAGCGTGCGCGCTGATTGCGCGTGAGCCGTCCCGCGTCCACGCCTTTGAACAGATACGTGCCGCCGGTGGGCGTGTCCAGGCAGCCCAGGATGTTCATGCACGTGGATTTGCCCGAACCGCTGGGCCCCATGATGGCGACGAATTCGCCCTGATTGATGCGGAAGTCCACGCCGGCCAGCGCCGCCACTTCCGATTCGCCGCGCCCGTAAATTTTGGTGACGCCGCGAAATTCCATCACGGCTTCCTTCCCTTCCGCGTGTTCGTTTTTCATGACTCCGCCTTCAACGTTTCGATGACGAGCGGCACGCCCGCCGCGATCGATCCGCCCAATACTTCGGTTACCTTGCCGTTGGTCGCGCCGGTCTTCACCGCCACGGACACCGGTTGATGGTTGCGCAGCACGTACACGCGCGAACCGCTTGGCGCGGCGTCGTCTTCACCAGCGACCGCTTTCGTGGGACGCGGAGGACCAGGCAGCAACTTGCGGAACCAACTGCGCTGGTCGGCCGCCTTGGCCACGGCAGCGGGCGTGTACCGCAGCGCCACGTTGGGAACGAGCAGAGCGTTCTTGATGTCCTGAACCGTGATGCTGGCGGTGGCGGTCATGCCCGGCCGCAACAGCAACTCGCGGTTGTCCACCGAAATTTCCGCAAGGTATGTGACGACGTTGTTCGTCGTGGTCGATTGATAACGCAATTGCGTGATCTTGCCGGGAAACGGGCGTCCGGGAAACGCGTCGACGGTGAAGGTCGCCTTCTGTCCCATCTTCACCTGCCCGACGTCGGCCTCGTCGATGTTGACCTGTAGCTTCATGACGCGAAGATCCTTGGCCAGGTTGAACATGGTGGGCGTGGTGAACGACGCCGCGATGGTTTGGCCCGGTTCCACCTTGCGCGCCAGCACCACGCCGTCCACCGGAGATTTGATAACGGCCTTGCCACGAGTGGTCTGATCCAAGTCGAGCGCGGCTTCTGCCTGCGTCACCGCTGCCTGCGCGCTCGCCACGGCGACCTTGGCGCGCTCGAAGGCCGCTTTAGCGGTGTCCAGTTCCTGCTTGGAAGGCAATTGCCCTTTGGAACGCTCGCGAGCTTCCAGCGCGCGCTTGTAGGCGCTTTCGGTTTCCTCGCGTGTCACCTTGGCGTCTTCCACTTTGGCGCGCGCGGTTTCAAGCTGTGCTTTGTCCTGGCGAATCTGCGCGTCGAGCTTCTCCGTGTTGACTCGAGCCAGCACCTGGCCGGCCTTCACGTAATCGTTGAAGTCGACCAGAACTTCGTCGATGATGCCGGAGACCTCGCTGCCGACTTCCACTTCCTTGATCGGCTGCAATTGGCCGGTTGCGGTCACCATGACGGTCAGGTTTCCGATGCGCGCTTCCGCGGTGCGGTAGCGCGTCACCGGTTCCACGGATGCCGCGCGATACTTGCTCCACAGCACTGCCGTCCCCGCCGCCACGACAAGCAGAACCACCAACCAACGCGCCCGCTTGCGCCATTTCCTTCCGTTATTCTCGATACCCAAGCTTTCGTGTATGTCCATGATTTTGTCCTCCGGCCGAACTAACTCCAGCCACCACCCAATGATTTGTAGAGCCGGACCAGTCCGGCCGTGATCGACGCGTCACTTTGCGCCAACTGCGTTTGCAGGCTCAGTAGCGAGCGTTCCGCGTCGAGCACTGTCAAAAAGTCCTTCAAGCCCGCGCTGTAGAGATCACGCGACAACCGCACCGCGCGCTCGGCCGACGCCGTGGCATCCGCGAGCGACTTGCGCCGCACCTGCTCTTTGGCGAAAGCGTTGAGCGCGTCCTCAACGTCCTGCACCGCCACCAGCACCGTGCTTTCGTAGGTCGCGAGCTGTTGCTCGAGTACGGCGTCCTGCACCTTGATCTGCTCGCGGATCTTGCGCCGGTTGAAAACCGTGTTCTGAATCGATCCAGCCAAGTTCGCCGCCAGCGCACCGGGCGTGAACAGATTGGCGATGGTGATGCTGCTCAATCCGAGCGAGCCGGACAGCTTGAAGGTGGGGTACAGATCGGTACGCGCCACGCCCACGCGCGCCGACTGCGCGGCCACTTGCCGTTCCGCGCTGCGGATGTCCGGGCGGCGCCGCAGCAAATCGGCCGGCATGCCCACGGCTACCTCCACCGGAACCACCGGCAGCGGTTTCACCGCCGCCAGTTCCGCGTCGATCGCACCGGGCCGCTCGCCCAGTAGTACCGCGATGGCGTTGGTGGATTTCCGCAGCGACGCTTCAAGCGTCGGAAGGCTCGCCCGTGTCGATTCCTTGGTAAGCCGCGCCTGTTCCACGTCAAGCTCCGTCGCCAGACCGCTCTGGAACCGGGCCAGCGTCAAGTTGTAGGTTTCTTCCTGCGTGGCCAGGTTCGATTTGGTGATAGCGATTTGAGATTGGTAGCTGCGCACGTCCACGTAGGCAAGCGCGACCTCCGCGGTCAGGCTCACCAGCACACCGCGCAGATCCTCCTGCGCGGCCTCGACGTCCGCCGCGGAAGCTTCGATTGATCCGCGTATACGTTTGAAGAAGTCCGGTTCCCAACTGGCGTCGACGCCCGCCGAATACGACTGGCCGATCTCGCCCGACCCGGCCCGCGAGCTGCTGCGGTTGCCCGCGGCGTTGGCGGACCCGGTCACCGTCGGGATGCGCGCCGTTTCCGCCTCACCAAGCAGGGCGCGGGCCTGGCGGACCTTGGCCTCGGCTTTCTTAAGGTCCAGGTTGCCCTTCACCGCCCGTTCTTCGAGCGATGTCAAAACGGGGTCACCCAGGGCGGACCACCAACGGGAGAGGGTCGCGTCGTCGGTGGGACCGTTTTTTGTCCCACCTTCGAGCGGCGTGTTCCAGTTGGAGTCTGATGCCAGTTTCGGTGTTGCGGGCGGCGTGTACGGCGTGCGCCGGCCGCCGCAACCGGTCAGTAACAGGATGGAAAGCCCCACCAGGATGGCCCGCGGAGCTTTTGTGGCATGTCGTCTCATCGCAAGCCCAGAATCGGGCTTTTGGGACTGCGTACGTGAGAGACAGCCGGAGACAATCAGGTAACGTAACGTGACGTTCGCTGTGTTTTCAGCGGCTTAGGTTCATCCGCCGGAGCAGGTCCCGGTAGCGCGCATCCTGGCGCAACGGGTCAAAAAGCGGATCGACAGTGACCAGGACCACTCCCGGAACATGCCCGGCGGCGCCGCGATCAAGCTGCCGGAACACTTCGCCGGTGTCCCCGAGGCCGAGGCTGACCAGCGCCAGGGACATGGGGGACACGAACGACGTTTTCGAGCGTTCGATAAGACGATCGCGAATCGCCCGAGCCTGTGCGGCATCACCATATTTCGCCAGGATGTATCCCCACATTCCGATAGCGGGAGAGTGTTCATCGATGCGGTCGGCCGAAGGACGCATCTCCGTGAGAGCGCGCTGCCCCTGTCCCGACAGACACAGCGACAGGAAGTAGGCGCGGTTGCCCGGACCGCGAGCGCCGCCCCGGCGCGGCTCGTCGTGGTCGGCGATGACGCGCGTGTATTCGCGGTTAAAGTATTGTATTTCCGTAAGGATAGAACGCGTGGTGGCGGTAAGCGGGTCCAGTTCGTGGGCGCGCAACGCCTCGCCGAGCGCCTCGCGGACCTGGCCGGTGGGCAACAGGTACATGATGGCGTACATCAGGTGTCCCTGCGCCCAATCCGGGTTGAGTTCGATGGCGCGGCGGAAACGTTCGCCGGCGCCGGCCCAGTTCCAATCCAGTGCTTCGTAGCTGCCCACGGCGGCGTGCGCCTCGCCGAGTTGATCGTCGAGTTCGAGGGCTTTGAGAGCGGCCTTGCGCCCCTTGGCGATCATGTCGGCGTCGCGCGCGCCGTCGCGCATGATCAGCAACTGGTAACTCTGCGAAAGCCAGGCCCAGGCCGGAGCGTAGTTCGGATCGCCGGCAATGGCCTTCTCAAACGACTCGATGCTCTTTTCGACGCTGCCGCGCTCCCACTGATACCAGTAGTATTGCCCCTTCAGGAACGCGCCGTAGGCTTCCGGTGTCGCGGCGCGGCGGATGACACGATTGCCTGGCGGGGCCGGCACGCGAATGCGCGACGCAATGGCCTGCGCCAGGTCGCGTTCGAGTTTGGCGAGCGTAGCGCGTTCGGCCTCGCGCGTTTCGGCCCAAACATAGGACTGCGTGCGACGGTCGGTCATTTTCGCGGACACCAACACGCGCGTACCCGTTGTACGCACGGTGCCTTCGACAATGTAGTCCACGTTAAGTTCGGCGGCGAATTCGTAAGGCGATCGCGACGATTCGCGGAATTCCATCCCGGACGCGCGCGAAATGACGCGTAATCCGGGGATGCCGGTAAGTCCGGTGATGATCGCGTCGGCTATGGCGTCGCCGAGCAGTTCCTTTTCCGCTTCCGCCGACAGCGCCCGAAAGGGAAGAACGATCACGGCGGCTGGTCGCGGCGCCTCTTGCGCGACGTCCGTTCGCTTGCGCAGCAACCACCAGCTCACGACAGCCGCGGCGCATACGGCGATGGCCGCCAGCATCGCGAGCATCGCGCGGCGCGAGGGCATCGGGAAACGACGCTTCGAGCCGTTGGCAGCAGGCGCTTCGAACTCCGGCACAAAGCTGCGCGGGCGCAAGGTGATGGTCAGTGGATCGTTGCGGCCCTCTTCGCTGTAGTATTTCTTCAACCGTTCGCGCAAACGCCGCGCCTCGACGCGAACGATGGAATCGATGCGCGGATCGAATGTATCGTTTTTGTCGAAGACCTCAAATCCGAGCACGAACTCGTTGAGCTTGTCGGTTTCGCCGGCCAGCGCCTGCTCGACCACGAAGCGCAGAAAACGGCGGTGCCGCTCCGATCCGGAGAAAGCGGTGCTCGCCAGGATGCGGTTGAGTTGTTCCTCGATGTGTCGTCTTTGATCGTCGGGGATCGCGGTCATAGAGCGGCTACGGATGTGATCTGGCGCCCAACGGCTGCAACTCCAGTGTATCGCGCGTTCCGCGCCCGTACCGGACAGGTCTTGTATAATGCCGTCTTGTTACTGGGTTATCCATAATGGACGCCACCACTACGAAGTCTCTACCTGAAAACGCCTATAAGCCCTTGGCCGAAGGCGAAGTCTACCAGCCGGTTGTTCCCGCCGGGGCCGATGTTCGCGAGTCGAGCTGGCGCGCCATTCTGTGGGGCACGTTTTTCTGCGTGGTCTTCAGCGTAGCCGCCGCGTACTCGGGTCTGAAAGTCGGCCAAGTTATGGAAGCGGCCATTCCGATTTCGATTCTGGCCATCGGGCTGGCGCGCGTGTACCGGCGGCGGTCGACGCTGCTTGAAAACGTCATTGTGACGGCGGTG
This sequence comes from uncultured Solibacteraceae bacterium, assembly GCA_964505625.1. Lineage (GTDB taxonomy): Bacteria > Acidobacteriota > Terriglobia > Bryobacterales > Bryobacteraceae > JAJFUV01. The sequence continues at coordinate 19,201 of CAZDIZ010000081.1, read as the reverse complement.
GGCGGCGCGGCGGGAAGCGTGGTGGCGGGCGCCATTTTCACATTGCCGGCGCTCTACATTCTGAAGCTCGATCCGCACCCGGTGCAGTCCATCTTCATCTGCGTCGCGGGCGGTTGTTTGGGTGTGTTGTTCCTCATCCCGCTGCGGCGCTACTTCGTTCGCGACATGCATGGCAAGCTGCCATATCCGGAAGCCACGGCCATCACCGAGGTGCTGATCACGGGCGAAAAAGGCGGCTCGCAGGCACGGCTGCTGCTCGAAGCCACGGCCATCGCCGGCATCTACGACTTCCTGGTAACCACCTTCCAGGTGTGGAAGGAGTTCATTGATTTTCAGTTCCTCCCCTTCATGCGAACTGCGGCCGAGCGGGCGAGGATTACGATCAGCTTCGACGCCATCGGCTTCATTCTGGGGTTGGGCTACGTCATGGGACTGCGCAGCTCGATGATCCTGTGCGCGGGAGGTGTGCTCTCAAACTTTGTATTTGTGCCGATAATATGGATGATCGGCAGCCACCTGCCTGATACCGCTGTGTATCCGGCTGCCTTGCCCATCGCCAAAATGACCGCGACACAGATCTTCCGCGGATACGTGCGTTTCATCGGCGTGGGTGCCATCGCCACGGCCGGTATCTTCGGAATCGTCAAATCATTACGCATTGTGGCGGGATCCTTCGCCATTGCCGGACGTACGTTCCGTCACGGCGAGCCGGCCGGAACCGCGCGCACGGATCGCGACATCTCCGTGATGACGATTCTGTTGGGCGTGGTGCTGTCAACGCTGGCGGTAGCCGTGTTCTTGGGCACGCTGCACGGCGGTTGGGCGGCGGTGGGAATCGGGCTGTTGCTGGTGTTGCTGTTCTCGTTTTTCTTTACGTCGGTGGCGGCCAACGCCATTGCCACCACGGCGCGCAACCCGATTTCAGGCATGACCATGCTGACCATCATCATCTCGAGCATCGTGCTGTTGCGCTTCGGAATGTCGGGCACGACGGGCATGTTCTTTGTGATGGCCGTAGCGGGTATGGTGTGCACGGCGCTGGCGGTTTCCGGCCAGGTCATCACGGATTTCAAGGCCGGATACTGGCTGGGTTCGACGCCGGCGGCGCAGCAAAAAGTGAAATTCCTGGGCGTGGTGGTTTCGGCGATCGCCTCTGGCCTTACCGTGGTCCTACTGGCCAAGGCGTTCCAGTTTGGCGAAGCTGCTCCGGGCGACTTGCGGGTGGTGCTGGCGGCGCCGCAGGCGTCCATCATGAAGGAACTGGTGGTGGGCTTCATGGGCCAGCAGCCGGTGGCTTACATTCTGTTCGGAGCGGGAGCCATGACGGCTCTTGTGATGGAGATGCTGGGTGTGCCGTCGCTGATCTTCGCGCTCGGCATGTACCTGCCGCTTGAACTCAACACGCCGGCGTTGGTGGGCGGCGTGCTGGCGCACTATCTGGGCAAACGCAGCGAAGCGCTCGGTGGCGCGCGCGGCCGTACGGTGCGCGAGCGTGGTGTGATCATCGCCAGCGGGCTGATGGCCGGCGGCGCGTTGGGCGGCGTGTTCGGCGCCGCGCTGCGATTGTTGCCCGGCTACAGCGAAAGCTGGATCAAGACGCCGTTCTACGATTTCGACACGGCGTCACAATTTGTATCGGCTGCTTTGTTTATCGGTCTGTGCGCTTATGTGTGGTTCGGTGCACTGCGCCGCGCCGATGAAGGAGAGAAGGTATGAAGCCGCAATTGAACGAGCTTTTGGCAAACGCCATCCTCGGTATCGATACGCTGTGGGGTGGTGATGTACTGTCGGCCAGCGGTACGGGCCGTTTCATTGCGGATTGCTGGTTTTCCGACGAGGCGATGCCTCCCGCTTACGCGCATCCGGCGGCAACGCGGTTGCGTGAAACTGGCGGGATTTCGGACCGCAATCCCGACATGAAAGCAGTCAAGGCTTACATGGACGGCGTGGACGTGGCAGGTTCAATCCGCGCGTTTTCCGAAGAAGCACGGTCCACGTCCGGTCTGCGCGGAAGTTACTTGCAGGGCTTGGCGCTGTGCTTTGAAACCATGTGGGAGATGGTGCAGGAGGTGCTGGGCGACGGTCCGCCGGTTCCGTACCGGCAATGCGTGCGCGCCAGCGTCGGCGAGGACCCCGCGCGTTCCGATCCCAGTCTGAAGACGCGCCGGGTGGCGGAATTGCTGGAGCGCCGCGGCCATCGCAGCGTGGCGGAATGGCGCAGGGCGCACCGCGTGCCCATGTCCAGCATCCGGCTGCTGGGCGAGGCGTTCATTGCCCGGTTCGATCAACTCACCGAGCGCAACCTGTTGCCGTATCTGCCCGCGGAGATGCACAGCGTTCCACGCGCCAACATTGAATTCCTGCCCATTCCGGACGCCTGGTTCTCCGGATCGATGAACTACCTGGGGCGAAAGCGAAAGCGCGATGGCACTCCGGAGTATGATGCCACGTACGAGATCAACGCTTCGCTCGATATTTCGGTGCCGGAGTTCGCGCAGTTGGTGAGCCACGAAGTGGTGCCCGGGCACGTCACCACATTCGCTTATCTGCAGAACCTGTTCGTGCGGCAACAGGTGGGCTTCGAAGCCACGGTGCTCACTATGAACACGCGCGCGGCCGCCTTGTTTGAAGGCATCGCCAACAACGCCATCCTGATGGCCTACGGTGTGCGTGACGTGACGGAGTTGCCGGACGAAGACCTGCAAATCGGCGTCCTGCTGGCGTTGCTGCAGGATGACGCCAAGAACCAGGCATCATTTCTGACCTGGCAGGAAGGCTGGCCACAGGCGGACGTCGCCGACGAGCTTAAGCGGGAATACCTGGTGACCGAAGAGCGCGCCAACAAACTGTCCGGCGCCTGGGGACGCCATCCACTGCTCGGGCGCATGTATCTGCCGGCCTATCGCGCGGGGACGGTAAAGGTGGCTGAATGGCGCCGGCAGTATCCGCCGGAGAGGCTGATCCCGGCGCTTTACGGTTGCCGCGGCATGGTGGACATCACCACGCTGACTACGGTTTTGCGCTAACCGTCGCGGGCGGTGCCGTCCATTCCCAATCGTCGTCGGTGATCTTTTTGCCCGGGCCGTATCCGGCTTCGGCGATGAAAGCGAGCACCTGCTCGACGGTGGTGTTCATGTTGGCGAGGTTGGACGGGCGAACCTCGACCACCAACTTGGGGTGGAAACGGCGCAGCGTTTCGCGCGCGCCGCGCAG
>CAZDIZ010000081.1:6195-15888 GCA_964505625.1 uncultured Solibacteraceae bacterium | reverse complement strand
GCGATCACTCGCCCGCCGGCGCCGACTTTCCGGCTGCCTTTCAGCGAGAAGTAGCCAATATGACTGCCCACATCCAGGAAAACGCCGCCTTCCGGCATGCCGCCGGCCAGGGACTGCCACACGACCGGTTCCCAAATGTGGTGCTTGCTCATCAGAATCGAACGGGAGATGAAATCGTTCGGATCCAGCCGGAGGTTCACGCCGGGCTCGACTTCCAGCCGGATAGGCCGTAGAAAACCCACCTTGGTCATCAGCGCGTCCGCGCCATGGACGAACCCGTCGCGGTCACCCACCGGGCAAAGCTGGCGGCAGACCTCCGCGCCAAGCAGATAGGTTCTTAGCTGTATGGCTTTCCCCCGTGGCACCATGCCCATGAGCAAGAACAGCAAGAGGATTGCCACCAGAACCAGACCGGCGTTGCGAGCCCATCGGCGGCGTGCCGGACGTTTCGTGGACGGTTGCGTTTCCGCCGGAGGAATGTGAGTGTCGCTCAAAACTTGTCTCCCGCACCGGTGGTGACGGCGGTACGCCGAGCAAGTGCTGAGCGGTCCGGTCCCACGGCTGTCCGAACCCCGACTCAGATGCCAAGACACGGACTCGTCTGTGATCGGCCATTTTGCCGGCCGGCTTTAGTCCCGCCGCCTATCTCTTTGTGATGAAACCTACTACCGCCAAGTCGTAATCGGTGTAGGTGCGTAGCGTGCCGCGCAGCCACAGCAGCGCGTAACGCTTGTTCTTCCAGACGGGTACCACGGGCCGCAGATTGTCGGCGGTGGAATCCTTGGTGACCGCTGTCCATTTCCAAGTGGCGCCGCCGCTCGACGTGACACCGCGGAAGATCTCCCAATGCCGCTTGCCGTCGGCTGAACTGACGAGCGGAGCGTTGGTGGCCGGGTGGACATTGGTGGAAATGTAGACGATGTTCGGGTCTTCCGGATCGAGGGCGGCCAGCCCGGTGTAGTCGTCTTCGCCTCGATAGAGTTGGCTACCCGCGTAAGCGATCTCGTGATCCAGCCAGCGGCTGCCTGTCCAACGGGCGTAGCGGTAGCGGTGGTCGGCTCCGATCTTGTCCTCGTCGTCTTTCAGCGTGCCTTTGCGCACCGAATACACCACCCAGGGCCGGTTGTTGCCATCCAGGTGAATGTCGCTCATCCAGGCGACGTTCTGGCTGTTGCCCTTGTAGATGAGCGTGCCTTCTGTGGGGTGCCGCAATCCGGGCGACAGCGCGCGAATGGGTTTACCATCGCTCGCGTAGAGCATCCCGTTGCGGTAGTACATGTGGAAGACGCTGGTGTCGTAGCTATAGGGAGTGCTCTCGCTGAAGAACATGTGGATGGTGTCGCGCCCATCGGAAGCGTACTTCACGTAAGGCCGCCGTGGCGTGGTGTCCGGAAAGTCGATGAACACGCCGCCCACTTTCCAGCTTGTGCCCTGGTCGTCGGACCAGGCGTAAGAAGGTTTGTTCGACGCGTTATAGCCGCGGAAGAAATTGTAGACGCGCCCCGCGCCATTGTTCTCGCGCGCTAGGTAGTGCAGGTTCGAGTAAGTGACGCGCGAGGCTTCGCTCGGCACCAGCGTTTGGTCGGCATCCCAAGCCGTGGCATCGTGCGGACGAGTCGAAATGCGGTAGTAAATCCGGTTGTCGCGGCCGTGATTCGTGTATACGGCCAGGTAGCGGCCGTCAGGGCGAATCAGCAGCGCCGGTGCGTTGTGGTCGTCCTGCGCGACCTTGCCGCGGAAGGTCAGAAGCAGGCGGTCGTGGAGTTCGACCCGGGTGGTCTGGCCCGACTCCATGTCGTAGCTCACCACTTCGATATCGCCCTGCCGCGAACGGTCGCGCGTGCCGGAGGCCACCGACGCAATCAGCAGCTTGCCGCCGTCCACCACGACGCGTTCGTCTTGAAACCAGCACCAGCCGCCGTCGTCGTTGAACGTTGCAACGTCGGCGGCGGCCAGCGTTCCGGCGCACACAAGCGCGATTGCCGCGAGTCCGCGCGTCTGCAAAGTAGCCATCGACCCCCAGTATAGTCGACGGGCGCGGCCGTACTAACGCGGCATGATCGACGGCGGCTCTTCCGGCCCTTCCACTTGCGCGCGCAGACTGAACAACACGGCCCCGACGATACTCGCGTTCAACATGAACGCCGAGTCCAGCCCCGAAATCTTCCAGGTTGCCAGGTCCTTCACCGACGTGCCGAATAGTGCCACTGCACCAGCCACGGCCAGGACGGCGACTGCTTTCACGATTACTTGTTTCATGGTCTTGCCCTCTCCTCGTTGAGTTCTTGTTCCGAGTTCAGGCACACTTCCGGCGTCGGATGTCTTGATCCCCCTTCGGAGTTGCGTGCCGCTCGGCCTCGATGCGGACCCCTTGTCCGGCGCCGCACCGGGAGAACTTTCACCCGCCTGATGCTTTCTCAAGCGGGCCGTTCTAATCTTAAAGACGATCAAATTTCGCCAATGGTTGTCCAAAAGTCGTTAACGTTGAGTAAATCGGAGCCCCAGTTCTTCGCCGCCAGCGATCACACCCTATTGGTGCGGTTTGGCCGTGAGATTTCCAGCGCCGCCAGCGACGCGGCGCTCGAGCTGATGCAGCGCGCGGATCTCCAGCCGCTCGAAGGAGTTCGCGACGTTGCGCCGGCCTATGCGTCGCTACTGGTGCGCTTCGATCCGCGATGTCTGGCGCACGCGGACGTCGAAACATATTTGCGGGGTTTGTGGTCGTCCGGCGAGTCGGCCGGCGCCGAAACTCCGCGCGTTGTCGAAATCCCCGTCGTATATGGAGGCGAATGCGGGCCGGACCTGGCTTCCACCGCCGCGCTGTGTGGTCTGAGCGCCGAACGTTGGGTCGAATTGCACGCGGACGTTCTCTATCGCGTGTACTTCCTGGGTTTCTCGCCCGGCTTTGCGTACCTGGGCGAAGTGCCGCTGGAAATCGCCGCGCCGCGAATGGACGTACCCCGGCGAGAAGTTCCCACGGGCAGCGTCGGCATCGCCGGGCGGCAGACCGGCGTCTATCCGAGTGCGTCTCCCGGGGGCTGGCGCATCATCGGGCGAACATCGTCGCGCATGTTCGACGCTGCGCGCAATCCCATGTCGCTGGTCTCGCCCGGCGACCGCGTGAAGTTCATTCCGGTCGAGAGTCTGGAGTTTGTGTCGTGATTGAAGTGATTGCGCCCGGGCTGCTTTCGAGCGTGCGGGACCTTGGCCGCCACGGTGTGGCGCGTTGGGGGATTTCGGCCGGCGGCGCGGCGGACCCGCTGGCGTTGCGCATCGGCAATCGTCTGGTGGGGAACGGCGACGACGCGGCGGCCATTGAGATGACGCTCCTCGGCGCGACGCTGCGCTTCACGGTGGATACGGTGGCGGCTCTGACCGGTGCGGACTTCGGTGCGACGCTCGACGGTGTGAGCGTGCCGGTGTGGCGAACGTTTGAAGTGAAGGCCGGACAGGTGCTCCAGTGCGGCGCGACTCGCGATGGAGCGCGCGCTTATATCGCCGTGCGTGGCGGTATAGAGGGCGGTGTGCTGCGCAAAGGCGAACGGCTGAGCATCGGTACCGCGGTGTGTGGGAACGCGCGCGGCGCGGTGCGTCCCGAATGGCTCGGACGCTTCGCGCCGCGCCGCAGGTTGCGTGTGACCACGGGCCCCGAGGCCGAAGAGTTCTCCGCCGATGCGCTCCGCACCTTCTACGCAGCCAGCTACACGGTCCGTGAGGAATCCAATCGCGACGGGCTCCGGCTGGACGGGCCGCGCATCGAATCTCCGTTCGGCGGCGCGATGATCACCGAAGGTGTATCGCTCGGTGCGGTGCAGGTGCCGAGCAACGGACAACCCATCATTCTGTTCGTCGACCGCCAGACCACCGGCGGTTACCCGATCATCGCGAACGTCATTACAGCGGACCAATCGAGCGTCGCGCAACTGCGGCCGCGCGATTCGATCACGTTCGAACCTGTCGCCATGGACCGCGCTCGGGAGTTGTTGTTCGAGCTCGAAGCGTCGCTGAAAGCAGAGGCTTTCGATTCGTGATGAGTATGTTCGCCTGGTACAGGGAAGCCGATCGCGAAGCGCGCCGCGCGCTGTGGGCCGCCGCTCTGGGTTGGATGCTGGACGCCATGGACGTCATGCTCTACGCGTTCGCACTCGGCGCCATTCAACGCGAATTCACGCTCACCAGCGGCGAGGCCGGGGCACTGGCTTCGGTGACGCTGCTTTGCTCGGCCATTGGCGGCGGATGGGCCGGCGCGCTCAGCGACCGTTACGGGCGTGCCCGCGTGTTGAGCTGGTCGATCCTGGTTTACTCGCTGTCCACGGCGGCCACGGCGACCTCCGGCTCGCTCGCCGCGCTGGTGTGTTGGCGCGCGCTGGTCGGATTCGGCCTGGGCGCCGAGTGGAGCGCCGGTTCGGTTCTGGTGGCCGAGACCTGGCCCGCGCAGCATCGCGGGAAAGCCATCGGACTGATGCAATCCGGTTGGGCGGTGGGCTACATTCTGGCCGCGCTGCTGGCGGCCGCGGTGCTGCCGCGCTTCGGCTGGCGCGCTCTGTTTGCCGTGGGTGTCGCACCGGCGCTGTTGGCGGTGTGGGTGCGCCGCGGCATCCGCGAACCACAAATCTGGATCGAAGGCCGTAGCGCGCGTCGCGTGGCGGGCGGATTCGCGGCGCTGCTCGGTCCGCCTTTCGTGAAACGCGCCGCGATCGCGGCATCCGTCACCGCGTCGCTGTTGATTGCTTACTGGGGACTGTTCACGTGGGTGCCGTCGTATCTGGCGGCGCCCATCGAACGCGGCGGGGCGGGACTCGGCATCGTCAAATCGTCGGCGTGGATGATTCCCATGCAGATCGGCGCGTTCATCGGCTACACGTCGTTCGGCATGCTGGCGGACCGCTTCGGGCGGCGGCCCATGCTGCTCCTATTCGTGCTGGCCTCGGCCGTTCTGGTGCCGCTCTACGGGGCGGCGGCGCGCAGTGCGACGGTGTTGCTGGCGATCGGCCCGCTAGTGGGATTGTTCGGACACGGCTACTTCAGCGTATTCGGAGCCATGCTCGCGGAACTGTTCCCAACGCACGTGCGCGGTGTGGCGCAAGGGCTGTGCTACAACTCCGGGCGCGCCCTCAGTGCTCTGGCTCCGTTCGCCATTGGCGCGTTGGCCGACCGCGCGGGCTACGGGCCGGCGCTCGGATCGACGGCGGCGTTCTTCGCGCTGGGCGGCGCGCTCATCTTCCTGCTGCCGGAAACGAAAGGGAAGACGCTCGAATGAAACGAATCGATTTGAACAGCGACATGGGCGAGTTGGATGCACTCGCTCTGGATGGAACCGAAGACGCGCTACTCGAATACGTGAGTTCGGTGAACGTGGCCTGCGGCGCGCACGCCGGCGGCGAGGCGGCCATGGAACGCACCATCCGCGCGGCGCTCGCGCACGGTGTCGCAATTGGTGCGCATCCGGGTTATCCCGACCGCGCCAACTTCGGACGCCTGCATGTCGAGATGAGCGCGGACGAATTGGCTCAGTCGATCTACGAGCAATTGCTCGCGCTAGAACGCGTGGCCCGCGCGTGCGAGGCTGCAATCGTTCACGTGAAACCGCACGGCGCGTTGTATAACGAAGCGGCGCGAGATCCGGCCATCGCGCGCGCGATGGCACGAGGCATTGAACGTTGGAGCCGCGGCGTCGTTGTAGTGGGCTTGGCCGGCTCGTTGATGCTTGATGAATTCCGGCGCCTGGGGTTCCGCGTCGCGGCCGAAGCGTTCGCGGACCGCCGCTACGAATCCGACGGCAGCCTGCGTTCGCGTCAACTCGAAGGAGCGCTCATCCACGATCCGGACGAAGCCGCGCGCCAGGCTGTCGAACTGGTTCGTGCTGGGATCGCCGAGACCATCTGCCTGCATAGCGACACTCCAGGAGCCATTGCCATCGCCCGCGCGGTCGCCCAGGCGCTACAAGAAAGTGGCATCGCGATCCAGCCGCTGACAGGGCACTGACGGAAAACCCGGGTTTTCGCGACTGACGCTTTGCTATACTCACAAATCCGTGCGTGCGATTCTGCTTCTGATCTTGCCGTGCTTGCTCGTTTCCGCGGGGTGCCGTCGCTGGCCCGAATGGTACGCCCCTCCCGAACAGCGCAAGCCCTTCACCGGTGAAGAGCCGAAGCCTGTCTTCAACCAGATGTTCAAGAGCGGCGACGTAAACGTTGACCAGTATTTGGTCAAGGACGTTGCTCTTGCTCCGGTGGGCACCGCATGGCGCTGGGTGTTCAAGCGGCCGGAATTCCGGTTCCTGATCAACGACCACCGCGGTCTGCGGTTCTTCATGGACTTTGCGATACCCGAGCAGACTTTCAAGCAGACCGGGCCGGTGACCTTTAGAATTTTCATCAATGAAAAGCTGATGAAGAAGGTTCGCATCGGCCAGCCGGGTCAGATGCACCTGGACGAACCCGTACCCAGCGAATTGCTCAAACCCTACGCGGTAAACAACGTGGCCGTTGAAGTGGACCCGGTGTGGGTGGCTCCCACCGACGGCGCCAAACTCGGCTTCATCCTGGCAGGCGCCGGGTTCGTCAAGTAGGGGGCTTTTTTCCTTGCGAAGTACTTCGCGTTTCTGTAAAGTGTTGGCAGTCGCTTGCACGGAGGAAGGACAAACATGTTCTGTAGCAAATGCGGTGCCCAGACTCCCGAAGGAATCGCGTTCTGCTCGAGCTGTGGCGCGCCCACCGGCGCTGCTCCGGCCGAGGGCGCGGCCAGCCCGGCCGCGAATGAGTCCACACCCGGCGATGTTCCGCCGTTTCCCCCACCGCCCCCAGCGGCTGCTCCCGCCGCCGCTCCAAAATCGAAAATGGTGGCGGGGTTGTTGGGGATCTTCGTTGGTGCGTTCGGCGTGCATCGTTTCTATCTCGGTTACAATCCGATCGCAATCGCACAATTGGCCCTGGGTCTGCTCGGGTTTGTGACCTGCGGCATCACCACGCTGGCTTCGGCGATCTGGGGCTTAATTGAGGGAATCATGATACTGACCGGCAACATCAACAAGGACGCTGCCGGCCAGCCGCTGGTCGAGTGATGCACTTTCCACCCAAGGCGCTGTGCGGCCGTTCGGCGCGATTCTGGCGCGTTGCATCAATACTAGCGGGACTGGTAGCGCTGGCCGCCGTGCCTACTGCGTGGCTGGAACGTGCGCCGTCGATGTGTCTCTACTGGAATTTGTTTGGGGTTCACTGTCCCGGCTGCGGGATGACGCGCGCCTTCTCGGCCTTGCTCCACGGTGAGTTTTCGCGAGCGTTGGCTTACAACAAACTGGTCTGCGTGGTGTTTCCCGCCGTGCTTGGGTTTGTGTTCTACGATTTCGCCGGTTGGGCGAAATTCCGCAAATAATCCACTAAACTCTGGTACTGATTCCGCCGATATACACAAACGTGGCCGAAGTGTCTCAGCTGGCGACGGTGCGTCTCGACATGATGGAAGATCAAGCCGAGGAGTTGATCACCGGAGCGGATGCGCGTTTTCAGTCGGTTCTTACGCCCAGCGAAATGTTCGCCTACATGGACCGGTCTCCGGCCGTGCTGGTGGTGGATTCGCAGGAAGTGAACCGTCGCGTGATGCGCGGCATGCTGAAGCAGGAGCCCTACAAGATCCTGGAAGCCGGGCAAGCCAGCGAGGCGCTGGCCATGCTGGAACGGGAACGGGTGGATCTGGTCATTCTGGATCTGATGATGCCGGGCATCAGCGGATTGGAGCTCTGCCGCCGCATCAAGAGCAACCGGCGCACGCAACTGCTTCCGGTATTGATGCTGACCAGCGTGCAGGGCATCGAAAGCGAAGTAGCCGGGCTGGCATCGGGCGCGGACGAATTCCTGAACCGGCCGCTGCATCCCACGGTGGTTCGCACGCGCATACGCGCCATGTTGCGCAACAAGGCGGCGGTGGATTCGCTCGAGGAAGCCGAAACCATCCTGTTCGCCCTCGCCCAAGCCATCGAACAGCGCGATCCTTACACCGGCGGCCACTGCGAGCGGCTTTCGCACTACGCGGTCGAATTAGGCAGCGCGCTCGGACTTCCGCGTCCGCAGTTGCTGGCGCTGCACCGCGGCGGATTCCTGCACGACATCGGCAAGATCAGTATTCCGGACGCTATTCTGTTCAAGCAGGGCCGGCTCACCGACGACGAATGGATCATGATGCGGTCCCACACCACCAGCGGTGAGGCCATCTGCCGCCCCATGAAGAACCTGGCTCCGGTGCTGCCCGTCATCCGCAACCATCACGAGCGTTGGGACGGCTCCGGCTATCCGGACGGTCTGCGCGGCGAGGAAATCCCGCTTCTGGCGCGCATCCTGCAGATCGCGGACATTTACGACGCGCTCACGACGGCCCGGCCTTACAAGGCCGCCTTGAGCACACGCGAAGCACTCGATGTTCTCAGCGCGGAGACGCGCCGCGGCTGGCGCGATCCGGAACTCACCGCTTTGTTTACCGAGTTGATTGAACGCGGCATTTTCCGCCACTCCAAGCCGGCCACCGAGGAAGAAGACCTGCACGGCATGCAGGTTTCGCTCGAAAATATGCGCCGCAAAGTCACCGAGTAATAGAATATGCTTCGATGGCTACTATTGCCCGGCTTCTGCTGGTTCTGTCTCTGACCGTTGCGGCCGCCGCGCCGCAATTCACGCAACCGCCGCTTGCCGGCGCCGAACGCACCAAATGGTTCCGCGACGCCAAGTTCGGCATCTTCATCCACTGGGGCGCTTACAGCGTCATAGGCCGGCACGAATGGGCGCGAGACCGGCTGCAAATTCCGCAAGCGGAGTACGACAGATACGCGCGCCGCTTCAACCCCATTCACTTCGACGCGAACGCTTGGGTGGATCTGGCGTCCAACGCCGGCGCCAAATACATCGTCATCACCTCGAAGCATCACGACGGTTTTAGCATCTACCGCAGCAGCGTCAGCAATTACGACATGAAGCGGACGCCGTATGACGGCGACCCGCTGAAGATGCTGGCGCAGGCTGCCGCGCGCCACAACATGCGGCTCGGTTTCTACCACTCCATCATGGACTGGCACCATCCCGATTACCGCCCGCGCCGCGGTTGGGAATCGCCCACACCGAATGAAGGCGGCAATCTCGACCGCTACATCGACTTCATGAAAGAGCAGCTCCGCGAACTGCTCACGCGCTACGGCCAGGTGGCCGTCATCTGGTTCGACGGCGAGTGGGAACACTCGACCAAGGAAATGCGCTCGGATGAGATTTACGATTTCATCCGCCAACTTCAGCCGAACTGTCTGATCAACGATCGCCTCTACAAGCGGGAACCGGGCAACCGCGCCGATTTCGGAACGCCGGAGCAGTATGTGCCGGCCACCGGTGTGACCGACGCGAGCGGCAACCCGCTGCTGTGGGAATCCTGCGTCACCATCAACACCGATAGTTGGGGTTACAACCAATACGAAACTGAATTCAAGACCACGCGTGATTTGATCCGCATGCTGGTGGAAGTGGTGAGCAAGGGCGGCAATCTGCTGTTGAACGTCGGGCCTACGCCGGACGGGCGCATCCAGGACGAATTCGTGACCAGGCTCAATGCCATCGGCGCCTGGATGAAGGTAAATGGCGAGGCGATCTACGAGACCACGGCCAGCCCGTTCGCGCGCCTGCCGTTCTTCGGCCGCGCGACGACCAAGGGCAACAA
>CAZDIZ010000081.1:0-6095 GCA_964505625.1 uncultured Solibacteraceae bacterium | reverse complement strand
GGGCACGTGTTCCTGACCAAGTGGGAACGCGCGGACGACATCCCAGTGTGGAAGATAAACGTCCCCAAAACGGGACGCTATCAAGTGGACCTGGTTTACGGATCCAGCCGCCGCGGTGAAGGCACCGCCTACACGATCACGGCCGGCACGAGCCAACTGACTGGAAAGGTGGCTCGTGGAACCGATCGCTGGGTCTTCAACCACCACCCCGTGGGAGAACTGCAACTCGCCAAGGGCGACCAAACCCTCCGCGTGAAACTAGACACGCAAAACGGAGTGGACGCCATGACCCTCGAAAAAGTGATTCTCAAGTTTCGGTGACAGGCTACGCTGGTACGAAACTCACCCGTTAGAACGTGAACCCGAAGCCGACGGAGGCGCTGCTGTTCTTCATCATGCCGCCGCTTAGCTTCTGCTCGTCCTCGAAGGTGAGGTCGTAGGGCGCGCCCACGAAATGCTGGCGTACGTCGAAACGCACCTGCGTGTGCGGAAACAGGCGGACCTTCAGGCCGAAGCCGACATTCGCGCCGTAGTTGCGCGAACTGCCGTGAGTCCATTCATCCAGCTTGGGAGCGCCGTAGTCCTGTACGGTTGCGCCCACGGTGATGTAGGGACGAACGCGCTCGCCGGCCGGCATCATGTACATCAGGAAGTTGTAGGTGAACTGTCCCACGGCGACCTTGCGCTGGTGTCGGGTGACGATCTCGTTGTCGTCGTCGTCGGTGGTGCGAGTGACGATATTCAACTTCGAGCGGTTATAGGAGTAGCCGATCTCGTGGCCGTAGTAGCCCTTGGTGTTCAGCGTCAGCTTGAACTGGCCGCCTTCGACGCTCACCTTTTCGAAGTACGTGTCGTCGTCGGCGCCGTCGGACGTCGCAATCGAGCCAAGGCGCTTACTGTCGAGCCGGATGAGATTGGGGCCCGCCGAAATCTCGTACTTCTGCGCCGATGCCGTCGCGCAGATCAAAAACGGAACACACAAGAGCAGGGAAGGAATCTTCATGTTGTTGAATCTCGTCGTAATCTCCCATTATCGCCGAAGAACGGGCGATCCGCTGCAAAGAGCTTCTGACGGCGGCGGCGCGGTCGAGGTTTCGTTACTGGCTAACTCGTCCCACCGCTTCGACGGCAAACGCGGCGTCTAGTGAGGGCAATCCTTCAAAAGGCACCATGGTGGCCGCGGGTGGGGCCGCTTTGTTCAGGAAATCGAAGCGCACCGAGCGGATGGTGGCGGCGGTGGACATCGAAAGCGGATAGTAACTGGTCCACACAGCGTCTCGCAGCGACGACCTTACACTCGTTAAAGCTTTTTCCAACCTTTGAAAAGCCAGGCCGGCGTCTTCCTTGCTGACGCCAAAGGCCATCTGCGTTCCGGTGAACGCGAGCGAACCCGGAGCGACCAGGGCGACCTGGGAATAATTGGGCGATGCCGCGAGTTCCGGCGGATTCAACAGCCGCACAGCAGTTGCGGGCGCAGTTGCCAGGCGCGCGACGCCTTCGCACTCAACCAGCGAGGTGCGTTGTTCGCGCTGCAGCTGCGCCACCACGCCGGGTGTGAGCGGAAACTCGCGGGTCAGGATCTGGCGCACCTCGGACACATCTTCGAATGACGAAAGAAAGCAGGTCACGCGAAGAAGGTCGTCTTTCGTGGCGCCAATCGCCGTCAGCGCCGTCTTGAGTTGCGCGACGGACTTTTCGGCCAGCGGTTGCATGCGCGTGGTGGGGCTGTCGGACACAACCTGTTGACCGGCGAGGAATGCGATTCCGCCGGGATTCACCTGCTTGCGCGAGGATGAAATGGACTCCAGCGCCAACTGCGCGCCCTCCATCGGAAGGCCGCCCACCTGAATCACGCTCAGCGCCGGCAGTGGCTGGTGACGGTCCGCGAAAGTCTCACTGACGATTTGCTGTACGCGGCGCATGTCACCGGTTCCGGCGACGAAGGCGCGCAACTTGATGACGGTGGCGCCACCGTTCAATCGGTCGATGGCCTTCAAGCCGTCACGCACCTGCTGCGAAAGCAAGCCGCGGTTCGATAGCGGCGCGGTGTGGAATACCAGATTGCCGGCATTGGCCACAACGGCCTGCGGCAGGTCCTTGGGCAGCTCGAGCACCTGTGTGGGCGGTTCGACCTCTTTCTTCTTCTTGCGGCGCTTCTGCGCGAGCAAGGAGCTATCGGCGAACAGGGCTGCCAGGAGAGCGGCGGCAAGGACGACTCTGAACATCGTTAAGCAGATGATTGTAGCAAAACGGAAAGCGGTTGCTAGGGGCCATCCAAAATGGTATGGTGATGGCAGGCCAAGACATGTTGCCGCCGTTTCAGGTCGATTCCGCATCGGATGTTCCGATCTACCGCCAACTGTCTGATCACATTAAAGAAAGCGTACGTTCTGGCGCCATTGCGGCGGGCGAGCGGTTGCCGCCAACGCGCGAATTGGCTGGTCTGCTTGGTCTTAACCGGACCACTGTCTCCGCCGCTTACGAATTGCTGGAAAGTGAAGGGCTGATTCGCGGGCATGTGGGGAGGGGAAGTTTCGTGGCCGCCAACGCACCGGGTGCTCCGGCGAGGCTGGACTGGACGCGTCTGACGGAAGAATTTGACGAGATGGCGGGACCGGTTCCGCCGCGCACGGGCGAGGTCGTCATCAGCTTTGCCACTTCGCGGCCGGCTGAGGATCTGTTTCCCCTCGACGAGTTCCGCCTGTCCTGCCAGGAAGCGCTGGATTCAACGCAGGCGGCTTCGATACTGCAACTCGGTTCGCCGGGCGGCTATGCGCCGCTGCGGCATCACCTGGTGGAGCAATCGCGAAGCGAAGGCGTGATGAACGCGGGCGACGACGTGATGGTGACCAGCGGGTGCCAGCAGGGGTTGGATCTGGTGGCGCGCGTCCTGGTGCGTGCGGGCGACGCGGTGGCGGTGGAGGATCCGGTGTATCCGGGTCTTAAGAGTACGTTTTTGGCGAGGCGCGCGCGGCTGGTGGGCATTCCCGTGGGCGCGCGTGGTATGGACATCGAAGCGCTGGAGAGGGCGTTCGCGCGCGAAAACGTGCGATTGGTGGTGGTGACGCCGAACTTTCAGAATCCCACCGGTGAATCGATGCCGGCCGACGCTCGCGCGGCGTTGCTGCGCGCGGCGCGCAAGGCGCAGGCGGCGGTAATTGAAAACGACATTTACGGCGAGTTGCGCTACGAAGGCGAACGGGTCGAGTCGCTCAAGCAGATGGACGATGGCGCTTGCGTGGTGCTGCTGCGCAGTTTTTCGAAGATCGCGTTTCCGGGCTTGCGCGTCGGTTGGATGGTAGCTCCACGAGCGCTGGTGGCGCGCATGATGGAAGCCAAGCAGTGGACCGACCTACACACTGACCAGCTTTCGCAGGCCGCGCTGCTGCGCTTTGCCGAATCCGGGCGTCTGGAAGCGCACCGCCGGCGCATTGTGGCGGCGGGCCGCGAGCGATTGTCGGCCACCATCGCGGCTTGCCAGCGGCATCTGCCCGCGGGCACGCGTCTGACGCGGCCGCAGGGTGGCATGTGCGTGTGGGTGCGTCTGCCGGAACCGCTGGATGCGGCGGAACTGGCGGCTCGCGCGCAACGCGAAGGCGTGTCGTATCTCGCCGGGCGCTACTTCGAAGTGACGCGGCGCGATCCAGGCGCGCTGCGGTTAAGTTTCGCGGGGTTGCGGCCTGAGGAGATCACCGAAGGCATCGCCATCCTGGGTAGGTTTTTCAAGAAAGAGCTGGAGCGGGCGCGTGGCGAGGATCGGCCGGAGCCCGCCACGGCAATGGTTTAAAGATCTGTAGACCGGACGCGGCAAGGCTTCCGGCGGACAACGAGGAGAAACAACATGCTGTTCATGGACGAGGATTTCCGGGTCAAAGTAGGCCTGGCCGAGATGCTCAAGGGCGGCGTCATCATGGACGTCACCAACGCTGAGCAGGCTTTGATTGCCGAAAAGGCCGGTGCGGCCGCGGTGATGGCGCTCGAACGCGTGCCCGCCGATATCCGCAAGGAAGGCGGCGTGGCCCGTATGGCTCCGATTCGCAAGATTCGCGAAATCATGGAAGCCGTGAGCATCCCCGTCATGGCCAAGGCGCGCATCGGACACTTCATGGAAGCGCGCGTGCTGGAAGCGCTGGAAGTGGACTACATCGACGAAAGCGAAGTGTTGACGCCCGCCGATGAAGAGCATCACATCGACAAGCGCCAGTTCAAAGTTCCGTTTGTTTGCGGCGCGCGCAATTTGGGTGAGGCGCTGCGGCGCATCGCTGAAGGCGCGGCCATGATCCGCACCAAGGGCGAGGCCGGTTCGGGCAATATCGTGGAAGCCGTGCGCCACATGCGGACCATTCAGAAGGAAATGAAGCAACTCACGGTGCTGGGCAAGGAAGAGCTGGTGGCGGAATCCAAGAAACTGCAATCGCCGCTCGAACTGGTGCAGTACGTGGCCGAACACGGCAAGCTGCCGGTGCCGAATTTCTCGGCTGGCGGCGTGGCCACTCCGGCCGACGCGGCGCTGGTGATGGCGCTGGGCGCCGAGAGCGTGTTCGTGGGGTCGGGCATCTTCAAGTCCGACGATCCGGACAACCGCGCGCGCGCCATCGTCAAGTCCGTCACGTACTGGAAGGATCCGGCTAAGCTACTGGAAGCCAGTGAAGAACTCGGCATGGGCATGGTTGGACTGGACATCGCCAAGATTCCCGAATCCGATCTGCTGCAAACGCGGGGATGGTAGCGGTGAAGCGCGTTGGAATATTAGCTCTGCAAGGCGATTTCGAGGCGCACCAAAAGGCCCTCGAACTCGCCGGCGGGGCCGAGATCATTGAGGTGCGCACCGCCCAGGATCTGGACTCGATCGACGGTCTGGTGATTCCGGGTGGGGAAAGCAGCACCATGTTGAAGCTGCTCGACATCGAGCAGTTGTTTGAGCCGCTGCGCCAGTTCGGCCTGCGCAAGCCGGTCTTCGGCACCTGCGCGGGCGCCATCCTGTTAGCCACCAAAGTGAGTCATCCGTCGCAGGCTTCGCTCGGATTGATGGACATGACGGTCGAGCGCAATGGTTACGGGCGCCAGCTTGACAGCCGCGTCACCGGGATCGATCCGGAAGAAGAATTCCTGCGCCGGGCCGGAGGCGGGCGTTTGGAGACGGTGTTCATTCGCGCGCCCATCATTCACGAGGTCGCCGATGGTGTAAAGGTGCTGGCGCGGTATCTGGACAAACCCGTACTGGTGGAGCAAGGACGCCACATGGCCGCCACGTTCCATCCCGAATTGACCGTGGATGCTCGCGTGCATCGACTGTTCCTCGCTAAACTCTAATGGTGCGTAAAGATCGCGTTCTGTTCGTTTGCATAGGCAACGCCTGCCGCAGCCAGATGGCGGAAGGCTTCGCACGCCGTTACGGCAGCGACGTGCTGGAAACCGCGAGCGCGGGCCTTGCGCACGCCACGCACATCCCCGTGGAAACGCTCCAGGTGATGGAGGAGAAGAACATCCCTCTGGACGGCCATTTCCCGAAATCGGTGGACGAGGTTGAGTTCAGCAGTTTCGACCTGGTGATCAATATGAGCGGCATTCCCCTGCCGCCCAACCTGACGGTGACCGTGCGCGAGTGGGAAATCCCCGACCCGGTGAGCAAGCGGATCGATTTTCACCGCAAGGTTCGCGATATGATCGAGACGCACGTCATGAAGTTGATTCTCGATCTACGCCGCATAAAGGGGTAACAATATGCAAATAGCTTGTACTCAGTGTCCGCCGCTGCGGGCACGGGGATGGGCTTGGGTATCGTTGGCTCTCGCGATTGCGGTACATGTGCTGGACGAGGCCACGCACGACTTTCTCTCGTTGTACAATCCCACGGCAGAAGCCATCCGGCGTGCCGTGCCGTTTCTGCCTGTTCCGGTCTTCACGTTTCCGGTGTGGATCGGTGGGCTGGCCGCTGGTGTGGCGCTGATGCTGGCGGTCTCGCCCTCCGTGTTCAAGGGGGCACGCTGGACGCGGTGGGCCTGCTACATTCTGTCCGTGCTAATGCTGTTCAACGGCCTGGGCCACGCCGCCAGCAGCCTGTATCTGGGACGCCCCGCTCCAGGTGTCTACTC
>CAZDIZ010000080.1:18216-27780 GCA_964505625.1 uncultured Solibacteraceae bacterium | reverse complement strand
GTCGGGGCGTAGCGCAGCCTGGTAGCGCACCTGCCTTGGGCGCAGGGGGTCGGGCGTTCAAATCGCCCCGCCCCGACCAAGAATCAGAGATATACGTTGTGGAAAAGGGCGCAGAATTCCCCCTGGAATGCGCCCAGGGGGAATCTGGGGGGGATTTTCGCATGTCCCACAAGCGGCTCACTCGACCCCCTGTTACCGCCACGGCCAGTCAGCGCCTATTTGCCATCCCATGTGAGCTTTGCGCTGGGATAGTAGAGAGAGACCGGGTTGTCGCCGGATTCCGAATCCTGAAGAGCCCGTCGTACCTGGTTGGCGATTTGGGCAGTGTATGTCTGAAGCTTCGGGTAGAGCGTGTAAGGGTTGCTGGTTTCGACGGGAACCGTCCGATACTGGTTCAAGTCGAACGGGATCTTATCAGCCGCTCTTATCACTTGAACCGTCGCCAGCCGGGTTGTGTGCCGCAGACACAGTTCGTAGAAAACGTTCGGATTGTGGAATGACAAATCCGCAATAACGAGTCGAGATTTCAGGATGTGCTCTATTACTTGCTTCCCGATCATCCCTGGTTTAGCCATCTGGTCGGCTCGAACCACTTTCAGGCCGAATTCCTTAAGTGCGGGCTCGATGATGAACTCCATCATGAAATCTGCGTGTTGTCGTTGTTCAGAGTTTTCGTCGCCTATCGGTGTGATGTAAAAGCAGGTTTTGGAGAACTCGTCACCGGCCTGGGTCACCGGCTCACCTGCGGACGGAGCGCGAGGCGTCGGGAGTGAAGCCGCACGGCTCGCGACCTCACTGGACAGGCCACCCGACGTAACTGTGACTTGGGGTGCTTCCTCAATCGCTTGTTCAATCGGGACGAGACGCTCCGATCCTGCGATGGTCCTGAGCAGTCCCAGGAACTTTGCGTTTAAGATGAAGGTGTCAATGCACTCGGCCTTCTCGTCCTCCTCTACATCGGCCTCGGAGAGGTGGTCCGCCATGACCTCCTTCGCTGGCATCCTACCACCCTTGAGCTTCTCGTAGAGGAAATTGAAGGGAGCATGATTCTTGATACCCAGGGTGCAGCGGACCTCAACTCTTCTTGGAGGGGCCACGTCATCACCGGTAGCCTCGTTGCCCTCCGGTGTCAGTTCCAAGTACTCCGCTTGGTATCCTCCCCTTGTCAACCCGTACTGCCCAGACGCCGTGATCAGTCGGCGTGCCTCCGCGTTGTCAGGCGATCTGTTCAGCTTTTCAAACAGCGTCAGCCGTCGCACCTTCTGACCAGAAGCGTGTTTTTGGATCGCCTCAGGCAAGGCCAGCGCCTCTTCGAAAATCAACGGCGGGAATTTCCGTTCCTTTCGTACGCGCATCGCCTTCTGGGCGCCGTTAGTTGGCGATTTTGAGGCCCTCTTGGAAGTAGCCATTGCCCCAATTGTACATATCTATACGCGAATGTTCCAGGGAGAGATGGCCTATCAAGGCAAAGTAGGAATAGGGGCAGCGGTTTGGCCCTTATTCCCCCTGACCTTCGGCCAGGGGGAATTCCAGGGGGAATTTTTGCACGACGCACCACATTTCACTACGTTCTACCCATCGAAATCGGCTGTAAGTGGTTGAAAAACCGTCTACCCACCCCCGTGCCCCCTATCTTGGGCGCAGGGGGTCGGGCGTTCAAATCGCCCCGCCCCGACCAATAGAATCGGCTCTCCGGCGAAGCCGATCAAAGATCCCGGCATGATCGGTGACGACCTCGTGAGGTTCCGGTATGCTGGGATACTCGATGGACAGAGCAAAGGCCCAGTCGCTGGCTGGCACCTTCAAAGTCATCTCGCCGCTGGTGTTGTTGGTGGCGCTCGCTTGCTTCATGTGCTTCGGGCTGGAGGCCCAGTCAATGGGCCCTCCCGAAACCGGAACCTTGAATCTGCTCTTGGCGAATACCAGAGGATTTGTTATCGCCGCCGATAGTCGCAGGATCCGATTGTCTCCGCTGACACACTGGGATGACAGCCAGAAGCTATTCAGGGTGGGACCAAAATCCGCAATGGTGATCGCCGGTTTTGCGAGTTGGGCATCACAGGGGAGCCCGTTGGATGTGCAAGTCGCGGCTGTGATTCGTGACGAATTCACGGAGCGTGAATGGACGTCCGGGAAACAGTCGGTCACGGATCTGCAAAACATGATCCGTTCTACGGTTGGCTATCAACTCCAGTTGTTTGGGGCGCTATTCGCCACTGCCAAACCGTCGCCCCCTCCTGAGGCTCTCGATTTCCAAACCTTGGCTGCTGGAATCAGCAGGCGCGGAGAGATCCAGATCGTTCGGATTGGTTTTACACCCCGAGTCCAACGATGGGGTCCATTCAATGTCGCCGCACCCACTTACGAAATCAAGTCCACGTCGACGGTCGTGAATCATTTTGTGGGGCTATCGGCTGGTGTGGACAAAGTTGCGCGAAGAATTTTGGATGGCACGGTCGAGACTCAAGACAACCGAATTCTGAACTACTATCGGTTCCGGAGTGTGGGTAAGCTCGGTGAACTGCCTCTCATTGGGTTGGAAGGGTTGGCTGCTGCCATTCTCGAGGAGACGAGACATGCTACTCCCTTTGTGGGTGGACCAGATCAAGTCGGCGTTTTTAGCAGCAAAGGTCGTTGCGTGAAATGGTCGCTACCGCAGCTACCGTTGAATCGGCAAAAACTAATTAGCACCGTCCTCAATATGGGATTCACTTACACGCCGGATGGCCGCCTCACTCCTCAAGAATATTCGGAAGCGCGCGGGAAGAACATGCACACCGATATGAGCATGTCTTTGGTACAACCCTTCGAGCAGCCGTTTACCCAGGTCTTCGTTGCGGCACGATTTCGAGATGTTGCAGTGTTGCTGGATGGAAATGCATTCGCCGGGAATGTTTTCAGCAACGTGACGTTTAAGTACCTGGGTGGACCAGTCTTCTTTGCAGACACCAATTTCCTCAATGGCTGTGTTGTAGAGTATCCGCCAAACGTCCAGATCCCGTTCTTTCTTCGTTACTGCGCCGCCAAGCAGGTGACGAGTCCAACCTTGGAGAGAACGATCGGTTCACCTCTCCGAGCGAAACCACACGGATGCGTCACACGGAACGCTGCCGGACGACTGGTCATCAAAACGCAGGGTCGGCAGAACGGACAAGATTGCAGGGGAAGCAGTGTTGCAGTTCCGATTCTCATTCAGACACCTTTACCTCCTGGACCCCAAAAGTGACCCCATCGCCCCGACCAAAGTGAACTTCGCGCTTACGCTGGATTCGAGTTTCAAGACATTCAGGGCTATCTCGCATTGGATTTCGTCTCGCACACGTCGCCGTTGCGTTCGCCGGAGCCCTCCCGTCTGGGTAGGATTTCGGCGGACAGCGACACCAACAGGTCCATCTCCGCGATCGCATCGCCGCGCCCAACCAGCGTCACGATGCCGGCGATCTCCCCTCGATCCACATACTCCTGCATGCGCGTCGGTATGAGCCGCAAACGCTGCGCATCCAGCGGGACATCGCCAGCCGGTAAGAGGAGAGCTGCTACAAGCAGCGAGATAAGTACGCGCATAACATCACGATTCTATAGGGAACCGCGGGCGCGCGGCTTGACAGCGGCTGTCTACTGCGGTTACGCTGCTTTTAGCTATTGAAACCGGTTTTGTATATGGAATAGTGCATGCCCGCCAAACCACCCAAATACGACGTACCCAGTCTCAAGACCGGCTGGCGGCTTTTGGAGCATCTGTCGCGCCACCCGCGCGGGCAGGCGCTCACCGAAATCGCCGCCGCGCTGGATTGCCCGGTGTCGAGCATCTACCGCATCACCATGGCGCTTGAAGACATGGGGCTGGTGGCGCGCTCACCCGAAACCAAGCAGATACGCATGACCAACAAGCTGCTGGTGGTGGGCCAGCGCGCGATCACCGAAACCAATCTGGTCGAACAGGCGCTGGACATCATGCGCGAGTTGCGCGATCGCGTGGTGGACACCGTGCTCATCGGCGTGCGCGAGGGCACCGAGGTGATCGTGCTTGATGAAGCCATGGGCACACGCATGTTCTGCTTCGTGTCGAAGCTCGGCTATCGCGTGGGCGTCTCCTGTTCGGCGCCCGGCAAGGCCATCCTCGCTTATCTGCCCGAGGCCGAACGCGAAGCCGTGATTGCCGCCGTCAAATTCGTCCGCTACAATGAGCGCACGATCACGTCGAAACAGCGCTTGCGCCAGGAACTGGCCAGGATCGTCGATGCCGGTTACGCTTTCGACGATAGCGAGCAATTCGAAGGCGTCTACTGCATTGGCGCTCCGGTCTTCGATCGCGGCGGCTATCCGATCGCCGCCGTGTGGACCACCGGCCTGATGATGGACTTGGACCGCGCGCGCATCCCGAAGATTGGCGCCGTGGTACGAAAGCACGCCGCGCGCATCTCGGCGCGTATGGGATTCGGAGAGGCACTCGCATGAAACACGTTCTTCAGAAGTTGCCGTTGTTCTTAGGTCTGGGGTTGGCACTCAATGCGGCGACGCCGGAAGGCATCGGCCCGGACTCCAACCGTCTGGTGAAGGTCCCCAAGCCACCCGCGCTTGCGGCGGCGAATGCGACCGGCCTCCCGCGCGATTACCGCGGACAACTCCAGATGGCGATACTCGGCGAAGAACATGCGTGGCTCAAAACCTCTGGCTACGCCGACGTCGAAAGACGCCTGCGCATCACACCGTACCCGGAACGCAAACACCCGAAACATGCCGCGGACGATATGCTGCCGCTGCCGCTGATGCCGGTCGCGCCCAAGTTGGATGCGAGCACCGATGATCCGGCCTGGCAGGCGGCCTCGCGCGGCGTGGTTCGTGTCGCGAACATCGTCGGCTGGAGCGAAGGGCCGCTGGTCGAACAGGCGGTCGAGGCGGGCGTTTGCGGGACGCATTTGTGTCTGGCCATCACGGCGAATCGTTTCCTGTCGGCCCACATAGCTTTGGTCGGCGTGATCAAGCAGCCCTCGCGCGGTCTGATTGTACTTCGCGGCGATGAGCTTAAGTGGACCCCGCTCGATGTAAACGGCGCGGCGAGTGAGAGCGTTTCCCTTCCCGGTTCATACAACGCCGCGCGCGCCCGCGTCGAAACACGTCTGCCGCTTGCGTGGTTTCCAGATTACGAGAAAGACGGACTGTACGTTGGCGTCGGTATTGGAGGACGCTGGACCGCGCCGGGCGGACGTCCGGTGAATTTCTTCCCCGCTCCGTTGGCTCTTCGGCAGATCGGCGGCTGTGAGAACGGGGCGTTCACGCTGCGCGTGACAATGAACGCGCGTCGCACGGGATTGACCGTGGCGAACGATGCCGATTCGACCCAGGTCGAAGTGAGCAGCCTGGCATCGAATGCGGTGATTCGCGATGTGCGGATCGCTGCCCGCCAAGGTCCATTGGGGCCGGAAGCCACGCTCAGTTTGCCGGACTCGGGGGGCGACACGTGGCGCCTCACGTTGTTCGAATACGCGCCGTCGCGGCGCGCGTTGACGCTCTATCGCGAGATGATCGAGCGCCGTGCCGCGAGCGGTGAGGACCTGAGCACCGAACGCAAACGTCTGAGCGGATTTGAAGCGCGCCAGGATTCCAGAGACCTTCTCTGGGAGATTTGCTCGGCTAAACGGGCGCTGTTCTTGCGCAACGAAGAACTGCGCGCGGTGACCAAACTGCTGTTCAGCAAGCGCAATCCTTTCCATCCCTCGCACAACTACAGCGTGCAGTTCGATTCGAAATGGCGGCCTGGCGGCGGCGTCTGGTCGCTCTCGATGCCGATGGAGAACGGCCGGCTCGCGCCCGAGAAAGCGCGGCCGGTCGAAGTGTTCAATGCCGGAGAAGGCGTGGCGCGCGATCCTTCGGCGAGCTTCGACGCAACCAAGGTCTACTACGGCTACCGTTCGAGTGAGAAAGAATACTACCGGATCTACGAACAGGACGTTTCGACAGGTGCGCGCCGCCGCATCAGCCCCGAAGGTCCGTTCCACGACTTCTGGCCCACGCCGCTACCGGATGGAGGATTGGCATTTATCACCACGCGGTGCAAGAAGAAGTTCATCTGCTGGCGACCGCAAGCCGCTGTCCTCTATCGCATGGAGATGGACGGCACTCGCGTGGAGCCGCTTTCCTACGCCAACCTGACCGAGTTCGCGCCTTCGGTGCTCGACGACGGCCGCCTGTTGTGGACGCGTTCTGAATACGTGGACAAGGGCGCCGATTACGGACACACGCTGTGGACCATCCGCGCCGACGGCACGTATCCCGATCTCACCTTCGGCAACACCATCGCACTGCCGCAAGGTTACGCCAACGCCCGCCGCGTGCCCGGAACACGCGAAGTGAGCGCCATCATGATTTCGCACTTCGGCGATCTGAACGGTCCCATTGCGCTGATCGATCTGGCCAAGGGGCCGCACGAACCTTCGTCGATCCGCTCGATCACGCCGGAGATTCCGTGGCCCGGCTTCCCGCCCAACAGCGAAGTATTCCGCGAGCCGGTGCCGATCAGTCGCGATGTGCTGCTAGTGGCGCACGCGGCGCAGGATCGCTTCGGACTCTACTTGATCGATCGCTACGGCAATCGCGAGTTGCTCTACATCGATCCCGAGATCGATAGCATTTGCCCGCTGCCGTTCCACGCGCGCAAGGTGCCGCCGGTTGTGCGCGGCGTAACGAATGCGGCGCTGGCACGCCAGGACAAAGGCCACTTCGTGGTACAGAACGTCTACCGCGGTCTGGAAGGACAAGTGCGGCCGGGAGCGGCCAAGTATTTGCGCATTTGCGAGGAGCTTTCGACACCGCTGCGCAAGATGCCGGACGGCACTTACCAGGCAGACCATGAGCCCTTCATGCAGTGGTACGCGTCGCCGACTGACATCATTCCCGAACCATGGCCGTCCTATGTAGCCAAGGGTGTCATCGGCACCGTGCCAATTGAAGCCGACGGTTCGGCTAGCTTTCTGGCGCCCGCCGGACGCGTGCTGTATTTCCAATTGCTCGACGCCGAGCACAACGAGATCCAGCGCATGCGTTCCGTGGTGCAGGTGCGTCCAGGCGAGCAGCGCTCTTGCGTTGGATGTCACGAAAGCCGTCTCTCGGCACCCGACGCCGCGCCGGTCAAACTTCGCGCCACGCAAAGCGCACCGTCCGAACCGTTGCCTCCACCGTGGGGCGCGGGCCCGTTCTGGTATGAACGCACGGTGCAACCGGTGCTAGACGCGCGCTGCGTGGCGTGTCACAACGCGAAAACCTCAAACAAACTCGACCTTTCCGACACGCTCGATCAGCACAGCATTCCCGCTTCCTATCGCAGTCTGGTGCGCAGCGGCAAGGTCCACTTCTTCAACTACGGCTATCAGAGCGGTGTGCCTTACAAGGCCGCGCCCTACACCTTCGGAACCATGAAGAGCGAACTCTGGAGCATCCTCAAGGACGGACGGCACAAAGACGTGAACCTCTCGCCCGAAGAAGCGCACGCCATCAAGTGCTGGATCGACCTGAACGTGCCGCTGTGGGGCGATTACGCATTTCGACCTGAGCGCCGCACCGTGCGGCCGCAAGACAAAGACCGCTGGCAACCGAAGCAGGCGCGGCTACAATGATGCGAATCCAAACGATACTTCTCACACTGTGCGCTGTCGCCGTGCATGCTGAAACGTTGTACGTGCCGGAGCCCGCGACGAATCGGATCGCCGTCTTCGACGTTGCCACCGAAAAGGTGACGCGACGGATCGAAGTGGGCGCCGTGCCGAATGGCATCGCACGCAGCGCCGACGGCGCCACGCTCTACGTGACGATAGGTTCGCTCGCCGGCGAAGTGTTGGTGATCGACGCGGCGAGCGGCAAGATAACGGCGCGTGTCGCGGTGGGACATACGCCGATGGCGCCGGTCTTGGACCGCACACGCAAGACTCTCTACGTTCTGAACCGCTTTAATAATGATGTTTCGGTGATCGACCTCGCCACACGCCGCGAGACCGCGCGCATCGCGGTGGTGCGTGAACCGGTAGCGGCTGCCATCACGCCAGATGCGGCCACGCTCGTCGTAGCCAACCTGCTGCCCGACGGACCATCCACAGCGGACGTGGTGGCCGCCAAAGTCAGCCTGATCGATCTCAAAACGCGCACGGTCCGCAACGTGCAGTTACTCAACGGCAGCACCGGCGTGCGAGGCGTCGCGGTTTCGCCCGACGGCGCGTTCGCTTACGTCACGCACACGCTCGGGCGCTATCAATTGCCAACCACGCAGCTCGAACGCGGCTGGATGAACACGAACGCTCTGAGCGTCCTCGACGTTCGTGCCGGCCGCGCGCTCAATACCGTGTTGCTGGACGATCCCACGCTCGGCGCCGCGAATCCCTGGGGCGTGGCCTGCACCGCCGATGGCAAATACGTCGTCGTCGCACACGCCGGAACTCATGAGCTGAGTGTGATCGACCGCGCCGCGTTGCACGAGAAATTGCGCGGTACGCCTGATCCGAACGCCGTCCCTGGCGACCTGTCGTTCCTGACCGGCCTGCGACGCCGCATCAAACTCGAAGGGCGCGGACCGCGTGATGTCATGGTCGCCGCCGGCAAAGCGTACGCCATCGAGTACTTCTCCAACACGCTCGCCGCCATTGAACTAAACGGACGGGTGCGCTCGATCGCGCTGGGCCCGCACATCCCCATGACGATACAGCGCAAGGGAGAGATGCTATTCAACGATGCCTCGCTGTGCTTCGAGCAATGGCAGAGCTGCGCAAGCTGCCATCCGGACGCACGCGCCGATGGGCTCAATTGGGACCTGCTCAACGACGGCATCGGCAATCCCAAAAACACGCGCAGCATGCTGTTGGCGCACAAGACTCCGCCATCGATGAGCCTGGGCGTGCGCGAAGACGCCGCGTATGCGGTCCGCTCCGGCATCAAGTCCATACAGTTTGCGCAGCGTCCGGAGGAAGACGCCGCCGCTATCGATGAGTACTTGAAGGGCCTTCAGCCAGCGCCCAGCCCGCACCTCACGCGCCAGGGTAAACTCAGCCCTTCGGCCGTACGCGGTCAGGCGATCTTCAAAAGCGCCGGCTGCGCCTCGTGCCACTTTGGACCTGGGCTGACTTCGAAGAAGACCTACGACGTAGGAACCGCCGCAGGTATCGACAAAGGCCTGCCCATCGACACTCCCACACTCGTTGAAGTCTGGCGCACCGCGCCGTATCTCTACGACGGGCGCTCGACAACCATGATGGACGTTCTCACGCGCGACAACCCTCGTGACGCGCACGGCAAGACACAGGGACTCAGCCAGCAGGCGCTCCGCGATTTACTCGAATACGTGATGTCGCAGTAAAATCGCACTGTGAAGTGCACATCGCTCTCCGTATCGTTTCTGGCGATCCTGCTCGCCGTCAACGGTAACACCGCGGAGCCTCCGCGGCTGCGCCGTTTGATTGTCGCTTACAAAACTCACTTCGACATCGGCTACACGGACCTGGTGCGCAACGTGGTGGAGCGTTATCGCACGTCGATGATCGACTCCGCGCTTGATCTGGTGGATCAAAGCCGCGCCATGCC
>CAZDIZ010000080.1:0-18116 GCA_964505625.1 uncultured Solibacteraceae bacterium | reverse complement strand
GTACCCAGCCACTCCTGGATCGTTCCCACGCTGCTCAAGCACGCCGGAGTCGACTTCTTCCACATCGGCTGCAATTCGAGCGTGGCCAGCCCTGACCTGCCCCGCCTGTTCTGGTGGGAAGGGCCGGATGGCTCGCGCGTGCTCACCATGTATTCGGACGACTACGGATCGCGGCTCGCGCCGCCCGAGGACTGGCCCTATGATACCTGGCTCGCGTTGATTCACTCGGGCGATAATCACGGTCCACCGTCGCCCGAAAGCATTCGCGCGCTCATGGAAGAGGCGCGGCGGAAGCTGCCGGGCGTTGAGGTGCGCATGGGGCGCTTGTCGGATTTTTCGGACGCGATCCTGGCCTCGAACCCACGCATCCCGGTTGTGCGAGGCGACATGCCGGACACCTGGATACACGGCGTCATGTCGATGCCCATCGAAACGAACCAGGCGCATCGCATGCGTCCGATGCTGGCGGCGGCGGAAGCGCTGAATACATTGCTCGCGGCTGCGAATGCCGCACCGCCGTCCGCTTCGCACATCGCCGAAGCCTATGAGCAGAGCCTGCTCTACGGCGAGCACACCTGGGGCCTGAACGTGCAGAAGTTCGGGCCGCGCGTGTACGGCGAAGCCTGGGAGAAAGAACATGCGACCGGTAAGTTCGCGCGCATGGAACAACCCTTCGCTGATCACGGCGCATACAGCAATCGTCTGAGCGCCGTCACCGCAGCTACGCTCGATGTCAATCTGAAAGCCCTCGCACAGAGCGTAAAGGTGGAAGGCGCGCGCGTCGTGGTCTACAACGGCCTGCCGTGGGCGCGCGGAGGCCTGGTGGATGTGAAGATCGAAGGCGACGCGCCCGCCGCATTGCGCGATACCGCAACGGGCAACCTGCTGCGCGTGGAAAGTGCGAACGGCCGTGTGCGTTTCCTGGCCGCCGACGTGCCCGCCATGGGCTATCGCACTTACGTGTACGCCAACCAGATGCCCGCGCCGGCAGCCGGATTCAACATCGACAAGCAAACGCGGACCATCGAAAACCGGCGCTTCAAGGTATCCATCGACGCCGAAGGCGGTCGCATCGCGTCCATCATCGACAAGCGCTCGGGGCGCGAGCTGGTGGACCGCATCGACGGGCTTGGTTTCGGCGCCTATCTTCGCGAGCGCTTCAGCCGGAACGAAATCGACGGATACTTGAACTCGTACTTGAAGCGACGCTTCCTCTGGGCGGTGAAAGACTGTGGCAAGCCCGACCTGCCGCCCGCTTTTGAAATCCCCTACGGCGCCGCGCAAGCCTCGAACATGAGCGTCGAATACGCGAGCGGGGTGTTGGGAGTCAGCGCAACACTCATCGCCGCTCCCACCAACGCAATTCCGCACGCGAGCCGCCTCACAATTACTCTGCTCGACAACGCTGATTTCGTCGATCTCACCTGGAGCATCGAAGACAAGAAGGCCACTCCTTGGCCCGAAGCAGGATGGCTGGCCCTGCCGTTGAAAGTGACTTCGCCACGCTTCCGTCTGGCGCGGTTGGGTGCGGTCATCGAACCGAAAGAGGCCCTTCTCGGCAGCAACCACTCGCTCCACTGTTTGAATAGCGGTATGGCCGCCGTGGATGCGAAAGGGCAAGGCGTGGCGCTGTGCCCCATCGACAGCCCGCTGGTCAGCCTGGATCAGCCGGGTATCTACAAATACTCGCGCAACTTCATTGCCGAGCGTCCGCTGGTGCTGGTGAACCTGTACAACAACCAGTACTCGACGAACTTCCAACAGTGGATCCAAGGCTCGTGGTCCTCGCGCGTGCGTGTGTGGCCGGTGGAGGGCTACAACGACAACAACAATCTGCTGGAACCCTCCGAAGAAGCGCGCCTGCCGCTCATCGGCGCTCACGCGAGCGGAAGTGCGGGAACGCTGCCCGCCGCGCAGGCCGGAGTGGAACTCAGCCGTCGCGGCGTCAAGGTCACGGCCTTCGGCAAGAATCCCGACGGCGATGGGCTTCTGCTACGTCTGTGGGAGCAGGCCGGGAGCGCACAACCCTGCACGGTGCGTCTGCCTGCCGCGATCCACGCAACCACCGCGCAACTCTGCGATTTGCGAGGCCGTCCGAAAGGTCAGCCGCTGAAAGTCGTGAACGGCAGTCTCGAATTGGCTATGCACCCATACGCCCCGGTGAGCGTGCTGATCCAGCGCTAGACCTTGACTTCCCGGCCGGGCGGGGAGAGACTTCAAACTGACGAACTCCGATGCCCTTAAAGGTGGGTAGCCAGCTCGGCCCTTATCAGATCCGTGCGCTGCTCGGCGTCGGCGGTATGGGCGAGGTTTATCGGGCCACCGACAAGCGCCTGGACCGCGACGTCGCCATCAAGGCCCTGGCGCCGTATGCGCTCCAGGACGCGTCGTCTCGTGCGCGGTTCGAACAGGAAGCCCGCGCGGTAGCCGCGCTCAACCATCCTCACATTGTCGGCGTGTACGACGTCGGCGACGACTACATTGTCTGCGAACTGGTGGAGGGCACAACACTGAAGGCCGCCGGTCCGCAGCCGCTCCGGCGCGCCATGGAAATCGGCGCGCAAGTGGCCGACGCGCTCGGCGCGGCCCACGCACATGGCATCGTGCATCGGGACATCAAGCCCGAAAACGTCATGCTCACGCGTGACGGATCGGCCAAGGTTCTCGATTTCGGCATCGCCAAGCGAACCGCGTCAGCGGCGGCGAGTTCGCAGCAGACACAGGCGGGATTCGTGGTCGGCACGGCCGCCTATATGTCGCCCGAACAGATTCGCGGCGAACCGGTGGACCATCGCACCGATGTCTTTAGCCTGGGGCTGGTGCTGTATGAAATGCTGGCCGGTAAGCGCGCCTTCAACGCCGGCACCACCGCCGAAATCATGGGCGCCATTCTGCGCGACGAACCGCCGGAGTTGCCCACGACGGTCCCGCCCCCCGTGCGTTTGCTGATCCAAAGTTGTCTGGAGAAGGACCGCGAGCAGCGGTTCGCATCGGCGCGCGATCTGGCCGTGGTCCTGCGGGCGCTCGCCACCGGCACGCAACCGGTACAGACGCTTCCCACGCCGCCGCCGCGCAAAAGAAGGCGGCTGCTTACCGCCAGCCTGTGGATGTTGTCAATCGCCGTGGCCGCGCTGGCGGGCTTGGCCGCTCACCACTGGCTCTTGCCTTCGCCGCTGCCATCCTTCCGCCAAATCACCTTTCCGCGAGGGTTGGTCTCCGCGGCCCGCCTGAACGGCGATGGCCGGCAGATTGTCTACAGCGCGCAGTGGCACGCTAACCCCATCGAGCTATTCGCCACCAACCGCAACGCACCGGAATCGCGAGCGCTCGGATATCGCAACGCGCATTTGTTTTCGGTTTCGCGTAACGACGAGCTTGCCCTGGGAATCGACGTACGCTTTTCAGGAGACAACAGCCAATTCGCCACCCTGGCGGTGGCGCCGCTGCTGGGAGGCTCGCCGCGTGTGGTGTCGGCAAACGTAGCCGACGCCGATTGGGATCCGGACGGTAAAGACCTCGCCATCGTGCGCGTGTCCGGCGGCATGCACCGCCTGGAATATCCCATGGGAAACGTCCTGCATCAGACCGCCGGTTGGTTGGGCGATCTGAGATTCTCTCCGCGGGGCGACTGGATCGCATTCTCGGAGCACCCGATGGACGGCGATGACAGGGGCTGGATCGCCGTGGTGGATCGAGCGGGCAAGCAAGTCAAGATATCGCCGGATTGGGAATCCATCGAGGGCCTCGCCTGGAGCGGTAGCGGTAAAGAAATCTGGTACGCGGCGTCGGAGAGCGGCAGCGCCGACAGCATATATGCCGTTACGCCCGCCGGCAGGCAACGCGTGGTGGCGCGGTTCGCCGGCGGCGTGCATCTGGAAGACGTTGCCGCGGATGGCAGCGTGCTGTTCGCGCG
Organism: uncultured Solibacteraceae bacterium; assembly: GCA_964505625.1. Lineage (GTDB taxonomy): Bacteria > Acidobacteriota > Terriglobia > Bryobacterales > Bryobacteraceae > JAJFUV01. Next base: position 14,203 of record CAZDIZ010000080.1, on the reverse strand, counting down.
AGCCGACGAAGAACGTTCGGAGATGTTTCTCCACACTGCGAACGAACCGCGGGACCGCGCGCTGGATTGGCTGGGATCCGCCTCGCCCGTGAAGCTGAGTGACGATGGCAAGCTGCTGCTGTTTTCTCAGTACGGACAAGCCGGCGCGCAAAACTACATCGCCTACCTCTGGAAGCTGGACGAACCCGCACCCGTGCGCCTGGGTGTGGGCGATCCCGCTGGAATGTCTCCGGACGCGAAGTCCGTGCTGGCGGTAATCAACGACAACCCGCAGCGGCTGGTGGTGCTGCCGGCTGGCCTGGGGTCCGCGCGCCCGCTGCCCGCGACGGGTTTGTTCTTCCAACAGAACGCGGTCTGGATGAGCGACCCGGAACAAGTACTGATAGCGGCCAACCGTCCTGGCGGCCGCAGACAATTGTGGGCCTTGCGGCTGGCGGGCGGTCCGCCACAACCAGTCTCGCCCGAGGGCGTGTTTCTGGAAGGCGACGCTGTTTCGCCCGATGGCCAAAGTGTCGTGGCGCTTGGTCCCGACGGGCTGCCGCGCTTGTATCCGATCGCGGGCGGCGAAGTGCGGGACATTCCGGGCGTCACGCCCGCCGATCGTTTTGTGCGCTGGCGTCCCGACGGCCGGCGCGTTTTGCTTATGAACCGGGGCAGCTTGCCGGTCCGCCTGTCCGACTTGGATCTGGCAAGCGGCGAGCGCAAGCGCCTGGACGAGTTTAATCCCACCGATCCGACTGGCATCACCGAGGTTACGCAGGTGCTGGTGGATGCCGCCGGTGCAACCGTCATATACGGGCAGAATCGCAGAATCCGCACCTTGCACCTAGGTTCCGGACTGCGGTGATTGCTTCTTGAGGAGGTGCCCATGTGGACCTTGGGAGACTTCTTCCAACGAGTCATGCCGTGTGCGCGCCGCTATGAATCCGAGAACTCCTGGTTTCATTGGGAGGACCCATCGAACTACATCCTGTCCGCCTGGAGAATGTATTGCTGCGCCAGTCAGGGCGCGCTCGGGTTTCTCCTTCTCGGTGACACTAAAATCCGCAAGGACCCGCTTCTGGTGATGAACTTCGGGCTCGCCTCCGCGCACGGCGTTCAGGAGGACGAAGAGCGGAAGTTGATCGCCAGCCTGATGGCTCGCCGCCAGGAGCTCGCCGGCATCAAGACCGGGCCCGCCACGGCCGTTGAAGGACCGGGCGCCATCTTGAGCGATCGGAGATGGACGCCGTTGTTGAACGACTCCTTCGTGCTCGGCGGAGTCCATCGCGGATGGGATTTCCATCTCGCCGAGGAAAGTTTCAGCCAATACAGCCTGATAGGAGAGCAGGAATTCCTCAAGCGGCGCGCGGTGTTCGGTCCGGCCGCTCCGCAGTACGCCGCCGCTCTCGCGCGAGGGCCGGAGTACTATCGCGGCAGATGGAAAGACTATCTCACACAGCACCCGGACGTCATTTGGCGCGGCTCCAATCCTCGGGTCTTCGCCCGCGAGTTGATCGGCCTGAAGACCTTCGGCTACGCGCCCCATTTCACATCCACCGAGTTGGGATTCAGTTGCCACGATCCCGGCAGGGCCGCGATGGCGAGTTTTGAAGAATACCTGGATGCCCTAAGCGCGGTCGGCATCCACCGGCGCGACCGGGAGAACGTCCTGGCTTCGATTTCCGAATTTCTATTCGGAAGCAGCGAGGCGCTGGCCCACGCCGCGGCTGTGGCCTGAGGAAACGCCCGCTAACACGTGCCCACGGCCTTGGCGCGCAGGCCGCGCATGTACTCGAGTGCAAGCTCTGTCTGATTGTGAATGTAGTCGATGCCAGCCGGTTGGCCGTTCTCCATGGCCGGGTGGCAGAATTCCCAATCGATGTAGCCGTCGTAGCCGTTCGCGATGAGCGCTTCGACGTAAGCGGGATAGGCCACCTTGCGCCCCCAGAACTGTTTGTCGAAGTAACCGCCCGCCACTAACTCCACCCGGCCTTCCGGCGTGCGAGCGAACTCGCCGTTAACATGCGAGTGTATTTGCAGCTTGCCGGCGGCGGCCGCCATCTGTCTCGCGTGTTCCGGTGAATCCGCGTCGGGCTCGATGTTGATATCCATGCAAGCCTTGAAGACCGGCGAACCCACATCTTCGATCAGCGACAGCACGTCCTGATAACGAGTGACGACGTCGGGACCGTGGTTCTGCATCGCCAGCGTTACGCCGTGGTCTTCGGCGACTTTCGCCAACTCGCGCAGCGCTTCCACCACAAAGCCTCGACGATCGCCCTTCCAGAAGCCGTACTGGCTGTAGCCGTAGGTTTCATCGTAAGTGGCCAGGCCGTCATGCAGCGTAATGCCGCGCCAGGCGGCGAACAGCTTGCAGATGGTCGCTCCCAAGTCGCGCGCCAGTTTGATGCACTCCCGCGTGTAGCAGATCATGGCTTCGCGCTGCACCGGCACGGGGCTCGACAGATCGCAGTTCGGCGAGACCGCGCATAGCGGCAAGCCCACTTCGCCAGCCAGTTCGCGCAGCCGCTTGCGATCGTCTGCCGACAGGTCCATCGGCGTAGCGTGAGGCCGCTCGGCGTCCAACTCCAACCCTTCCCACCCTTGCGCCTTCGCCAACCGCACCAGGCTAAACACATCCACGGCGTCACCCCGGTACCAGACGCCTCGATAAGTGATGCTATAGAGCCCGATTCTCATGAGGCCGAGTATACGCCCCAACGCGAGCTTCATCAAGGAAATTAGGCTCTGAGCATGAATTCGACGGGACCCGCATCGTTACGGGCGCGATAAAAGGAACCGTCTTCGGCGCGCCGCCGGGTTTGGCATTCCGCGTGGCCACACGCGGTCTGCTCCAGATGAAGCTTGGAGGCTTTGAACGACCGTGGACATAGACGGCAGCAACGAAACCGCGAACGGGAGTTCCGGTTCGTTCAGCGAGCCGTCCTTCGAGGAAACAAGAATGTGGAAACTGACATGAAGCACCGTGCCGCGTGCCCCCGCGTGGCTGTCGGCGCCGCCGTTCGGTTGCGGAGTACGGTTTTGTCAATATCAACCAAGTTTCACGCTTTGGGTAGTTCCTCAGTTTCTAGTCGTGCTCCCCAGGTGGTGTCCACCGACCCTTGCCAAGCGAGAACAGAAGGTAGTCAGTCGCCGCATCGGCCAGATTCGAGAATGCCCTAACGCACTCACACTGCTTGGAATACCAGCCGACCCTGAAACCGTCGCCCTGCGCTTCAATGAACGTGGACGGTGTGAATCGCTTGTCGTAGGACTCAGCCAGTAGGCGCTCGGCTGTTAGAGGATTGTCGCGAAAGTATCTGGCGATATCGGCAGGCGGAAGGTCCGAGATGGAATTCGCGGGTTCGATTCCGATGCGCTGAATCTTGAAGCCTTGAGGAAATCCATCTTCGATCGGTTTTTGCCGCCGACTCCACATCCTCTAACGATCGTACCGAAAGTGGTCCCGCTTCTGCGCGCCGCCTGACACCGCGTCTTCGGCGGCTTGCCTGAAGACTGCGAATTCGGTCCTGGTGCCCGCCATGCGACGGGCCTTCAACACCAGATAGCGTAGGTTCTTGTAGCCGCGGCCGCGGCGTAGTACGGACTTGTTGTTCCCATTGGTCGCTTCGACGACTCCCGGCGGCACCTTTGTCCGGCAGTACCCAGCAGTTTGACCAAGTCGCTGTCTCGCAAACCGCTGAGTGTGCCGAAATCGCAAGCCTCTCGAGACTCATCACTGTTGGAAGGTCGCCAGATTCTCGCGCAGAGCCGGAAATCCGTGTGTTATGCCGTTGCGGGCGCCGCGAGCAGTCTCAACCGGAACTCACGCGGCGAACACCCGAAGTGTTGATGAAACGCCGTGGCGAAATACTGACTCGAAGAGAACCCCACCTTTAGGGCGATATCGAGAATCGACCCAGCCGTTCGCTCCTGCAACAAACGCGAGGCCTCCATCAGGCGAAGCTGCGTGAGGTACTTGCCGGGCGTGGTATTGGTGAGCCTTCTGACGTGGTAGGCAAACTGGGTGGTCCCCAAACCGCACGATTCGGCCATCCCGCCCACCGACCATGGTTCGCCCAGATGCTCGGGGTTCGCGCGCAGGTCGTGCAGGAACAAGTCCACGGTGCGCTCGGAACTGGTGAGGGTTTCATCAAGCCGAAGATTCCGAGCCTGCAACAGATCCAGCAGTGACAGAAATAGGTCGTTCAAACGCACCGCCAGCCGCGAAGCGCCAGCGACGGCATTCTCGCTTTCAACCACGCGCGCGATCGCGTGGAAGCAATGAATCAGCTCGGGTGAGGCCTTCCAGACAGGTTGTTCGTTGTAACGGATGATCTTGGTCAGAGTCTTGAGGTCGTCCGGCGAAAACAGCAGCCAGGGCGGCCACTGCCAGGCTTGGTGTGGGCGCCGCACCCCGACGTCGATGATCAACCAGTGAAGACGCCCCGCCCCGATGTTCGGGTCGCCCACCCGATGCCGTTGCCAGGGGCGCGTCAGTGTCAGCGACCCCGATTCGAGAAGGTAGGTTTGCTCGTCAACGGCGAACCCGATGCGACCGTGCTCCACGAGGGTCAATTCAATGCCCTCGTTGCGGTGCCAAGGCAGCCCCCAGTCCTGGCCGGAAAGGGCATCCCAATGGCCCACGGTCTTCAGTCCTGGCAAAACATCCCGTGGAAGTCTGCTGCCGGGATAGTGGCCATGAACAAGAGCGGAGAATCTTATCTCGCTACGTGCCGCGGCTTGAATTAGTCCCAGACACGGATCAGCCGCGTAAGTTTCCTCGGTACCCCGATAAATTGGAAGGACTCCCCGCATTCCGGCCTATGTTCGAATTTTCACACTGTTGGATTTCGGTAGACGGAATTGTAACACGGACTTATAATTCCGTCGAGTAAAAGTCAGTCCCGGACCCGAAGTCAGTCGGGGTTGCGCGATTTCTTCGCGCAGGCAGGACTCCGGCGTCTATCGGGCGTCGGTGGGAGGACATCCATGCCGCGCGAACTCGTACACGTTGGTCGAGCTATATCCTCAACAGGCGTAAGACTCGGGAGGCGGGCGCTTTATGTTGCGCTCGCTGGTCTCATCGTGATCTGCGCCTTGGCACAAAACATTGGGTCCGTCGTGGGGACCGTCAAAGACAATAGCGGCGCCGTTCTGGCTGGCGCCAAAGTTGTAGCCACCAACAGCCTCACTCAGATCAAATACGAAGCAACCACTAACTCCTTGGGAGACTATTCCTTCCCAAATCTGCCGCAGGGCACCTACACCTTCAACGTTAACGCCGCCTCTTTTCGACAGTTACAGATTGACGGCATTGAGGTTCACGTAGGTTCGACGGTTCGCCAGGACGCCACACTTACACTCGCCAGCGTAACTACGCAGGTTGAGGTGGTAGCTAGTACCCCTCTGGTGAACTCCGAAACTTCCGAAATCGGAATGTTGACTTACTCTGAGCAGATACGTAATCTCCCTATAAACGGACGTGATGTCTTCTCGCTGATCTTCCTGACCGCCGGCACGGACTCCAACGACGCCACCGGCAATCAGTCAAAACCGTCGGTGGCCGGGGCTAGGCCGGGGTTTGCCCGCTACCGTATCGACGGGATTGACGTGAACGGGCACAATACCGTGTCGGCGCTGGTCACGCCCAGCGTCGACGCCGTGCAGGAATTCCGGTTCGAAACCTCGATGGCGCCGGCTTCGGAGGCTTCCACGTCGAACATTCGCGTCGCCATCAAGTCCGGCACCAACCAATTCCACGGCACCGCCTTCGACTTCCTCCGCAACAATGTTCTCGACGCGCACTCGTACTTTGAGCGGCCCATCACCGCGCCCGGATACACGTATAGACGCGGCCAATTGCGCCAGAATCAGTTCGGCGGCACCTTGGGCGGTCCGATCCTCCGCGACAAACTCTTCTTCTTCTGGAGCTATGAAGGACAGCGCCAGAACACGTCGAACCAGGCTACGGCCATGTACCCGACGGCCGCCGTACTCGCAGGCGACTTCTCCGGAGTCAATCCGGCCAGCGGAGCCGCGATGCGGAATTATGGGACTATTTACGATCCCACGGCCTTGATACCGTTCGGCGGGAACCAGATCCCGTCCAGCCGGATCCACGCATTCGCACGTACGTTCAATTCGCTGATCCCATCGGCGAACTGCATGCAGTGCCTGGCCGACGGACTCGGCTTTGATTTCGTGGGAACGTCGCCCGGCTATAACAACAACGATTCCCACATCGCCCGCGTCGACTACCACTTTCGATCCAGCGACACACTCTCCGGCAGCATGGACCTGCGCGATTCCCGGGCTTCGAACTACACGTACGCAGTCGAAGTTACCCGCGCGCAACTGAGGAACCGCGGCTCGGTGGCCACCATCAGCGAGACGCACATCTTCAGCCCGACGCTCATCAATGAGTTTCGCGGGGGCTTCTTCCGCCGTCCGGGCACCACCGGGCAACAGGGCGACGCGCAAGGCGCCTACAAGTTCCTCAATACGCCTTTCGCGCTTCCCTCACTCACTCCGACGGTCCTGGCTCAGAGCTACACCACCATGGGGAGCGGGCGCATGTCCGCTTTGATGCGGAGCGTCGAAGAAGGCTACAACGCCCTCGACAACGTGACCTGGACGCACGGAAGCCACCAGATACAAGGCGGCATCGAATTCCGGCGTACGCACTCGACGCTGTTGAACTACTACAACGGAGTGTTCCAGTTCGTCGACAATCTTCCCCCACAGTACGGATTCTCCATGAACTCGATGGCGGACTACCTGCTCGGCACGCCCGCAGTCGGACTTACCGCTCAGGGAGAAGGCCGCGTGAACCTGTTGCAGCGCTCCACCTATGGCTTGTTCATCCTGGACAACTGGAAGGTGAGCCCGCGATTGACCCTGAACTTGGGATTGCGTTGGGAGTTTGCGCAGCCCTGGCACGGCAACAACCTGTCGCTCGGGCGTCTGGCGACTCTCGACACCGGCGCGCAGAGCGCTGCCGTCGGCGGACGCTTCTTGCTAGGAGGCAGCCCGAACTACTACATTTCCGGGCAAGGCGTGATTAGCGGCAGTGGCGCGGCTCTGATTCGCGATTCGATTATCGACCCGAACTGGCGCGACTTTATGCCGCGCTTCGGCTTTGCCTACCGGCCGTTCAACAATAACCGCACGGCAATCCGTGGTGGCTTCGGCATCTTCTTCGCCGTCCCGGATTCGTCGTCCATTCTCAACATGGCCGCTTCGCCCCCGTACTATTTCATCTCCACTTACACCAACCTCCTGTTCCCGAAGGCGCCGCTGTCAATCGACAAGTTCTTCCCGCTTCCCAGCCCGGGACAGGCCGGAAGCCAGGGCGTGGATCCACGTCTTCGCGACCCGAGGTATTACCAGTGGACATTCGGCGTGCAGCAACAGTTGTCGGGCCGGATGATGGTTTCGGCTGAGTACATCGGCAACCGAGGGCTCAAACTGCCCATCGCCATGCCTATCAACGAGCCGTCCTTGCCGAACGCGACTCAACTTGCCGCCCTGCTCGCCACGCCGTCGCTGTCCACCACGATGGCGAATCAGCGGCGGCCTTGGCAGGGAATTCCGCTCGGCTACACCTACACGCAATCCATCGCCAATTCCTGGTACAACGCGTTGAACCTCCGCGCGGAGGGACGTTTCAGTTCTAAGTTGACGTTCTCAGGACTCTACACATTCTCCAAAACCTTGGACCAATCGTCTTACATGAATACCGGCTCACCGACGACGGGCACCAACCTGGCCTTGAATAAGAGCTACGCGGACTTTGACCATCCGCACCGGCTGGTCGGCGACTGGGTCTACTCCCTACCGTTTGGCACCCAAGGTCTCCGGCCGGCGAATGCCGTGTTGCGCAAGATCGTCGAGGGGTGGCAATTCACCGGCATCGTTTCCATGCAAACCGGCGGCCCCATCAACGTAACCACGGGAGCCGACACTTCGTTTCGCGGCGGATCGCTGCCCGTCTATCCGATCATGACCGGGCCGCTGGTCACCGCCGATATCCGGGCGACAAACGGCAGGTACCTGACGCCACAGAACTTCACGGCCCCGCCATTCGGCCAGTTGGGTACGCTCTCGCGCAACGCGTTCCACGGGCCCGGGATCAATAACTTCGATCTCGGCTTTCTGAAGAGCGTAACGCTCAAAGAAGGTGTCACGGTTCAATTCCGCGCCGAGATGTTCAACGCCTTCAACCACGCGCAGTTCGTGGGAGGAAGCGGTTCGCTGTTGAGCGGGATCGCGGCGCCCGCCTCGGGCTCAAGCACTCCCGTGCTGCAGTACACCGATGCGTCGCTGTTCGGGCGCGTCAGCGCCTACGCGACTCGCGTGATCCAGATGGGGTTGAAGCTGCAGTGGTAATCGACCGCCGCGGCTTCCCTTTCGCGTTGCTGTCGCCGGTTTCGCTGGCTGCCAAGTGGAACGTGCTCGACCACGGCGCCTCGGGCGACGGCACGACCGACAACACTAAGGCGTTTCAGAGCGCGCTGGACGCGGCTGGAGAAGCTCGCGGCGGAACGGTTTTTGTTCCGAACGGCCGCTACAGTTTCTCCGGCTCGTTGCGGGTGCCGAAGGACGTGACGCTGTGCGGCGGCTTCGTCGCGCCGCCGTCGCATTCGTTCGCGCAGACCCAGCAGCGTCCTGAGTACGGCGCGGTGTTACTGCCACGCGGTGGGGCCGGATCGGAAGACGGTCCGGCCTTCATCGATCTGGATACCAACGCCACGCTCCAGGGATTCTGTATCTTCTATCCCGATCAGAAACTCGATCCGCCACCGGTTCCCTACCCTTACACCGTTCGGATGCACGGCAACAACCCTGCCGCCCTGAACTGCGAGTTACTCAATCCATACAACGGCATCAAGATTGAAAAGGGCGGGCGCGAGTATGTTCGCGATGTTTGCGGTCAACCTCTGCACATCGGCCTATTCGTCGACGAGGCCTACGACTGCTGCCGTCTGGAAAACGTCCACTGGAATCCTTACTGGACTTACGAGACGCCGTTGTCGCGCTGGCAACTGGACAACGGCGTCGGCTTCATCTTCGGACGCACCGACGGCCAATACGCGCTGAACACTTTCTGCTTCAACTACGACATCGGCTACAAATTCATAAAGACCAAGGCCGGCAAGGCCTACGGCAATTTTGCCGGAGCTAACGCCGAACTCTGCCACGCCTGTATCCACGTGGAGGAGTGCGCCACCTGGGGCATCCTATTCAGCCACGGCGGTTACGCGTTGCTCGATCCGCCGCGTTCGATGATGGTGCGGGTCACCAAGACCAACCGCGGATCGCTGCGCTTCAGCAATTGCGCTTTCTGGGGTCCCACCGACCGTTGCGCGCTTATCGAAGGAGAGGACATCGGCATGGTGGCTTTCGCCGATTGCACCTTCGCCGAATGGCCCGAGAACCGCGCCATGCCGCGCGAACAACGTTCTAAACGCGATCCCGCGATCGCGGCGTTGAGTGGCTCCGTCATCGTTCAGGGCTGCGAATTCCGCGATCACAAACCGCAGATCTATCTGGGGCCTAATCTACGCGGGGCCATCGTGAGCAACAACGTCATGCACTGGCCCGTGGACATACGCAACGAAATGAAGCAGCCCGCAATCGTGAAAGACAACCTGGGCCTACCGCCAGTAAGCAAGAAAGTCCCATAACTCGACCAAAGCGTGTCAGCCGCCGCGGCGCATGATTGTGATCTGCTGAACCACTATGCCCTGCGTGCCCTTGTTCTTCAAGGTGAGTTGGAACTTCGAACCGTACACGTTGAACGACGCGCCGCCGGCGTCCCAGTAAGCGAACGCAGTGGCGGCCTTGCTCTCCGTGGCCACGTAAGAGTCCGCGTCCGGGACTTTCCAGCGAGCCTGCAGCGTAAGCCCCATGGTTCCCAGCGAAGTGGCCTCGGTGGTGCAGTCTTCGCACAACACAGTGATCGCTACGGTACTGGCGGCGGAGTAATCCAGCGTCGAGTCGATGGAAACCGTTTTGCCCGACGCTACCGTGATCTTCCGAAATACCTCGGAATTCGTTGTGGTGTCCGCACTGTTATTTGAAGAAGCCGCGGCGGAACGTTCGACGAAGTCGTGAGCCTGGGCTGCGCTTGCGCGGCCGCTGCCCTCGGCGCCCTGTGCGTACATCAGGCAGATTGTGAAGATGCCGGTGAGTGTGAGTTTTGCGATGTTCATAGAGCGTGGCGTCGAGACCCGCAAAACGCACGCGGCTCCCGCTCTGCTGCACCGAGCAACTAGCTAGCCATTCGCCCGAATCCGTGAAAGTCTACGTATTGAGCTCGCTGAATTGCCTCGGCGGCGGCAGAATCCGGACACAAAACCACTCTCCCGCCGAAATCTTGCCGCCGCCAGTTCACGAAAACCAGGGCGCGCTCTCAGGCGCCCGCGACGCTCTTGCTCGCTGCCATTTGGGCACAGAAGGTGTCGGCGCGCTTCTGCATCTCGTGAGGCGCTATGTCTTCCTTGTGCGTGGCCAGTCCCCATTGGTGCCCGAACGGATCGTTGATGCAACCGTAACGGTCGCCCCAGAACATATCGCTCACAGGCATCACCGCGGTGGCGCCCGCGGCGAGTGCTTGCCCGAAGGTGGCATCCACGTCCGGCACGTACACGTACATCTGGCAAGTGGTTCCCTTCAACGTCTGCGGCGAGCCGCAGTTCGACCCGGGGAATTCGTCCGACAACATCAGGCGTGAATCGCCGATCTGAATTTCGGCGTGCATGATGCCCGTGCCGTCGGGCCCGGCAATGCGCTCCTTTTCCTGGGCGCCAAACGCGCGCTTGTAGAACTCGATCGCCTTGGCCGCATCCTTCACGACCAGGTACGGAGTAATTGAGTGTGATCCAGTTGGAATGGCCTTAGCCATGTTCGTGTCCCTCCTGAGTGTGGTTGTTTCTGAAAACCGCAGTTTCCCAGTGGGCACAGGGTAGCGCTTCCAACACCTACCGCGCAATGGAGGCTGCAACCACCGCCAGTCTGCTAAGATGGCGGGCAACCCCATGGGAGACAAACCTGCACCGGCACGTTCGTTTGCGCAGAAGTTTCGCCAACGCCTGGTGCGCCAGTACATGGTCCGCTTTCACATGAGCCTGTTGTTGATGGCGACCATGTGTGCGGGTGTCATCTCAAGCAAGCTGCTGCTAATGGCTGGCGTACACAGCGTGCTCGTGCGCTATCCGCTCGCGGTCCTGATCGCGTATCTATCCTTCGCGGGGCTGGCGCGCTTGTGGGTCGCCTACGTTCTCATCGATGCGGTCGCCGCAGCGGGCCACCGTTTCTTTTCCGGCAAGTCGTCCGCCTCCGCCATCGACGCGAACCTCGACCTCCCGCTCCCGGGAGACTCAACGTCGCCAACCAGCGTTTCTTTCGGCGGCGGCGACTCCGGCGGCGGCGGTGCTTCCGATGTCTGGGACACCCCGTCTCGGCAAGTGGCGGCGGTTCCCTCGGCGCCAACCAGTGGTGGTAGCGGCTTCCACTTCCCCAGCCTCAATCTCGACATCGATTTCGACGACGGGTTCTGGATTCTGGTTGTTCTTGCCGTGCTGGTCATCGTATTGGCCTGCGCCGGCGGATACTTGATCTGGGCCGCGCCGCAGATTCTACCCGACCTGGCGCTCAACGCCTTGTTCGCTTCCTCGTTTGCTGGAGCCGCCAAGCGCGCGCAAACTCGTGGCTGGATGCTGAGTGTGTTCCGCGCCACCGTCATACCGTTCGCGCTGGTCCTGGCCGCCACCATCGCGCTGGCTGCGGTGATCCACCACCATTGCCCTGGGGCGGACAAACTCGGCACCGCGCTGGCCTGTCCAGCCGAGATGCGGCCCTCGCACTAAAACGCATCCCGAAATTGGACAATGGAAGAGATGAATCGCCGAAACTTCCTGGGACAAAGCGCTCTGGCGCTGAACGCGGTGGCGCAGACACCGCCCGCCAATACGGCTCCGCGCGCCATCGCGCCACATGCCGACTGGCTCACCGACGCCAACGGATACGAGTATTGGCTCTTGGGCAACAGCCGCATCACGGCGGCGTTGCAGACCGTACAAGCCGGTTCAGGCGGCACACACTGCGGCTTGCTGCTCAGTTCCCCGGAACACTTCTGTCGAAAACAGGCTACGTACCTCTATCACGAACGAACCGGCCTGGAACTGACACGCGTGGGCTTGCTCGTGGACGGCAAGACGTACCGGCCCGATCCAGGCAGCTCGCGCATCGAATGGGAGTATCCTGCGGGCGTCCCCACCATCCGCATCGAGTGGAACGCGGCCGGTTTCGACATCGTGGAGCGCCTCTGGTGCCCCGCCGAAGAAAGCGCACTGCTGCGCGAAATCGAGGTGCGCGGCGGCGTGGGGCGCACCTGGAGCATCCTCGCACCGTTTGCCTATAATCGCATCTTCTTTGATGAAACCGAGGAAGATGCTGACCGCGCCACCATCCACGCTACCGGCTACCGCCGTCTGGACCTGTTCGCGCTGACACCGGCCAAGCTAGGATACCGGCGCCTGGAGTGCTCGTCGTCACCGGTTGTGTTGGCGTGGTCGCTGGACTGGCCCGCGGCAAACGTTCGGGAACGCGGCTTCGAAGCATTGCGCGCGGAGGCCGCGCGCTGGTGGGGCGCCAGAGCCACTTACACCTCCAGCCACGCCGGACTCAATCACCTTTTCCGGCAAGCGCAAAAAGGCATCCGCTGTTCAGTCGCCGCTAATGGCAAGATGGACGCCGGGCCGATGCAGTACAACGGCGAGTGGGTCCGCGACTCGGTGGCGGTCGCCTGCGGCGCCACGCTGTCCGGCATGGAACAGGTGGGCGAAGCCATCCTCGAACGCGACCTTCAGCGCGCCGTCGGCGAGGACGGGCGGACTGTGGATTCTTCCAGCCACCGTCCCGACAGCATTATCGAACTCGATCAGAACGGCGAGTTACTGTACGCCCTGCACACACATTGGCTCTGGACCGGCAACGACCGCCTGATTCGCGCCTACTGGCCGCGTATCCAGAAGGTGGCCGACTTCGTTCTGCGCCCCGTCTTCAGCTTCCCGGAAACCGGCCTGGTCAAAAACGAGCGCGAGTTTTGGGAACGCAGCGCGGGCTACGGCGTCCGCGATGGCTACGAGCTCTCCTATCAGGCCTGGAACGTGGCTGGCTTGGAAGCGGCTTCGGAATTGGCGCGTCATCTCAACGACAATACGGCCGCTGCCAGGTGGCTCGAAGCGTCGCGCCGCATGAAGCAGGCCATGTTGTCGCATCCGAAGCTATCGCTCATCGAAGACGGGCGCTTCATCAAGCGGCGCTTGCCGGATGGTAAGCCGCAATGGACCATGGAACCGCCCGACCGCCAGGCCATGCCCCCCGGCATGCCGCTGCGCGTCGAAAAGGTGTCGTATTGCGATCCTGACACCACCATGGCGCTGCCGTTCGTGCTCGGCATTGCCGATCCGGCAAGCGAACTGGCTCGGAAAACCATGGAGGCCGTCGAAAAACTCTGGAACCAGCGCTGGACCGGCGGAGGCTACGGGCGCTACGACGTCACCTCCGAACCGGACTCACCCGGCCCCTGGCCGTTTGCGACGTTGTTCGTCATGCGCGCTTACGCCGAGATGGGTGCCTGGGACAAGGTGTGGCGCGGGGTCGATTGGCTGCTAAACGTGCAAGGCGCCCGCGCCGGAACCTGGCTCGAGTTCTACGGCGAACGCCCCTCGCCGCCACTGCCGCAGGTGAGCTACATCGTCTGGAATTGGGCCGAGATCCTGATGTTCCTGGTGACGCATCTGGCCGGAGTGACGCCGCAGCCAAACGGAATCCGCGTCCGGCCGCGCTTGGCGCCCGGCCTTGATCGTATGGACGCGCACCTGCGCGTCCGTGGCCGCATGCTCACTCTGCGCGTCAGCCGCGACAAAGGGCAGACGGTGCCTTCGCAAGGCTTGCTGCTACCGTATTCCGATTCCGATACGACGGTCGATCTGCGTTGCCCGTAGTCGCGTCAGGCCACCGTCCAGGTGTCGGCGTTGAACGTCAGCATGCGCCGCTGGCGGTAAGCCATCACGGCCATGGCGATGCCCACCTGCGCGTAAGCGCCCGCCACCACGTCCAGGTGGGGTTGCCTGCGCGCCCGCACGCTTTCGAGCCAGTTCATCAGGTGCGCGTCTTCGGGCGTGGGTTCCACCGGGATCAGAATGTCGGA
>CAZDIZ010000079.1:0-28363 GCA_964505625.1 uncultured Solibacteraceae bacterium | reverse complement strand
ACATCACCACGGGAATGCTCGGGCTGCTCGAATCGGAAGCGGAGCTGGCGGCGATCCTGGGACACGAGATTTCGCACGTCGATCTGCGGCACTGCGTCGAACGCTATCAGTACACATTGAAGATGAAGAAACTGCACGCGGCGCCGGCGGGCCAGATGGTGGACATGTTCCGCATGCTGGCCGCTGTCGAGTATTCGAAGTACCAGGAACAGGAAGCCGATGCACAGGGTGTGCGGATGGCGGCGGAGGCGGGTTACAACCCGCAAGCGGCCGTGCGAGTTTTCCATCGCCTGGAACAGCTCTCCTGGCTACGCGCGCCGCGCATGGCGAAATCGCCGGTTGGCGAATCCGTTCGCGCGACGGGCGCGGCATTGGGCGATTACTTCCGCAGCCATCCGCGGTCGGCCGATCGCGCCGCGCATCTCGCCGAACAGATACGCCGCTACAAGTTGGGCGGCGCGTTGTACGAAGGTCGAGAAAACTACCGCCTGCGCACGCCGATGAGCCGGCAACGGCTGTAGGGCGAGCCGTCAGAAGAGCGATTGCGGTTTTCCGGTCACAGCGTTTCTCGCGCCACTGCGGTTTTCGCAAGGCTCTGGAGAATCAACGGGCTTGAGCCTCTGGGGCGTTGCACAAAGCGACGTGTTGTGTTGAGCGCCTGCTAACATTCGAGCGGGATGAAGACGAACGACCTCGCCCAGCGCTTGGCTCGCGACACACGTGTCAGCAAGGCGGCCGCCGCGGACGAACTCAGCCGCGTGGTCCACGACATCGTGCAGAGTCTGCGCCGCGGCGTGCCCGTGCGATTGCCCGGCCTCGGCACGTTCACGCCCGGCAGACAACCTGACTTCCGATTCGATGCGAAACCCGCCGCGCGATCGAGGCGCAAGTAGAGGATCGCCGCGATGATCGCCGAGCAGTGGAATTCGAGTGAGCAGGTTGCGCGTCTGGTACGGCAGTCGTTGGAAGAAGGCGCGTCGGTGGAGATCGACGGGCTGGGCGTGTTTCGACCCAGCCCCGGCGGGCGATTCGAATTCGTACCGCAGACCAATCCGCAGGTCTTCCTGGCCTACGTGGAGGAGGATTACGCGCTGGTTCACCGCCTCTATCTGCAACTGCGCGCCGCCGGTTACGAACCCTGGCTCGACAAGAAAAAACTCCTGCCCGGGCAGAACTGGCCGCGCGCTATCGAGCAGGCCATCGAGATATCCAGTTTCTTCCTGCCGTGTTTTTCTAATCGCGCCGGAGGCAAGCGCGGCCACTTTCAAGCCGAACTGCGCTACGCATTGGACTGCGCCGCGCGGCAACCGCTGGACGACGTCTACATCATTCCGGTTCGCCTGGAAGAGTGCCCGGTGCCGCCGCGCATTCGCCGCGAGTTGCAGTATGTGGATCTGTTTCCGGACTGGGATCGCGGCCTGCGCCGGATTCTAGAAACCATGGAGAACCAGAAATCGAAAGCCCGCAGCCGCCTACGGCTTGCCGGCTAGCTTCTTCTTGATTTCCTCAACCTGCTTCGGAGCCGATCCGAACTCAACGTACTTCGTCCAGGCCTCGCGGGCGCCCTTTTTGTCCCGCATCTTCTCCCGCGCGTTGCCCAGGCGCAGCCATGCTTCGGCGTCCTTGGGGTTCCACTTCAGCGCGGTCTCGAAGCGCATCGACGCGGCGCGGTAGTTGCCCTTCTTGAAGTACTGGATGCCCACCGCGATTTCCTTCGTCGCTTGCAGGGGATTGAACGTGTACTCCTTCTCGACGCGGCTCTCGTCTTCTTCGGGCGGTTCCGTGGGAGGAGTCTGTTTCGGCGGCTGCGCGCAGGCGGCATACATTGCGGCCAGCAGCGCCAGGATCAGAGCGCGTGACACAATAAAATTATACCGTCCGATGGATCTACGCGAAAAAGCCGCCTTGTTGCCCCTGGCGCCCGGCGTGTATCTCTACAAGGACGAATATGGACAGGTGCTCTACGTGGGCAAGGCCAAGAGCCTGCGCAACCGCGTACGCAGCTACTTCAACGACGACCGGCTCGCCGAAGCCAAGACCGGCAGACTGATCTCGGAAGCGCGCGACATCGACTACATCCAGGTCGATAACGAAAAAGAGGCGCTGGCACTCGAAAACAACCTCATCAAGCAGTACAAGCCGCGCTTCAACGTGCTGCTGCGCGACGACAAAACCTATCCGTACATCAAGCTTACGGCGGAACAGTATCCGCGCGTCTACGTCACGCGCCGCGTGCTCAAGGACGGCGCCACGTATTTCGGTCCGTACTTTCCGGGCAGCCTGGCGCACCGGCTGGTGCACTTCATTCATCGCCGGTTTCTGGTTCCGTCCTGCAAGATCGATCTCACGCGAAAGCATCCGCAGCCGTGTTTGGAGTTTCACATACACCGTTGTTTGGGACCCTGCGTGGAAGGGCTGACAACCGACGAAGCGTACGCGGAAGCCGTTCACGATGTGCGTTTGCTTCTGGAAGGACGTCATCACGACCTGGCCGTGGATCTGCGCCGCCGTATGGAGCGCGCCTCGAACGAGATGCGCTTCGAACACGCGGCCATGCTGCGCGATTTGATCGCGACCGTGGAAGAGGTCGAAGAGAAGCAGAAGATGGCCGCCGCCGAAGGCGACAACACAGACGTCTTCGCCGGGTACGCCGAGCCGCCGCTGGCCGCGGTCAACGTGTTCCATTTGCGCAACGGCCGCGTCGTGGATCGCCACGAGTACTTCTGGGAAGACGCCTTCGAATACGAAGCGGACGAGTTCTTTACCTCACTGCTCATGCAGTTCTACAGCGACCAGAGCTACATCCCATCGCGCATCCACGTGCCAGTGGAACTGGAAGACCGTGAGGTGCTGGAAGAACTGCTCACGGAGAAGCGCGGGCGCAAGGTGGAAATCCACACCCCGCAGCGCGGCGAGAAGCGCGCCATGCTGGCACTAGCGTTGACCAACGCGCGCCAGAGCTTCGAACAACGCTTCCGCGTGCTCAAGCCCACTTCGCAGGCCATTCAGGAAGCGCTTGGCGAAGCGCTGGGCATGGAAACTCCTCCGCGCCGCATCGAGTGTTTCGACATCTCGCACACGCAGGGCTCCGACATTGTGGCCAGCATGGTGGTGTGGGAAGACGGGCGCATGAAGAAGTCCGACTACCGGAAGTTCATCATGCGCACCGTCGAATCGAACGACGATTTTGCGTCCATGCGCGAGGTGATTACGCGGCGCTACTCGCGTTTGGAGCGCGAAGGCAAGCCGCGGCCGGGGCTGGTTCTGGTGGATGGCGGCCTCGGGCAGTTGTCCTCCGCCGCGCAGGCTCTGGATGCATTGGGCATTGCCGATCAACCGCTGGCTTCCATCGCCAAGCGCGAGGAGATCATCTACGTGCGCGGCCAGGAAGACGAGCCCATCAAGCTGGACCAGCATTCACCCGTGCGCCACTTAATCGAGACGATTCGCAACGAAGCGCACCGCTTCGCCATCACCTTCCACCGCGCGCGGCGCGGCAAGCGCATGACCGCTTCCGAGAAACGTTCAACGCCCCGCCGCAAGACGCTCCGCAAGTGACGCGGGCAATCCGGCGCGGAGAATCTTGCCCTGTGCTTTTTCGATGTCGTAAGCCACGCGACGGTAGGTCACCGCGCGGTCCTCGCTGCGGTAGATTGCGTAAGCCGCGCGCGGATCGCCGTCGCGAGGCTGGCCCACCGCGCCGGGGTTGATCAGATACCAGCGATCGAGCGACGCCACGATGGTCCGCTCGCTTTCGGATAGTGCCGGCCGCTCGATCTCGCGCGCACCTTTCCAATCGCTCAAATATCCGCCTTGCAGGTGGCTGTGGCCGAAGAAATACACGCCCGGATCGATTCGCGCGGCGACGCGCGTGGCCTCCCACGTCGAGAGTATGTACTCGTCTTCGTCGAGAGGTGAACCGTGCGCGAGCAGCGCGCCTTCAATGTCGCATGGGCCCGGCTCCAGTACTTGCAGAAATGCGAGGCTTTCCGGTGACAGCGCCGCGCGCGTCCAGGCAGCCGCGGCCTGAGCACGCTCGTTGAACAGTTCGACTCCATCGCCGCAAGCGCACACACGGTCGTGATTGCCGCGCACAACAATTCGAGTGTTTTCGCGCGCCCACGCGCAGACCGCGTCCGGATCAGCCCCGTAGCCGACCAGGTCGCCGCAGCAGACAATCTGATCGTAGGCGCCGCGCGCATCGGCGAGCACCGCTTGGAGCGCTTCCAGATTGGCGTGAATGTCGCTGACGATCAGATAGCGCACAATCGGATCAACGAGACCTCCGGAGGAGCGCCGACACGCGTGGGAACGCCGACGCTGCCCACGCCGCGCGACACGTAAATGGACGATGCGCCCGAGCGGTACAAGCCGTAAACATAGGGCGTGTACAGCCGCGCGACGCTCAAGTTCTCACCTAGGATTTCCACGCTGATCTGCCCGCCGTGCGTGTGTCCGGCCAAAGTCAGTTGCCAACCCTGCCCGGCGGCCACCGGAAACACATCCGGGTTGTGCGACAGCAGCAGGTTGGTCGCGCCAGGAACTATCAGCTTTTCCGTGCCCACCAGGTAGGGGTCGCGAACGCGCTGGTAATCCACTCCCGCGACGTTCAGCGTTGCCGCGCCGAATTTCAACTGTCGCGCCTCGCCGCGCAGGAACGAGACTCCGACGCGTTGGCCCATCTTCGTCGCGGTGCCCAGGGCGTTGGCGTAGACCTCGTGATTGCCCATGCATGCCAGCACACCGGCGTCGCCGCGCAACCGGGCCAGTTGCTGGATGCTTCCTTCGAGAGGATCGCCGGCTCCCGTGATGATGTCGCCCGTCACCAACATCAAATGCGGACGCGTCTCATTGGCCATGTCCACCACACGCGCCAGGTCCTTCAAGCTCAGAAACGCGCTGGCGTGTATGTCGGTCAATTGCAGTAGGCGCAGCCCGTCAAGATCGCGAGCCAGACCCGGGATGGGGATCTTGGTTTCGACCACGCGGAATCGTTTGTTTTCGATGAACGTTCCGTAGACCGCGGCGGCCACCGGCGCCACGGCCAGTGTATTGCGCAGCAGGACGAGCGTGCGGCGCCGTTCGGGATTGAATCGCTCCACGCCTTTCCAGAATGGATAGACGATCACCGCGCCGATGGAACAGATGGCCCAGAGCATAGCGCCGGCGCGCACGAACGTGAGCCAATGCCAACCGGGAAGCACTCCGGTGTGCGCGGGCATGCTGAAAGCGAATCCGAAGAAAAGCCACACGCAGCAAACCAGCGCCGCCATGCGGATGGCGTGGCGCAAACGCTCGGAGTTGTGCGCGCGCTTGGTTGCGAGCAGCCATTCGGCCAGCTTGAACTGCACAAATAGCGCAACCAGCAGCGTCAGTACTTCTGGAATATACCGCCAGCGGAGTTGCATCGGCGAGGCTCTATTTCATTCTATCCCGCGCGTTGGCCGGCTCGCCGGTAGCGGTCACCACGTGAATGGCTGAAGGTCGTAGATCCTTTCCTGCGGGCCGTCACGTGTGTACCCGAACCGGACCCGAACGCGATTCTTGCCGACAGCTTCGGGATGGGCGTCCCCGAAGGCGTAATTGCTATCGATTGCTCTCCGCGCAGCCAACCCCGGAAGGAGTTCGCGTTCCTGAAAGACCCAGGCGGTACAAGAGACCGTGGCTCCTCCGCCGCAATCTTCGTGCACAATGACGTAGTATCCATCGAAATGCGCTTTCGCCGAGTACTCATGCAAACGCGCCCGGCTCCAAGAAAGAGCTTCAAAGAACTGGCCGGTGAGCATCAACCCGCACAGCAGAAGCACGGGCGCAACGATGAAACATCCGATTCGCCGGCCCCAGACCGGCAGGCGCAGGATCGGGCCGAGCGCGAACCACGGAATGACCCAACACAGCGTCCGAACAGCGAAGTCCACTTGTGGCACGGTGAATCTGAAATAGCTTTGGAAAAACGCAACTGCCCCTAGCGCCCCAATCACAATACTGATTCGCTGCATCGGTTCCCATTGTGAAGTTGCGCGCATGTGTTCGATGCCGTGTTGATTCATCGTACACCACTGACGTACCGTCTCAAGCCAGCTACAATCGAGCTATGTCACTTGTTGTTGTCGGTTCGGTAGCGTATGACGGCGTCGAGACGCCGCATGGAAAAGTGGATCGGATGCTGGGCGGGGCCTGCACTTATATCTCTCTTGCCGCCAGTTACTTTACGCCGGTTTCGATCGTCGCCGTGGTGGGTGATGACTTCGCCAAGGAGGACGTCGATCTGCTGGCCGGCCGTGGTATCGATCTGGAAGGACTGGAGCGAGCCTCTGGTAAGACTTTCTTCTGGTCCGGCGTTTATTCGGACGACATGAACGACCGCACCACGCTGTGCACGGATCTGAACGTATTCGCGGACTTCAAGCCCAAGCTGCCGGAGCGCTACAAGTCGCATCCTTACCTGCTGCTGGGCAACATACAACCCGAACTTCAGCGCGGTGTGCATTCGCAAATGACCGGGCTCAAGTTCGCCGGCGGCGACACGATGAATTACTGGATCAAGGATTTCCGCGCCGAACTGGAAGCCACGATTCGCGCTTGGGATTTCTTGCTGATTAACGACAGTGAAGCGCGGATGCTTTCGGGCGAAAACAATCTGCTGAAGGCGGCGCGCAAGATTCTCGATATGGGGCCGAGCACGCTGGTGATCAAACGTGGCGAGTACGGCGCTACGCTGTTCCGCCGCGACGGCTACTTTGTCGCGCCCGGCTATCTGCTGGAAAGTGTGTTCGATCCGACCGGCGCGGGCGACTCGTTCGCCGGCGGCTTCATCGGCTACCTGGCCGGATGCGGTTACAATCCGTCACAGGACGCCGGTTCGGACATCCTGCGCCGGGCTGTCATTTACGGTTCGGTGATGGGAAGTTACTGTTGCGAACAGTTCGGAGTGGACCGCTTCCGGACTCTGACTCGTGCCGAGATCGATGCCCGCTTCCAAGAGTTCCAGGCTTTCACGCGCTTCTGAACTGGCGGCGGCGCTGCTCATCGCGGCGGCACTGGGTGGAACTGTCGCGTGGTGGTTCTTTACGCGCGGAGACAGCCTGGCCTACGGCGATGCGGCCGCGCACCTCAACATTGCGCGGCGCATTTTGGACTCGCGCACGCCGGGCTATTCGCAGATCGGCACTGTGTGGCTGCCGCTGCCGCATCTGATCATGATGCCGCTCGCCGAACGCGATGCGTGGTGGCGGAGCGGCGTGGCCGGTGTGATTCCTTCGACGGTGGCGTTCGCACTGGCGGCCGCATTTTTGTTCGCGGCGGCGCGGCGCGCATTTGCGAGCGCGGCGGCGGGCTTTGCGGCGCTCGCACTATTCGCGCTCAATCCCAACCTTCTCTATATGCAGGCGACACCCATGACCGAACCGCTGATGCTCGCCTGCTTGGCGGCATTAGTGTGCGCGGCGGTGCGATTCCGCGAAACGCAATCCACGGGCGCTGTCGTGGCAGCGGCACTAGCGGCGCTGGCCGGCGCGCTCACGCGCTACGACGGCTGGTTCCCGATCCCGTTCGCGGCCTTGTACTTTCTGGTGGCGTCCAAGCGCCACCGCTTTCTGCACGCAACGCTGTTCGCGGCGATTGCTTCGTTAGGGCCAATCTACTGGTTGGTGCACAATTGGTGGTTGTACGGAAACGCGCTGGAGTTCTACAACGGCCCGTATTCGGCCATGGCGATCTATCAGCGGTCGCTCGCAGGAGGCATGACGCGCTATCCGGGTGACCACAACTGGCGCGAAGCGTTCTACTACTACGGCGTGGCCGCGCGATACGTGGCCGGCTGGCCGTTGATTGTGGTGGGGGGGCTGGGCGTTGTGGCGTCGCTCCTAAAGAGGACCGTGTGGCCGCTGCTACTGCTGGGGCTAGCTCCGATCTTCTACGTGCTGAGTCTCTATTCGTCCGGCACTCCGATCTTTCTTCCGCACCTGTGGCCTTACGCGCACTACAACACGCGCTACGCCGTCGTCGTGCTGCCGCTGGCCGCGTTCGCCGCGGCCGCACTGGTGGCGCTTGTCCCGCGCCGGGCGCGCGCGTGGGCGGCCATAGCCGTCGTGTTGGCAGGCGCGTCGAACTGGCTCATCCAGCGGCAACCCGACGATTGGGTGTGCTGGAAAGAAGCGCAGGTGAATGCGGCTGGGCGCCGCGCGGCATTCGAAAAGGCGGCCGCATTTCTGCGTGCCAACTACCGGCCCGGTTCGGGACTGATACTCACCTTCGGCGATTTGGCCGATGTCGCGCGGCGCGCCGGCATCCCTTATCGCGACGTGTTGCACGAAGACAACACCGTGTTCTGGTACGCGGCGGCGGCCCGGCCCGACCTTTTCTTGCGCGAGCCGTGGGCGGTTACGAGTTCCGGCGACCGCATTGCGACGGCTATTGTGCGCGCATCGCGCCGCGGCCCACGTTACGACTGTGTCAGAATGATCGCTGAAAAAAACGCGCCGGTAATCGAAATTCACAAGAGACGACCATGAAGATTCCCTATACCAAAGCGCACGGCGCAAAAAACGACTTCTTACTTACTCCGGCCGAAGCCGCTCCGGCGGCCGATCTGGCCCAGGTGGCGCGGGCGATCTGCGACCGGCACACAGGCATTGGCGCCGACGGCTGGTATCTGGTGGAACGCACTCCGGGCGCGGAGCATCATGCGCGCGTGCGTTTGCTGAATTCCGACGGCAGCTCCGCCGAAGTTTCCGGCAACGGCACGCGTTGCGCCGCCGCATGGCTCATCGACGCGGGCGTCGATGAAAGTGAGATACGCATCCTGACCGGCGCCGGGCTGAAGCGCCTCAGATTGATTGCGCGTGACGGCGTGCGGTTTACCTTTGAGATGGGCATGGGCCGGATCGGCTGGAAGCCGGAGGAGTTGCGCACGAAGATCACCTTGAAGGGCGGGACGTGCGAAGCCACCATCCTGGACGTTGGCAATCCGCAGTGCGCCGTCTTTGTCGAGGATTTCGATTTCGACTGGCGCGCCATGGGTTTGGAGCTCGAGCACCACTCGCGCTTCCCGAACCGCACTAATGTGTCGTTTGTGCGGCCGGTGGATCGCCACACGGTCGAGGTGCGTATTTGGGAGCGCGGCGCCGGCGAAACCTTAAGTTCGGGAACCGGTTCCACGGGAGCGGCCGCGGCGGCCATTCTGCGTGGGGTGGCGGAAAGTCCGGTGCGCGTGATCACGCCGGCGGGACCTCTCGACATACAGGGCGGGGAAGAATACAGTATGGTGGGACCGGCGGAAATTGTCGCTCGCGGCGAGTACTATTATTCAGAGTGAACAGGAGGACGGCATGAATCAACCGGGTAACTGGGCGGTTAATCTGGAAATGAAGATCCGCGATCATTCGGCGCGCGTGGGCGTGATCGGCCTGGGATATGTCGGGCTGCCGCTGGCCGTCGAATTCGCCAAGGCCGGATTCAACGTGACCGGAATCGACGTGCAGGAAAGCAAGGTCTCGCGCGTCAACGCTGGTGACTCCTACGTGCAGGACGTGCCATCGGCCGAACTGGCCGCGCTGGTCGAGGACGGCCGTCTGCGCGCAACCACGGACTTCGCCGACATCGCCGGTCTGGACACCATCAACATCGCCGTGCCCACGCCCTTGCGCAAGACCAAGGACCCGGACATGAGTTACGTGGTTGCGGCGTGCCAGGAACTGGCGAAGTACTTCGACGCCGGCAAGTTGGTCATTCTCGAATCCACAACCTATCCAGGTACCACGGACGAGTTGCTGCTGCCCATGCTTGAAAAGGAAGGCCTGCGGCCCGGCATCGAGTTCTTCCTGTGCTTTTCGCCGGAGCGCGTGGACCCGGGCAATCCGAAGTACCAAACCCGGAACATCCCCAAGGTAGTGGGCGGCATCACGGCCGAGTGTACGCGCATGGGCGCGCTGTTCTATTCGCAGGCGCTCGATCGCGTGGTGCCGGTCAGTTCAACGCGCGTGGCCGAAATGGTCAAGCTGCTCGAAAACACGTTCCGCATGATCAACATCGGTCTGGTGAACGAAATGGCGCTGATGTGCGACCACATGGACATCAACGTCTGGGAGATCATCGACGCGGCGGCCACCAAGCCCTTCGGCTTCATGCCGTTCTATCCGGGGCCGGGGCTCGGCGGCCATTGCATTCCCATCGATCCGTTCTACCTATCGTGGAAAACCAAGCAGGCCGGCATCGAAGCGCGCTTCATCGAACTGGCCGGCTACATCAACGGCCAGATGCCGCACTTCGTGGTGGAGAAAGTGGCCGCGGCGCTGAATGACTATTCGAAAGCGCTGCGCGGTTCGCACATACACATCGCCGGCGTGGCTTACAAGCGTGATATCGACGACGTGCGCGAATCGCCCGCGCTGGACATCATTCACCTCCTGATGAAGCGCGGTGCGCGCGTAACGTACAGCGATCCGTACGTCGCTTCACTGAAGGTAAAAGACGAGTTCATCAATGCTGAACCGCTGGAGCCGATGGCCGCTTCGGCCGACTGCGTGGTCATCGTTACCGACCACAAAGCTTTCGACTACGCATCGCTGGTGAAAAACTCCCGCCTGATCGTGGACACCCGTAACGCATTGAAAGGGATGACTTCGTCGAAGATCGTCCGATTGTAGCGTGGGTGCGGCGAGGTGCCGGGTTTGGTTCATTTGACACACTTGGTGTGGCAATTTCCCCCAACTTAGTTTGACAGGATCTGAAGATCGGCAATATACTGGCTGACGGGTGGGAGAAGCCCAAAGACAGTAAAAGTAACTTTTAGGAGGTAGTGAATGTTGTCTCAGGTAAAGTTCAGCATAGCTGTGTTGTGTCTGCTGTTATGCACTCCCCTTGCTTTTTCCCAGGAAGTGCGTGCCAGCTTGACCGGGACCGTCACGGACTCGACCGGCGCCGCTGTAGTGAGCGCCGCCGTGAGCGTCACGAATCTGGCGACCAACACAGTAACATCCGCTCAGAGTAACGAATCGGGCAGCTTTCTGACCCCGTATCTTGCTCCGGGCAAATATCACATGACGGTTGAAGCCAAGGGCTTCAAGAAGTTCATCCGTGAAAACATCATCCTGCAGGCAGGTGAACGCGTCCGCCTGGATGTAAAGCTGGAAGTTGGTGAGGTGACGACCAGCGTCACCGTGAGCGATTCCGTTTCCCAATTGCAGACGGAAACCGCCAGCCGTTCGCAGACGTTGGCGAATGAAATCGTCAACAGCGTACCGACACAGGGCCGCAATCCATTCCAGATCGCGTGGGCGGCATCCGGCGTCATCAAGAGCGGCGACTTCCGATACCTGCGTTCCTTCGATATCGGCGGCACGTCGGGCATTTCAATCAACGGCGGCCGCGCGAAGACCAACGAAATGTTGATCGACGGTATTAGCGACGTGCAGGGCGACTATTCGGTCATCAGCGTGCCGACGACCGAGTCGGTGCAGGAGTTCAAGGTACAGGCCAACACCTACGATTCGCAGTACGGGCGTACCGGTGGCGGCGTGATCACCATCGTCACCAAGGGTGGCGGCAACGACTTCCATGGCACGGCGTTCGAGTACTTCCAGAACGACAAGTTGAACGCCAACCAGAGCGAGATGAATCAGCCGATGACGGTTGGCGGGCAGTACTTCCCGAACGGCCGTAAGGCGCCGAATCACATCAACCAGTTCGGTGCCATGGCTTCCGGTCCGTTCGTCATTCCGAAAGTAGTGAACACCAAGAACCGAGCGTTCTGGATGTTGAGTTGGGAAAGCATGCGGCAGCGCTCGGCCGACCCCGATGTGAAGACGTTCCCGACAGCGGAAATGCGCACGGGCGACTTCAGCGGGTTGCAGGGGGTGTCGGGTTCGAATCCTTATTCGATCCTGATTTACGACCCCACCACGACGACCGCGGACGGCATTCGGCAGCCGTTTGCGGGCAACAAGATCCCGAGCAGCCGGATCGATCCGGTAGCGACGAAGGTGATGAGCTACTATCCAATGCCTTCCAGCTCGGGCAATCAGTACACGCACGCCAACAACTATCCGTTCCCGTCGATGTGGATGGCGAGCTTCGATCAGTTCGTGGGCCGCACGGATTTCGTTGTGAATTCCAAAAACAACGTGTTCTTCCGTTACAACGAGAACCCGTTCCAGGAGTTCCGCGCCATCGTATTCGGCATGGACAACGTGGCGGAGCCCAGCGGCAACACGCCGCTGCTGCGCAATGGCCGCAACGTCATGATGAACTGGACGTCGACCATTACGCCGACCATGACCTTCGACTTGCGTGTGGGCGTGAACCGTTGGGAATCCACGGGCGGCAGCTCGCTCGGCGCGGGCTACAATCCGTCGCAACTCGGCATTTCCAGCGTCATCACATCCCAGATCGCGCGGAGCCAGTTCCCGCAATTCAACTTTAGCGACCAATACCAGAGCGTCGGCTCGGAAGCAGCGGGTCCCGATACGCAGGATACTTACAGCGTCCAGCCAAACTTCAACAAGGTGATTGGACGCCACGTACTGAAGTTCGGCGCCGACTTGCGCCAGTACAACAAGATCAACTACTCGCGCGGTTACCCGTCCGGCTACTATAAGTTCTCCCGTGCCTGGACGCAGAAGAACGCGACGCAGTCCAGCAGCGACGCCGGCGACGCCTTTGCCAGCTTCCTGTTGGGTTATCCGGTCGGTGGCGACTCCAACACGCGCATCGAGAAGAACATCGATACGGCATATCGTCACTTCTACTACGCCGGCTTCGTCCAGGACGACTGGAAAGTCAACTCCCGCCTGACCATTAACGTCGGTCTGCGTTGGGACGTGGAGACCGGCAACGCCGAGCGGTTCAACCGCCAGGTGCAGGGTCTGGACTTCAACGCGGCCAGCCCGATTGCCAGCAAGGTTTCCGGGCTGAATTTGACGGGGGCCGTCATGTTCTCCGGCGTGAACGGCGTGCCCACCACGCTGATCGATGCCGACAAGAACAACTGGCAGCCGCGCATCGGTGTGGCGTACAAGATCGGTGAGAAGTGGGTGCTGCGTGGCGGCTACGGCCTCTATTATCTGGGCGTGAACGACACTGGCTCCACCAGCGGTTTCAGCCGGACCACGGGCGCCATCGTATCCAACGACGGCGACTTGACTCCGCTGGCTGGCTTGTCGATCAGCAACGCCTTCATCGGTTACGCCAACAGCAAGCTGCTCGACCCGATCGGATCCAGCAGTGGCGCGTCCAGCTTCCTGGGCGAGTCCGTTTCCACCTATCTTCGGAGCCGTGGGCTGCCGTATTCGCACCAGTATTCGTTCGACATTCAGCGCGAACTGCCGGGTAACATGCTGTTTGAAATCGGCTACGCGGGCAACACTTCGCGCAATCTGGTGGCGCAGACCGACGGTGTGGGCTCCAGGAGCTACAACCTGAACTACATCCCGGCCTCGCAAATGGGACAGGCGTCTTCGTATTACACCACCAAGATCGCCAATCCCCTGGCGGGCCAGATTCCGAACAACTCCACTTTGAACGCCGCGACGATTACTCGCGGCACGCTGCTGACGGCTTTCCCGCAGTACACGGGTGCGAGTCTGTACGGAGTGCCGATCGGCAGAAGCCAATACCACGGCATGAGTCTCAAGGTCACCAAGCGCTTCTCGCAAGGGTTGAGCTTCCTGGCCAACTACGGCATCGGCAAGAACCTGGAGCAGACTCGTCCTCTGAACGACCAGGACTTCGCCGGCGTCACCAACTACGAAGCCACGCCGCTGGTGAAGGAGTCGACGCAGGAAATCGACGCTCCGCAGAAGTTCGCGTTTGCGGGCATCTACGAACTGCCGTTCGGCAAGGGGCGCGCGTACGCCAACAGTCTGCCCACCGTGGTGGACTACATTGTGGGCGGTTGGCAGGTGAACGTGAATCTCGCCATGCAGTCGGGCTGGGTTGTGGACTACCCGAACAACCTGCAGGTGACTGCCGGCAGCGCCAAACTGGACAATCCGACGCGTTCGCAGTGGTTCAATACCTCGCTTTGGAACGACGCGAGCGGGAAGCGCATCGGCAAGCAAGCCAGCTACACGCTGCGGAACTACCCTTACTACTTCAGCGACGTGCGCCGTCCCGGCATGAACAACTGGGATAGCTCGCTCATGAAGTACTTCCCGATTCACGAGACCATGAAGCTGCAGTTCCGCTTCGAGATGGTGAACATGATGAACCATCCCTGGTTCGCCAGGATCGCGTCCACCGATCTCACCAGTACCACCTTCGGCCAGTTGGATCCGACGCAGCGCAATCTGCCTCGGTTCATCAAGCTGGCGATGCACTTGAACTGGTAACAAAGCTGTAGTTCCCCTCAAAGGGCCGCCCATCCGGGTGGCCCTTTTTTTGTTGGCGGGGCGACGGACCGGTGCCGCGGAGATATCATGGAAGTTCGTGCGCGAGGAGAGACTATGAGTGCAATCAGCAGGCGTGGAGCGTTGGCGGGATTGAGCGCCGCCGCGGCGTTCGGCAGTCAGGCCAATTCGGCCGTGAGCGTGGGTATCATCGGCACCGGCGGGCGCGGGAGTTATGTGGGCGGCATGTTCGCCGCGAATTCACTGGCGCGTCTGGCGGCTATTTGCGATGTCTTTCCGGATCGCATCGACAAAGCCAAGACCAAGATTCCGGCCGCCGCCACCGCGCAGGTTTTCAAGGACCTTCACGAACTGCTGGCGCGGCAGGACATCGACGCCGTCTTCATCGCCACACCGGTTTACCTGCATCCGGAGCACTTTGAAGCCGCCGCGCGCGCGGGCAAGCACATCTATTGTGAAAAGCCCGCCGGCGCGAGCGTGGCCGGAGTGAAGCGCCTGCTGCGCGCCGCCGAACAGATGGATCGCTCGAAGGCAGTGGCCTTCGGATTCCAGCAACGCTTCAGTCCCGAATACCTGGCCGCGGAGAAAATCCTGCGCTCGGGCCAATTGGGTGAGCTGCTGTTGATGCGCAGTGATTGGATTCTCGGCGGGGTGAGCGGCAAAACGTTCCAGTCGCCGTACCCGGTCGAGGAGCGCAAGGTGCGCCACTGGGGCGCGTGGCGCGAGACTTCGGGCGACATCATCGTCGAGCAGGATTGCCACGGCGTGGACGTGCTCAACTGGTTCATCGGCGCGCATCCGGTGAAGGCCATGGGCACGGGCGGGCGCCGCTTCCGCAAGTACGGTGACAACATGGACCACCTGAACGTCACCTTCGAGTATCCCAACGGCATGCACGGCTACCTGGCCGCCACGCAGCTTGCCGCCAAGCAGTATTGGGACGTGAAGGAGCAATTCTTCGGTTCGGAAGGAATCCTCGAAACCGAGCGTAAATACTACAAGTGGCATCGCGGCGTGGGCGATGACGTCAGAGTCAATTCGAAAGGCGACGTCACCGCGGCCGCCGTTGACGCGTTCCTGCGCGCCGTCGCCGAAAAGAAGCCGTTCAACATGGCATTCGACGCTTGCGACAGCACGTTCACTTCGCTGCTCGGCCGGTTGGCCATCGACCGCAAACGCGAAATGAGCTGGGAAGAGATGCTCAAAAGCGACAGCTAACCGTGGCGGATGACGAGTACGTCGCCGTCCTTGACGATGTACTCCTTGCCTTCCAGTCGCAGCAGGCCTTTTTCCCGGACGCCGGGATAGCCGCCGTGTTCGATCAGCGCTTTCCAATTGACCACTTCGGCGCGGATGAATTTCTTTTCGAAGTCGGTGTGAATGGCGCCGGCGGCCTTCACCGCGGTCGAGTTCATTGGAATGGTCCAGGCGCGCACTTCGGTTTCGCCCGCTGTCAGGAAGCTCATCAAGCCCAGCAGCGCGTAGGTGGCCGAAATCAGACGCTCCAGGCCGGACTCCTTGAGCCCGTAGCTCTCCAGGTAATCGCCGGCTTCTTCAAGAGGCAGTTCGGCGAGTTCGGCTTCGATCTTCCCGCACACCGCGGCCACCGCGGTTGATGGACGGCCCGCGAGCGCGCCCGCGCGATATTCGGCTTCGATTTCGCGCAAGCGCGGCGCATCGCCTTCACCCAGGTTCAGCACGAACAGCACGGGCTTCTGCGAAAGGAACTGGAATCCGCGCAGACGCTTTTCTTCTTCTGGGTTGAGTTTCAGGCCGCGCAGAGGCTTGCCGGAATCGAGCAGCGCCTTGGCCTGCGCCAGCAGTGCGGCTTCGTGATCCAGTTCCGGATCCTTGATCTTCTTGCGATCCTTCTCCAGGCGTTCCAGGCGCTTTTCGACCACCACCATGTCGCTGACGATCAATTCCATATCGACGTCTTCGATGTCGCGCAGCGGATCGACGGTGCCTTTTTCGTGCGGCACGGTGTCGCTTTCAAACACGCGCACCACGTGCGCCAGGGCGTCGGCCACGCGCAGGCTCGCCAGATAGCTCGGATCGCGCAGAGCTTCCTTGGAGATGGAGGGGAAGTCCAGGTATTCAACAGTGGCGTGCGTGACCTTGGGCGGTTGATAAAGCTCGGCGAGCGCGTCCAGGCGCGCGTCCGGCACTTTGGTCATGCCCAGACGCGCTTCTAGCGTTCCCATGCGCGCGGCTTCATGCACGCCGGTCAGGATGGTGAACAAAGATGTCTTGCCTGTCATGGGCAGGCCGATGATTGCGGTTCTCATTGTGTGTAAGACGGCTTTCTCAGAGCGGAACCTCGATCAGCGCGAGGATGTCCTGTAAAATGCGCTCGGCGGTTTCTGTCGAACGCTGCGCGAGCGCGACACGGCTGTTGATCACAACGCGATGGGCGAACAGCGGTACGGCCAGGCGCTTCACGTCGTCGACGAGCGCGTAGTCGCGGCCTTCGATCAGCGCCAGCGCTTGCGCGGCGCGATAGAGCGCCTGTGAACCGCGCGGGCTGACGCCGAGCGCCAGGCTTTCGTGCGTCCGCGTGTGCTCCACGATCCGCATCAGGTAATCGACAATCGCGTCGTCGACGCGTACGCCGTGCACGGCGCGCTGCAACTGGAGCACGTCCGCGGCGGTGATCACCGGCGCCACGCTGAGCGCGCCGGGCGTATCCGGATTGCGGAGAATCTCGCGTTCGCTCGCGTTGTCGGGATACCCCATTCGCAGGCGCATCAAGAAACGGTCCAGTTGCGATTCCGGCAGCGGATAGGTGCCGTGATGCTCCACCGGGTTCTGCGTGGCCATCACCATGAACGGTTCGGCCAGCGGATAGGGGCGGCCGTCGATGGTGACCTGGCGTTCGTTCATGGCCTCCAGCAGCGCCGATTGCGTTTTCGGCGTGGCGCGATTGATTTCGTCGGCCAGAAGAAAATTCGTGAAGATGGGGCCGGGTTTGAATTCGAAGTCCTGCTTCTGGGCGTTGTAGATGGTGACGCCGAGGATGTCGCTGGGCAGCATGTCGCTGGTGGCTTGCAGGCGATGGAAGCCGCAATCCACCGAACGCGCCAGAGCCTGAGCGAGCGTGGTTTTGCCGACGCCAGGAACGTCTTCAATGAGCAGATGGCCGCGCGCGAGCAGGCAGACCAAACTCAGGCGCAACACTTCCGGCTTGCCGCGAATCGCCAGCGCCAGGTTCGCTTCGAGTTGTCCGAGCTTGGACCCAGCGACCTGCGGGGCCTCTATTGTATCCCGCTGGGCCATTACTGCTATAATAGCGAATTCGGACCCAACGAAGCGCCGGAAACGGCGGCGAAGGACTCCGAAGCCCCACGCAGTTCGGGCGCGTAGCTCAGTTGGTTAGAGCGCCTGCTTCACACGCAGGAGGTCACAGGTTCGAGTCCTGTCGCGCCCACCATCCCATCGCCGCGTCACGCGGATAAGACTTCGCGCACTTTGGCAGCCAAGGCGTCCCGTGTGAATGGCTTGAGGATGCATGTTGCGTTTGATTCAAGTACTCCCTGGTTCGCGATGGTTTCGTCCTCATAGCCGGACATGTACAGCACCGCCGTCTCGGGCCGCAATGACAGCCAGCGATTGGCGAGTTCTTTTCCCGTCATCCCTGGCATGACAACATCGGTCAGCATCAGGTGGATGGGTTCCGGATACCGCTCAGCTAATAGCAGCGCTTCGCCGCCATTTGCGGCGCCCAAGGTCCGATACCCGTGACTTCGGAGCATTTCTATGGTCAGCTTGCGGACGTCCTCCTGGTCTTCCACCACCAGGATCGTCTCTCCTCCGCGCAGCGGTTTGGGGCCTGCTTCAACGACTCGCTCCGCGACAGCGGAATCGCTGGTCCGAGGCAAATAGATCTGGAAAGCCGTCCCCTTTCCAACGGAACTGTCCGCGCGTATCAAGCCTCCATTCTGACGGACGATTCCGTAAACCGTGGAAAGACCAAGCCCAGTTCCTTGGCCCTTTGTCTTCGTTGTGAAGAAAGGCTCGAACAGGTGCTCCAGGGTTTCGGGGTCCATTCCTGTTCCCGTGTCGGTTACACGCAGTAGAACGTACTGCCCCGGTTTCTCGCCGTTCCCCGCCGCCACATCATTCTGGCTCAGTTCGGCGTTTGCAGTTTCGATGATAAGCCGCCCGCCTCGCGGCATGGCATCGTGGGAGTTGACCACCAGGTTCATCAGGATCTGGTGCATTTGGCCCTCATCCGCCTTCACCAGCCCTAGCGACGGACTGAGCACTGTCACCACTTCGATGTCTTCGCCCACTATGCGTTCGAACATCTTGCGGCTTTCTTTGACAATCGAATTCAAGTCGAGCACTTGCGGCCGTATGATCTGCTTCCTGCTGAAGGCCAGCAGTTGCTGAGTCAGATCCGTCGCTCGCTCGCCGGCTTTGCGTATCTGTTCTACTTGCCCGAACAGCGGGTCGCCACCTCTTAGTTGCCTCAACGCCAGGTCGGCGTAGCCGTTGATAACGGTCAATAGGTTGTTGAAATCGTGCGCCACCCCGCCGGCCAGACGTCCCACGCTCTCCAGTTTCTGTGCCTGCTGAAGCTGCTCTTGCAGCCTTCCTCTCTCCTCCTGTGCCTGTCTGCGCTGGGTGATGTCGTGGCAGACCACCAACACATTCGTGGTCCCGTCCGGTCCCACAACCGCGCGGGCCGTTTCCTCCACCCAGATAACAGCTCCGTCTTTTCTGATCTTGCGGAACTGCCAGTTGTGGACCCTCGATGGATCCTGCAGGCAGGCATTCAGATGGCCTCTTGCGGTGTCGTGGTCCGGCTCGTAGATTACCTTCAATACGGACTGCCCCTCCAACTCCTGGATGGTATAGCCAAGCTGGCTGGCTCCGAACTGATTGACCGCGAGTACTTCACCATCGGCGCTCAAGGTGAAGAACATTGACGGGTTGTGGAGAAACAAGGCACGGTAGCGCTCCTCACTGTCACGCGACGCCTGTTCCGCTCGCTTTCGCTCCGTAATGTCGCGGACCGACTCGATTGCGCCGTAGCGGGTTCCCGATTGGTCGAGCAGGGGAGAAGCCGTGCACCAAACCCAGGTGCCCGTTCCGCCGCGCAGGGAAGGAAGATACACTTCCGCGACAAGGCGATTGCCGTGTCTCTCCAACCGGTCGTACTGAGCCTCCGCGGGTGTGGCCTCAGTCCCGATCAGGTCAATTAGGATCGGCCTACGCTTGCCATAGAACGGAACGGAATAAGCGTAATCGCCTTGGCCGATGATGTCCACTTTCAACACGCCGGTCATCTCTTCAATCGCCCGGTTCCAGGCGATCACGCGCTTGTTCAGATCAATCACGAAGGTGGCATCGGGCAGGAAGTCGATGATGTCCAGGAGTTGCTGTTCGGCGCGCCGCCGCTCTTTCTCGGCCTGCACGCGCTCGGTAATGTCTTCCAAGAAGCCGATCACGTGCGAAGATTCACCGTCTGAATCCTGTGGCAGTTGCACGTCGAGCGCTCCCCAGATTCTGCGGCCGTCGCGGGTGCGGAATTCCCGCTCCATGCGAATCCGTCCACGTTCTCTCAGTTCGCGTATGACTTCCGATCGCGGCGGATGCCCGGCGTAGAGATCTGCTTCGACATCGCTCACCGAGCTGATCATCTCTTCCGGGCTCGCGTAGCCAAAGATCCTGGCGAAGGCGCGGTTCACGTCGACCAGCCGTCCTCCCACGGTGGTCCGGAAGACGCCAATCGCCGCGCCATCGAATAGCGCGCGGTGTTCCGCCTCCGAGTTCCGCATGGCGTCCTCCGCCATCTTTCGAGACGTAACGTCGCGGATCGATTCGATGGTTCCATAACGTTCGCCAGCCGAATTCAACAACGGCGAGGCGACACCCCAAAGGTAGGCGCCCTTCCCGTGGTTGACAGACGGAACGTAGGCTTCGGCGACAAGTCTCTGTCCGTCTCGCTGTACGTAAGCGTACTTAGCTTCCGATGCCGCATCGGGGTCCACCACCAGATCGATCAGAATCGGCCGGCGCTCGCCATAGAAGGGAATGGCGTATGCGTAATCGCCTTGGCCGATGATGTCCGCTTTCGACACCCCGGTCAGTTCTTCCATCGCCCGGTTCCAAGCGACGACACGCTTGTTCAGATCAATGACGAAAGTGGCGTCGGGTAGGAAATCAATGATATCCAGCAACTGCTGGCGGGCCAGGCCATTCTTGCCGGCAACGAGAGAAGGTTCGCCTTCGTTAGCATCCACGTCCCCACCTCTGAGTCAATGCTATCGCCTCTTTTCGCGGTGAACAAGAGCGAAGTGGACCATGCGGTGACTCTCGCCGCCGCGCTCACTTCAACTTCTTCGGCGCGCTCTTGCCCCGGATGAGCGCGCTGACGCTCGTGTGCAATTCCTCTTGTTCGACCGCGAAGAACAGTCCACCGCGCCCATTCTGGCTGCTGTCGCAGTTCGGCTTTTTGAGGGAGCCCTGCTGGTTCAGATCGCCGAAGATCGTGTACTTCTTCCCGCCCGTCGAAACTCCGACCTTGGCGTGGTTGCCGCCGGAGTTGCCGGCGCCTTGCAGACCGATCTCTTGGCCGTTCCACTGCCCGGTGATGGCGATCTCGACGCCACCGGGAGCGGGTAGCGACGGGTCCCAGCATCCGATCCTGGTCTTGTCGCTGGTTGATGGAATCTTCGGTTTCGCCCACCATGTCGCCGCCCGCAGCGGCTCGCCATCGAGCGCGGCCGACACCAGTTGCCATGATGGGACGTTCAGGCTCGACGGCTTCGAGATCAAGATGACGCCCGTCGACAGCGTGCTCTTGCTCAGAGTGCCTTTTCCCGGCCCGTCGCCCAGACTGTTCACTAAATTCCGGATGTCCTCCGGGCCGCCATTGTTCGCGATCTGCTCGAGTGACGGTTTGGTCACCACATTCGCATTCCGCATCCCTTCGAGCACCGCCACCACATCGCTGTGCGAGAGCTTCAGCGAAAAGAAATGCTGGCTCACCAGGACGTTGTTGTTCTGCTTGATGCACCCGAGCGAGTTGCCTTCGTTCTGGCGGGGGTGCTTTGCACTACCCGCTCCTGGCCATGACGGCGTCGAGACCTGCATCACTATGCCATTGCCGTCCTTGTCCCAGGCGAGCACGCCTTTGGCATGCCCCGCCGGCTTAACCTTGGTCGGCAACGGATCGCCGTAGAACTGATCGTTCCAGACCACGTAGTAGAGGTCGCCGTTGTAAATCTGGTTGAACGTTGCTCCCACTGGATCGGACGTCGAATCGCCGACACATCCCGGGCCCGCCGTCAGCTTGCCGTTCAGGCTACTCGCCACGGCCCACTGCTGCCCGAAGTTTTTGTACTTGGCCGTTTTCTGAACTTCGCCTCCGAATGGGCAGGTGCGCTCATCCCCACTCGGGCACTTCGGCAGCGTCTTGGCGTTGAATTTGAACACAAACCACCAGTCCACCGCCTTGCCGTCACCCAGTAGCGGTGCCGGAGCGTTGGCGGCACAAAGCACCGCCGACGCCAGCACGAATCCAAACAGTAGAACTCGCACCGATCGTTTCATTGCGCATCTCCTAACGCAGCCCCTCCGGCGTCACCTCAGGCATTTGGCAACTCGACGACACCTCCGCTCAGATCAATCACGAAGGTGGCGCCGGGTAGGAACTCGATGATATCCAGGGGTTGCTGGTGAGCTGGACTCCGCTTGTCAACAAAAGGAGGAGGGTCGTCATCCGCCGCATCCATGCCTCACCTCTGTGCCAATGCTATCGCCTCTTTCCGCGGTGAACAAGAGCGAAGTGCACCGTGCAGGGGAAAGCGTGAAACACTCGTGCTATACGTAGAGGTTCGGGTTTTGGCGTGGCGAACTCTCTCACGCGGCGATATGGATCTCGATGGCGCTGCAATCGAACAAGGACGGGCCGGATGACGCTGTGCGTGCAATGCCGGGGCCCCATGGGGGCTCGGCATGAGCCGTAAGACCATCCTTGTGGTTGATGCCGACGAGAGCCTGCGGTGCGTCGCTCAAATACGGTTCGAAGCGGCGGGTTACGAGACCTGCGTTGCCGCCGATGGACCGGCGGGGCTCCGAATCCTGGAAGAGTCGGCGCCGGCTCTGGTGTTGACCGCGCTGCGGCTACCGGAGATGTCCGGCATGGAACTGCTGCGGCGGGCACGCTCGCTGCGCCCGGAGACGCCCGTCATCATTGTCACCGGCTTCGGAACCGTCGAAAACGCGGTGGAAGCGATAAAGGCCGGTGCATATGAATACGTCACCAAGCCGGTCGACTTCGATGCGCTGCTGCCGATGGTAGAGCGGGCGCTCAATCATCGTGAGCCGCGCGAAGAGAACCCCGGCTTTGAGGACATCATCGGAAAAGCCAGGCCGTTGTTGCGAGTTCTCGCAATGGCCGCGCGGGCGGCGCCCACGGACTCCGTGGTGCTGCTATGCGGAGAGACCGGAACGGGCAAGGAACTGCTGGCCAAGGCCATCCACCGTAATAGCCGGCGCAAGGACGGTCCCTTCGTCACCATCAACTGCGGCGCGATTCCGCAGGGACTGCTCGAATCGGAACTGTTCGGGCATGTGCGCGGGTCGTTCACCGGCGCTGTTGCACACAAGCGCGGAAAAGTGGAACTCGCCGACGGCGGCACGTTGTTCCTGGACGAGATCGGAGAACTGCCGCTCGAACTGCAGGTGAAGATACTGCGTCTGATCCAGCACGGCGAGATCGAGAAGGTCGGAGCCACCGAATCGAGCAAGGTGTCGGTGCGGATTGTGGCCGCGACGAACCGCAACCTCAAGGCCATGGTCGAAGCCGGCTCATTCCGGGAGGACCTGTACTACCGCCTGGCCGTGATCCCGCTGGAGCTTCCGCCGTTACGCGAGCGTTCCGAAGACATTCCGGACCTGGTGCAGTACCTGTTCGCCGCGGCGAGGCGGAAACATGGCCGGACGGATCTGCGCCTGCCCGAGTCGCTACTGCCTTGTTTCGCCGGTCATGGGTGGCCGGGAAACGTACGCGAACTGGAAAACGTGCTGGAGCGGATCGTGGTGCTGTCGCCAGGCAACGAGGTCACCGTCGAGGACCTGCCGGAACACCTGCAGCGGCAGCGGACGGCCGTGAACGAAGTGTACACGGACCTGCCGGCGGAGGGTCTCAGCCTGGAGAACGTGGAGCGCGAACTCATCGTCCGGACGTTGAAGAAATTCGCGTGGAACCAGACGCAGGCTGCGCGCTATCTGGATATCAGCCGCCGCACGCTGATTTACCGGATGGAGAAATACGGCATCCGCAAAGACTGACGCGCACTGCCCCATATCGTACACCCGCTTCGCGTTGGTACACCCCTTTTGGTACAACCACTCCCCTAGTTATTAGCCGTGCTGATTCAATCGCGCTGCAAATTCCAATTTCTGAATGATGGCCAGTGACGTGCAACAGTGGCGCGGGATCGTGGTGCGTGAGCGGCTGATCCACCGAGGAGGGTACGCATCTGGTTGGCGAACTGATGGGCCGGAAGAGCGCTTACGATCTCGCGCTGGAAGCCTTCGAGCAAAGCGCGGACGCGCTCGGATTGTCCGCGGACCTGCGGACCGCGATGCGCGCGCCCGACGAGGTCCGGGAGATCCGCGTGCCCGTGCGGATGAACGGCGGTGAAACACGTTCGTGCGCGGCCTTCGAGGTCCGGCACAATGGCTGGCGCGGGCCCGTGCAGGGCGGTGTCCTTTACCGTCCCGACGTGACGATGGACGGCGTGAAGGCGCTGGCCATGCGAATGACCTGGAAGTGGGCTCTGCTCGGCATCCCGCTAGGTGGAGGTGCTTGCGGCGTGGCCGTGGATGCGCAGGGCGTGGCGTCGGCGGAGTTGCCGCATCCGCTTTGCCACGAGGTGCCGCTGACCGGCGAGGCCACCGGGCGCGGCGTATTTCACGCGGTCGCGGCCGCCTGCGAGCACCTGCGTATTCCGCTGCGGAACGCGCGCGTGGCCGTCGAAGGTTTCGGCGCGGCGGGTTCGGCGGCAGCGGCACTGCTGGCCGCCGCCGGGGCCACGATTGTGGGCGCGGGCGATTCGCGCGGCGCCATTTACGCCGAACGCGGCCTGGATGTTCAGAAGTTGATCCGGCACAAATCCAGGAGCGGATCGGTGGTGGGATTCCCGGGCAGCGAACCGATCACCGAATGTGAGTTGCTGGCGGCGGAGTGCCACGTTCTGGTGGCCGCGGCGCTGGGGAACTCAATCCATTGCCAGAACGCCTCCGCGATTCAGGCCAGGATTGTGGCCGAGGCGGCGCACACGCCGCTCACTTCCGGCGCCGACCGCATTCTCGAAGCCAAGGACATCTTCCTCATTCCGGATCTGCTGTGCAACGCTTGCGGGCCGGCGGTCTTCCACTTCGCGTCGCGGCAAAACGAAGCCGGCGTGGAGCGGGAACTGGAAAGCACCATGCGCCGCTGCTTCCAGGAAATCCTCGCCGCGTCCGTCGAGCACCGCGTGAATATGCGCAAAGCGGCTCACCTTTTGGCGATCGGCCGCGTGGCGGCCGCGAGAACAACGGCGGCGCGGCACGCATGAGGCGGGAGGATTGCTAGCCGTGGACATCGAAGACCTTCGGCTGTTCCGGGATATCGCCAGGACCAGAAACTTCAGCCGCAGCGCCGAAATGAACGGACTCAGCCAATCCGCCGCGAGCCAGCGCGTGCACGAAATGGAGAAGCACCTGGGCGTGACCCTGCTGGACCGCAGCACGCGTCCGGCCGGCATCACACCCGCCGGGCGCATCTACTGGAGCTTCTGCTGCGAGGTGCTGCGCCGCGAGGAACGCCTGCGGGCCGATCTGGACGAGTTTCGGGCTCAGGTGGAGGGTACGGTTCGTTTGGCCTGCATCTATTCGGTTGGGCTCACCGATATACCGGAACTGCAACGTGAATTCGAAGCGCGCTGGCCGCAGGCATGTCTGAGCGTCGAGTACCTCCGGCCTGACAAGATCTACGAAGCGGTGGCCGCCGACACGGCCGACATCGGCATTGTCAGCTACCCGGAACCCGTCCGCAACATAACGGCCACTTCCTGGCGCCGCGAGCCCATGGTGGTAGCGCTGGCGCCGTCGCACGCGCTGTCACGTCTCGCCTCACTGCGGGCGGCGGACCTGCAAGGGGTACCGTTCGTCGCTTTCGATCCGGATCTTCCCATCCGGCGCGCCATCGATCGTTTCCTGCGCGAACAGGGTGTTGAAGTCGAGGTGAGCATGCACTTCGACAACATACAGATGATCAAGGAAGCGCTGGCGTTGGGCACCGGAGTGAGTATTCTGCCGCGCCGCGCCATGCAGGCGGAGCTTCAGGCGGGACGGTTGGCGGCCGTTCCGTTCTATCCCGAAATCACGCGCCCGCTGGCGCTTCTGCACCGCCGCGGGCGAAAGTTCAGTCACGTCGTACAGGGTTTTCTGGAATTACTGCTGAAAGATGGCAGCAACGAGTTTACCGAGAACAAGGAGAGTATGTGAGCACATCCTACACGTCGAGTTACATTGACCAGATTTTTGAGACCGTACGGAAGCGGAACGCCGGCGAGCCGGAATTCCTGCAAGCCGTCACGGAGGTTCTCCGTTCCATCGCTCCGGTGCTGGAGCGGCATCCGGAGTATGTGGAATCGCGGATCCTGGAGCGGTTGATTGAACCGGAACGTGTGGTAATGTTCCGGGTTCCCTGGCAGGACGACCAGGGCCGCGTGCAAGTCAACCGCGGATTCCGCATTCAATTCTCCAGTGCCATCGGCCCGTATAAAGGCGGCATCCGTTTCCACCCGACCGTCTACCTCGGCATCCTGAAGTTCCTCGCTTTCGAACAAGTGTTCAAGAATTCGCTGACGACGCTTCCGATGGGTGGGGCGAAAGGCGGTTCGGACTTCGACCCGAAAGGCAAATCGGACTCCGAGGTCATGCGTTTCTGCCAGAGCTTCATGACTGAGTTGTGCCGGCACGTCAGCGCCGACACCGACGTGCCCGCCGGCGACATCGGCGTGGGCGGCCGCGAAATCGGGTACATGTTCGGCCAGTACAAGCGCATCCGCAACGAATTCACGGGCGTGTTGACGGGTAAGGGCCTGGCCTGGGGCGGCTCGCTGATCCGGCCCGAAGCCACCGGCTACGGCTGCGTCTACTTCTGCGAGCAGATGCTCAAAACGCGCGGCGAGGATTTCAAGGGCAAGACCTGCCTGGTCTCCGGTTCGGGCAATGTGGCGCAGTACACCGTGGAGAAGTTGAACGAGTTGGGCGCCAAGTGCATCACGTTGTCGGATTCCGACGGCACCATCTACGACAGCGAGGGCATCTCGGCCGAGAAGCTGGCCTGGGTGATGGACCTGAAGAACAGCCGCCGCGGGCGCATTCGCGAGTACGCCGCGAAGTTCCCCAAGGCCGAGTACTTCCACAACCGCAAACCTTGGGATATTCCGGCGCAGTGCGCTTTCCCGAGCGCCACGCAGAACGAAATCAGCGGCGAGGACGCCAGGCAACTGGTGAAGAACGGCTGCTACGTGGTAGGCGAAGGCGCCAACATGCCGACCACGCCGGACGGCGTGGAAATCTTCCGCGAAGCGAAGATTCTGTATGGTCCCGGCAAGGCCGCCAACGCCGGCGGCGTGGCGACTTCCGGTCTGGAGATGGCGCAGAACTCGATGCGCCTCACTTGGAGCCGTGAAGAAGTTGACGGCAGGCTGAAGGGCATCATGACCTCCATTCACACCGCCGCCTACGAAACCTCCAAGGAATACGGCGCACCGGGCGACTACGTCACCGGCGCCAACATCGCCGGGTTCGTCAAAGTGGCCGACGCCATGCTGGCGCAGGGCCTGGTGTAGTGTTCCTCCGCCCCGGAAGAGCCGCGTCTCGTGGTCCGGCTCTTCCGGGGCGGCTTTTTGGGAAGGATACCGGTAGCATGGTAGTCGCGAGACAATTCAGGAACTGGAGGGCCGAGTGAAGCCGCCCGATCTTCGCGATCAGTTGCGCTACGCCTATGATCCGCGGTTCCGCGGGTTGCACAACCTGATGGCGTGGCGCGTCCGCACCATCCTGATGGTCTCGAATCCGTATGAGTCGTTCAGCATCTCCCGTGATTACTCGCTGACCCAGGACATCTACGGCGCATCGCAGTTGCTGCACCTGCAGAATGTCCCGCAGGTGGTAACGGCGCTGTCGGGAAAAGAAGGGCTACGCATTTTACGGGAGGAGCGTTTCAGCCTCGTTCTGGTTTCGGGCAACTTG
This sequence comes from uncultured Solibacteraceae bacterium, assembly GCA_964505625.1. Taxonomy (GTDB): domain Bacteria; phylum Acidobacteriota; class Terriglobia; order Bryobacterales; family Bryobacteraceae; genus JAJFUV01. Next base: position 755 of record CAZDIZ010000079.1, on the reverse strand, counting down.
CCGGACATGGACACGGTGGAGTTCGGACGGCAGGTGAAGGCAATCAACGCCGATCTGCCGGTGGTCATGGTGGTGTTCGACCGTTCCTGGTTCGATGAATCGTATCGCGGCGTCGAGCCCGAGGGCATTGACCGCACGTTCGCCTGGCAGGGCAGCGCGGACGTTCTGCTATCGATCATGAAGCTGGTGGAAGACCGGCAGAACGTCGATCGCGACCTGAGCATCGCTTCCATCGGCGTCATCCTGGTGGTGGAAGACACCGTCGAGCACTACTCGCTGATCCTGCCGCAGTTGTATTCCACGCTGATGCAGCGCACCTTCATGCTGGTGCCGGAGGGAATCAACGAAAGCGACCGCCAGGTGCGGACTCGCGTCCGCCCGAAGGTGCTGCTGGCGCGCACATTCGGCGAGGCCGCGGCGCTGTTTGAGAAGTACGAAGCCTCGCTGGTGGGCGTCATCTCCGACTTGCACACCTTCCAGGAGGACTGCAACGATCCGGATGTCGGCATCCGCTTTCTCCGCTCCGTGGTAGCCCGCGCGCCGGGCGTGCCGATTCTGGTGCGCTCCTCGCATCCGAACGCGGCTGAAATGGCGCGGTCGGTGGGCGCGCGCTGCCTGAGCAAGCGCGGCGCCAACATGCGCGCCGGTATCGAGCAGTTCGTGTTGAAGGATATCGGCTTCGGCGATTTCGAATTTCGCATGCCGGACGGTACCCCGGTCCGCAGCGTCTCCAACATGTGGGAGATGGAGCGCGC
>CAZDIZ010000078.1:5262-28482 GCA_964505625.1 uncultured Solibacteraceae bacterium | reverse complement strand
CCTCGAATTTCGATATTCGCCACGCTCTGACCGCGGCGTTCTCCTATCGCGTTCCTTACACAGCGGCGCGGCTACGCCTTCCGCCGTGGATAGCCGGCTGGACGCTGAGCAGCACGTTCCGCGCCCGCACCGGATTTCCCATCGACATCAGAAACAACGCGCAGTCTCTTGGCCAGGGGTTCGACAATGTGGGACGGCCGAATCTGATATTGGGTCAGCCGCTTTGGTTGCCCGATCCCACGGTCGCGGGCCACAACCGCTTGAATCGCGCCGCGTTTGGCCCGCCGGCCTCCGGCACGTATGGATCGCTGGGACGCAACGCCATCGCCGGCTACGGGCTGGCGCAGTTGGATCTGAGCATTCGCCGACCGATCCCGGTCTTCCGCCGCTTGTCGGCCGAAGTGGCGCTCAGCGTTTTCAACGTACTTAACCACCCGTCGTTTGCCGACCCGGTTCCCTATCTCGCCAGCCCCTGGTTCGGCCGGTCCACTTCGATGCAAAACCTGATGCTCGGCACGGGGACACCGAACACGGGTCTGCCGCCGTTGTTCCAGACCGGCGGCGCACGCTCGGCGGAGTTCAGCTTCCGCGTTTCGTTCTAACTAGTGGGGCCGCCTTTCCTGGCGGCCAAGCCGGCTTTCCAGCCGGCTTAGCTAAGAAGCTCGCCCCACTAACCGATTCGCTCGCAGCTCGTCGCCGCGCGCAGGTTCGCCACGCCCGCCGTGTAGCGCGTGTCGGACACGGTGAAGCGCACCGCGTCCTCCAACCAGTCGTGCCAGACGCCGTCGGGATCGTGCGAGGCCGCGGTGAGCGTGTAGTGCTGCGGGCACAGCTCGCACTTGAATGCGAAAGTCACCTGCAGAGCGTCGCCCGCCGCGCAAGGCCCCAACTTCAACTTCTCCAGTTCGGTGTTGGTGCCGTACACTTCGACGCCGATGCGCGTGCGAATCATCATGCCGATCACGGGATCTTCCACCGCTTCGGCGAACCGCACCGTGATGCGGACGCTCATCGGCTGGCCGCTCGGAAAAACCGTGGCGGGTTGGCCCGCCGCGTTTAGCGTTTCGATCGAGATAACACGCGCGCGCCCATCGCCGCGACGCAGCGTTGGCGCGAGTTCCTGAGGCGCCGCGGCGCCGGAGCGAGCCTTCTCGCGCCGGTACAATGCGAGCGTCTCCCGCGGCGCTCCGCGCGCCTCCAGCTTCCCGTCGCGAATCCACCAGACCTCGTCGCAAGAGGCGGCGAGCAGCGCTTCGTCGTCGGATGCCACCAGCACAGTGGCGCCGGCACGGCGCAACGCTTCCAGTTCCCCGCTTTCGCCCACCACGCCGATCACCGCACCGGCCGGAATCGTCACGTCTCGTAATTCAGTGGCCATCGAAGATAGAATAGCCGGTAATGAGCGATTCCGCCCAAGACGTCCGCGCACGCATGCGCGAGGACTGGAACCGCCGCGCCGTTGAGGACGCCAATTACTACGTCGCCTTCGGCCGCCGCGACCAGGACGAGGAGGAGTTCTTCTCGACCGCGAAGGAAGTTCTGCTCGGCCTGGAAGCCGAGATGCGGCGTATGACTCCGGTGGCGAGCCCACGTTCGCGACGGGCTCTCGAAATCGGCTGCGGGCCGGGCCGTTTGCTCAAACCGATGAGCCGCCACTTTGGCGAAATCCACGGCGTGGATGTTTCCGATGAAATGATCCGTCTGGCGCGGCAGAATCTGGCGGGCATTCCGCACGCACACGCGCACGCGGCGAGCGGCGCGGATCTGGCCGCCTTCGCCGACGAATCGTTCGACTTCGTTTATTCCTACGCCGTCTTTCAGCACATCCCGGACCGCGAGGTGGTGTTCAGCTACCTGCGCGAAGCGCGCCGCGTCATGAAACCGGGCGCCATCTTCCGCGCGCAGTTCAACGCCCTGCCGGACACCGCGCGCGTGTACGACACCTGGAGCGGCGCGCGCATTCAAGCGGCCGAGATCGCCCGGTTCGCGCGCGAAAACGATTTTCAACTGCTCGCGCTCGAAGGTGTTTCGACGCAGTATCTGTGGACCACCTGGCGCAAGCGTCCCGCCGGTTGGAGTCGCGGCAAAGACGGGCACGCCGCGGCCCGCATCGCCAGAATCACCAACGCCAATGGCAGCGAGCCGCTGGTGCCTGCGACCGGCCGCTTCGCTTTTGCCTCGCTTTGGGTTTACGCGCTGCCCGACGAATTCGACCTGAACCACGGCGAAGTGCTGATCGGTGGCCGCGCCGCCGAGCTTTCCTACATAGGACCGCCGGAATCCGACGGCATCGCGCAGATGAACGTCCGAATCCCAGCCGGCACGCGCACAGGTTTGGTCGACGTTGAGCTGCGCTGGCTCGGCCGGCCGGTTGCGCCCGTGTTCCCCATGCGTGTGATCACGGCCGGTCCCGCCATCCCCTTTGTCATGTCGGTGGCCGACGGCGTGAACCTGCTTTCCGGGACCCGCATCGTCTCCGGCAGTGTCAAGGTCACCATCGAGGAAGTGCGCGAACCTGTGGAGTTCTGCGCCTCCATCGAGCACCGTCCCGTGCGAGACATCGACATCTTCTGCGCTGACCCCATGCCGCCGCGTTACGAAATCAATTTCCAATTGCCCGAGGACCTGCCCGCCGGATGGCACACGCTCGATATGACGCTCAACGGGCGCACGCTCGCGCCGGTTTCCCTGGAAGTGGTGCCAAGACCGTGAAGACGCTACGCGTCGCGATGATCGCCGTACTGCTCGCGGTGGCCGTGTATCTTTCGCGGAGCACAGCGCCGGTTGTCACGCCAGCCGCTCCGCCGTGGCCGCCGGGCCTCCCGGAGGAAGCCGTGGCACTCTGGCAGCGCGCCCTGGGCATCACCGCGCGCAATCCGGCTCCGGCCATCCTGGTTTCGCGCTATCAGTTCGAACGCTTGCGCCCCTTGCGAAGCTGGCAGGACATGGAGCGGTTACGCGATTACGTCGAATGGGCCGACCGCGCCGAGAGCGTGGGATTCAGCGAAACGGACGTGGACGCGGATGCTTCCGCCGGCGACTTGGTTCTCCTCCGCCGGCCGCGTTCATCCATCATGACGAGTGCCGCCACGATGCGCGACCCCGTCGGATTCACGGTCCTCGCGGCCCCGCGCCCGGGGCGCCAGCGCATTCCGGTTGTGCAAGTGGTTTCGCAGGTTCCGGCTCCTGCTATCGCGTACGGTCTCACCACTCGCCTACTGCCCGCGATCCGGGGCGTGGTGGCCCGCTCGAAGACCATCGTGGAAATCTACGGCGTGGGATTTTCGGGCTCAAACATTCAGGTGTTTTCAAAGGATGGAGAGGCGCGGGTGGTCTACGCTGGCGCGAATCAAGTTAACGCAGTGGTCGCGGCGCTTGATCGCGTCGCGGTGGAAGTCGACGGCTATCGCTCGGACTGGCACGAGGTGCGGCCATGAAAGCGCTACCGCTCGCCGTCCTCTTCGCGGCGCTGATGTTCGCCCAGCCCAACCCGCGTGTTGGTTTTTATCAGTGGGAGAGTCCGATTCGCGGCGCGTTGTTGCCGAGTCCACTCCTCACCGCGCCGCCGCTCATTGAAAAGACCGGCGCTGGTTTGATGCGCATTTACGTGGGCGCGCGCTTCGATTACTACGTGCCCGTGCTCAGCCCGCATCGGTTCTATCGTCTTCCCCACTGCACGCCGGTGGACATCCTGCAGCTTACGCACTACCGGCACGTGCTGGAGCACCCGGCGCTTCCGACGATCGTTCTCACCGTCTACCCGTCGCGCGATTACGGCGGAGGCTGCGACGACATCAATCTGTCGCGTGCGGACATCGGTCCCGCGCTAGACGATGAATATCGTCAGATGTTCGCGCTGTCCGAGTTGCTTCTGACTTTCCACGGACACCTAAACAAGACCGTCATCCTGGCCAACACGGAAGCCGACAACCGCATGCTCGAGATCATGCGCCACACCGGCTCGAGCGAGCTTGCCATTCGCAACATGATCGCGTGGCAGAACACCCGCTTTCGCGCGGTGGACCAGGCTCGCCGCCGCCACCCTAACGCCCGCCTGAAGCTTCTGAACGCCTTTGAGATCGCGCTGGTGAACATGGGCATCGAACGCCGGGGGCATCGCTTCACGAAGAGCGCCAACGGGCGATGGAACGCGTTGCGCGACGTCGTGCCCAAGGTGAACTTCGACCTGCTGAGCTACTCCGCCTACGAATCCACCAACGCTCCGTTTGAAACCGGTAACATCGACACCGTACCTGCCGATACCGGCGAACGTCTGGCTCGCGACTTGGCGCGGATCGGCCGCGCGACATCGAAACCCGTCATGATCGGCGAGCTCGGCATCCCGCGCGACGTCTACGACAAGCTGCCTTCCGGCGGCGTGGAACCGCGGCTGCGCTCGGCGCTCGACGCCGTCCGGCGAATGCGCCCGGCTTACGTGGTCTTTTGGCAGGCGTACGACGCCCCGGCCGGACGCGGAGAGCCGGTCGAATTCGGATGGTTGGAACCCAGCCGCCCCGTCTTGAAGACCCTGCTGGACTTCGTGAAGTCCTACCGCTGAGCCGGCGGCCCGGCTAACACACTAGGGCCCAGTTGTGAATTTCTGCCCTTTTAAATGCAACAACTTCACTCCGGCTTTGACACGGCCAAAACGTCATGATATGCTTCACTCCGGTTAAGAGACTCCGAAATGGCGAACCTGGGTGGGGAGGGCTGTCGCATGCGGTATCTGTTATCAGGGAGTGAGGGGTCTCTCCCGGCCGCGACACGCCCACTGCACTCATGCGTTCCCGGCACACAATCAGCCTTCAGAAGACAGGCTCTTAGATTCGTAAAAAGGGGGTTATCAATGCGAAGTGTTAGTATTCTGGTGGCGCTCGTTGCGCTCACCTGTTTGCTCACTGCCGATCGGGCTTTGGCGGCGGATCCGTCCACACCGGTGGAGTGGCAACTGACTTTCTCGACCATTAACAAGGCGTTGGACAACAACGACAACTGGTCGCGCGACGACCGCTTCCTGGTTGTCGACACCCGCGAAACCTACGGCGGCGGTATCGGCAACGGCAACAGCATCATGAAAGTCAGCGTGTACACGGGATTGGAGATGATCTTCTACGCTCCGCCTTTCCAACTCGACACGGTTGGCTCGAAGCAGGCTCCCGGACTGGGTGCGGCGTCATTCAGCCCGCTGGCCGATGAAGCGATCTTCATCCACGGCCCGCTCGTCGAGGAAGCCAAGGCTACGGGCGTGTGGTACCAGGGCACCAATCGCCGCGGCGGTATCGTGCGGGCGGACGGCGGCCAGGAACGGCGCTGGGCCGATATGCGCGACGTGACTTCGGAAGTCACCACGCCCGGCGCGCACCGCGGCGGCTCCCACCGTCACGAGTACACTGCGGAAGGCAATCGCATCGGCTTCACCTACGACGACTTTCTGCTGACCAGCTATCAGCGCACCATCGGCTACATGGAGCCTGTCTCCAAGCATCCGGCGGGCGTGGACAACTGGACCGCCCTGCTGATCAAGCCGGCGTTGACGGCCGAGCAGAAGCCCGGCGACATCATTCGCGCCGCCGACGATCGCTGGGTTGGCTCCCGCGGCCAGTTCCGCAGCTTCATCGGCAACGTGGTGGGCGCCGATGGCAAGACCATCACCAGTTCTCTGTTTACCGTCGAAGTCCCCGAAACAGTCGACATCACCACGTCTAACTCGGGAACCAAGACTGTCTATCCGACGCCCCCGACCGGCCTGACCATCCGCCGCATCACGTCGACGGCAGCCAGCGGAATCACCGCCGGATCCTATGACGCAAAGTGGGTCGGCTATCGCGCCACAGCGCCGGATGGCACCACGCAGGTGTTCATCGTCAATCCGAAGGGTTCCGACACGAGTGCGGATCCGGCTATGCGTCCGATCCAGGCCAGTTTCCTGCCAACCGGCGCTTCCGGCGGTCTGCGGTGGCACCCGACCGGCAACTCCGTTGCCGTGCAAGCCGACAACGGTGTTGCGGCCATCTGCGTGAAGCAGGGTCCGCTGTTCGGCACCACCACGTGGCTCACGCCGCACGGCTCGGCTTACTCCTCGATTTCGAGCGACGCGCTGGTATGGAGCCGTGGCGGCAAGATGCTGGCGTTCAACCGCCGCGTTCCGACCTACGATGCTTCCGGCAACCTGGTGAAGGATTTCAACAAGAACAACTTCCGCCAGATCTTCCTGACCAACTTCCCCGATAACAACAACAACGGTATCGTGGACGCCCTCGAAGATGGCGTGATCAAGAATGCCGCCGGTTACCTGGCCGGCACGGTTGCCCCGGATAGCTGGGCCAGCGTGTTCGGTCTCAATTCGGATCTGGCCGCAAGTCTGTTGGTCGCCACCACCACTCCGCTGCCCACCACGCTGGGCAACGTGAAGGTGGATGTCACCGACAGCAAGGGCGTCACCCGCGCCGCGCAGATCTACTTCGTGCATCCCGATCAGGTCAACTTCATCATGCCGGCCGCGACCGCGGTGGGAACGGCTGTCGTGAAGGTGACCACGCATCAGAACAAGAACTACTCGATCCCGGTGGACGTCCAGACCTCGGCGCCTGGTGTGTTCACGGCGAATTCGAACGGGTCGGGTGTTCCGTCGGCTGTTGCCGTCCGCATCGTGGGCGGCGTGCAGACTACTGAGAACATCTTCACCTGTACCACTACTTGTACGGCTACTCCGATCGATCTGGGAGCCGAAACCAACGACGTGATTCTGTTGCTCTACGGCACGGGCATCCGCGGCGCTTCGACCGTCACCGCCACCATCGGCGGAACTAAGGCCGATGTGCTCGGCTTCGCCGCGCAGGGCCAGTACGCCGCGCTCGACCAGGTGAACGTTCGCATCCCGCGCTCGCTCATCGGCAAGGGCGACGCCAGCATCGTTCTGACGGTGGATGGCGTGAAGGCGAACGTAGCAACCATCAATGTGAAGTAGTTGACGCTGCCGCCGAAAGCGGCGGCGTGCGCTTCTCGCGCTCCCGGAATTGGGTGTGCTTCCCGCACCACGCCCAACTCCGGGAGCGCTTCTGTTTTTGGGACGTTTGTGATTTTCACCGCCGCTTGTGGTAGACTTGCCACTTCGGTAGGCTTCAGTCGGGATGTCCGTACAGATATTTCTTCAGGGAAAGCTCCTGGACATACAGAGTTTCCTCGTCTCACCGCCGGCCACCGCGCCGGGCACTGGAAGTGTATTGGAAGAGGAAGCGCTTGCCGTAGGCCGCTCGCGTTGGGTGGCGCTGCTGAGCGAAGTGGTGCCACGCGCGCTGCTGGCCGAGTTGGGCCTGTCCAAAATACTGCTCGGTTCGAGCGGCGGTGGCCAGTTTCTGGTTGTGCTGCCCAGTGAAGCTCGCGAACAGGCCGAAGCGCTGCTCACTGATGTACAGCACGATATCCATCGTTTGAGCGGCGGACGCTTGAAGCTGGTTTGGGCCGTCACCGAGAATCTCGGCGACTGGAGCGTGGTGCGCAAGCGCCTCGCGGAGGCCATGGCCAGCCGCCGCGGCGCTCCCGCGGCTGGATGCGACGAAACGTTCTTCGAGCCGGGCGCCAACTCGGCCGCCGATGGCGCCGATGCCTACTTCATCGAGGAAATGGGACGCGGCTTCGCCGATGCCGAATCCATCGGCTGGTCACCGGAGGAACCGGCGCGGCTGAAACTCGGCGAAGGCAAGCACGTCTGGAGCCTACGCGCGAGCGCCGGTGAAGACAGTCTGCCCATGGCGCGCCACACGGCGCCTTCCGAAGATGGCTCCGGCCGCGCAGTCGCCGCGACGCTCGCCGCACGCGCCGAAGGACGCCCGGCATGGGCGATTCTGCGCGGCGATGTCGACAGCCTCGGTATCCGCTTGCGCCGCGCGCAATCCATTGAAGAACACGTTCAGCTTTCGGTGATGTACAAGAATTTCTTCGCCGGCGAACTGGAAGTGCTCTGCTCGCTGCCCGAGTTCTGGCGCAAGGTAAACATTCTTTATTGCGGCGGTGACGACTTCGCGGTTTACGGCGCTTGGGATGCTCTCATCCAACTGGCGCGCGAGTTGCGCCGCCTGTTCCACCGCTTCAGTGACGAGAATCTAAAGGAGTTCCCCGGCCCCGACGGCAAGACGCTCACCATGGCCATGGTGTTGGCTAACCGGCCGGATGCGAGCTTCACGGCCGTTTATCAACAGGCCGGCGAGCAACTCGAAGCCGCCAAGAGCGCCGACAAGGACTGCTTCTCCTTGTTGGGACGGACGCTCGAATGGAAGCAGGTCTCGGAAGCTTCGGATTTGAAGGATGCGCTCTCGCGCATGTTGCGGGAATTCGGTTGCCCGAGGCAGTTCTTGCTGGAACTAGCCAGCTTGACGCGCCCCGAGCCGCCCACGCAAGGCCGCGAGGACCGTTTTGATCGACCCTGGCGCCTCAACCGGCGCTTGAATCGCGTCAGCGGCGGAGTACGCGAACGCGAGTTTCAGAAGTTGCGTACCCACGTCGCCACGCAGATGCTCGGAAAGAGCGCGGCACACGTAAAACTGCGGCCCGCCGGCAGTGTGGCGGTGGGGTGGGCCAGGCTACTGACAGAGGTGTAATCTCATGGCGGAAGGTCAGCAGGAAGTGAAGAATCGTGACGCGCGGCCACCGCGCGAAGGGCGCGGCGACCGTGGACGTGGACCCCGGGAAGGCGGCGGGCGCGGTGACGGCCCGCGCGGCGACCGTGGCGACCGCGATCGTGGCGGCAGGCCCGAAGGCCCGCCGGAAATCGACATCGACCGGCTCATCGCCGACAGCCTCTATCTCGACAACCAGGCTCACGGCGTCGTCAGCCGTATGCGCGACATGGACTCGGGAACCAAGAGCCAGTTGCGGCGCTTCTACAACGCCGTGCGCCGTGCCTGTCGCGCCCCCGAAAGCGAACGCCAGCATCAATTTGTCATGCTGCGCGCCCGCTTGGCCTACACCATTGCGCGGCACGGCCTGCGCAGCCTGGACACGCTCGAACGTCTGCTGCTCCAGGTGACACGCAAGAACGACGCCCGGGGCTACGAACGTTTCCGGGACTTGTTCGAAGCCATCGTGGCTTACAACGAATAGCGAGGAAGTATGAGCGCCCACACTGCCCAAACCGAATTGAAGCTCATCGGCAAGCTGATCCTGGAAGGCGAACTCGAATGCCAAACGGGTCTGCACATTGGTGCCGGCAAAGGTTCGCTGGAAATCGGCGGCGCCGATAACCCGGTCGTCAAGGACGCTTTCGGCCACCCCTACGTGCCCGGAAGCTCGCTGCGCGGCAAGCTTCGCTCGTTGCTGGAGCGTTCGCGCGGCATGGCCGTCCCCTCCGAACTGGTCTACCTGTCCAAGCGGCGGGGCCAGGAAGTGCGCATCCATCAAAGCGATCGTCCCGACGACGAGATTTGCCTGCTGTTCGGGCGCAACCCGGGACGCATGGAACGCGTTTCCGGCGATGCTCTGGAAGCTTCGAGCGCCACTCCCGCCCGGCTCACTGTCTGCGACGCGCCGCTCAATCTGGCCAGCATCACTCCGCAAATGCGTGAGAACCTGGACGACGAGTTGACCGAGGTCAAAAGCGAGAACGCCATCGACCGCATCACGTCGCAGGCTAATCCGCGCACGCTCGAACGCGTGCCCGCCGGCGCCCGCTTCCAGATTCGTATGGTGGTGGACGTTCTGGCCGGAGAAGACAAACCGTTGATCGCCTGCCTGGTCGAAGGGCTGCGATTGATGGAAGACGACAGCCTGGGTGGCGGCGGATCGCGCGGCAGCGGCCGCGTGAAGCTGTCCAACCTGCGCCTGTGCTGGCGCGGCCGCACGTTCTATTCGGCCGGCGCCGCCGAGCAGGAGTTGATTACCGGCGCCGACCTGGCCGCGCTACAAGCGCAAGTGAACGATCCGGGATTCGGCGAGAAACTCGCGGAGTAGGCATGTCTCGCGGCTACCTCGTCCGCCTGCGGCCCACCGGGCCGTGGCGCATAGGACCGGACTCCGGCGCGCGTAACCGGGTGGATCGCGTCTATCACAGCGACACTCTGTACGCGGCGATCACGTCGGCCATGCGGCAACTCGGTCAACTCGACGAGTGGCTGGCCGCGACCGCCGCCGCGCTCGCGGCGCCGGCCGTGCGCTTCAGTTCGGCGTTTCCTTTCCATCGCGACACTCTGTTCGTCGAGCCGCCCAAGATCCACTGGCCTCCGCCGCCTTCGGCGAAGATTCGCTGGAAGGGCGCGCGCTTTGTGCCGATCGCGTTGGTGGAGCGGCTGTTTGCGGAAAAGCATCTGGACGAGGAGCGCTGGACGGTGGACGGCGAAAGCGAATGCCTGATTCCATCCACTGGCGCCGCACGCGTAACGGGTCCGTTCCGCGCCTCGGTGCGTCCCAGCGCGGCGATTGACCGCGTGACCGGCGCGAACACCGAACCGCACGAAGCTGCCTGCATCGAGTTTCGTCCGGACGCCGGCCTTTGGACCGTGGTGGTCTTTGAAGATCTCGAAGCCGAAAATCGTTGGGGCGAACTTGTGAAGGCCGCGTTTCGGCTGCTGGCCGATTCCGGCTTCGGCGGTGAACGCTCGCGCGGCTGGGGTCACGCCTCGGCGCCCGAATTCACTGAAGGCGAATTTCCGGCCCTGTTGGTCAACGCGCAGCCACCCGCGCCATCCGGAGCGGAAGGCGAGTCGGCGCCCGCGTACGAAACGGCACACTGGCTGCTTTCGATGTACAGTCCCGCGCGCGAAGATACGGTCGATTGGCGGCGCGGCGCTTACACCTACGCCGCTCGCGGCGGGCGCGTCGAGAGTCCGGCCGGCCACGGCGCGCTGAAGCGCGGCTTGCGCATGGTGACCGAAGGAAGCGTGATCTTCGCCGGTGCCGTCCCGTGTGGCGCGGCGCCTGATGTCGCCCCGGAAGGCTTTCCGCATCCGGTGTACCGTTACGGGCGGCCCGTGGCGGTTCCCATTCCGGTCAAACTTCCCAATGTCGCGAAGGTGGCGCCGTGAACTATCGACTCACCGCTCTAACCCCATTGCTTGTCGGCGACGGCAACAAGCTGTCGCCCATCGACTACATGGTGTGGCGCGACCAGGTCAACGTACTCGATCAGCGCCGCATTTTCCGCTTGCTCACCAAAGGTCCGCGCCTGGACGGATATCTGGCGCAGCTCAAGAAGGCCGAGCGGCTGGATTTCGCCAGTTGGGGTGGCTTCGCGCAGAATTTCGCCGGCCGCCGCATCCCGTTTGAAAGTCCGGCTTGCACGCCGCATTGGGAAAAAGCCGCCACGGAAAACCTGCACATCCCAACGTTTGTTGCTGGTCCCAGTGGTGCGTATCTGCCCGGCAGCGCACTCAAGGGCGCACTGCGTACGGGCATGCTCTTTTCCGGACTCACTGAAGGCGCGATTCGCGATCTGGCCTCGCGCACGCAAGGGGAACGCGCCCCGCGCCGTCCAGCCGAAGTGAGCGAGGACCGCTTGCTCGGTCCCGCCGGCACCACGCGTATGAAGTTTGTCGCGGCGGGCGACAGCAATCCGGTTGCTTGGCAGTCGTTCAAAGTGTATCTGCTGCGCGTCTCGACGTTGATCGCGCGCGGACAGGATCGTTTCGAACTCGGTTGGAAACAGAGCCCACGCGGTTCGGTGGAGTGGAAACGCCCTGACGAATCGACGCCCGTCTTCACCGAGATGGCCGTGCCCGGAACAGTGTTCGAAGGCGGTTGGAGCGAGAACAATTTCCTGGCCGGCCCTGAAGTCAGCCGCGCCGGAGGCTGGCGTCACACGATGGATCGTGTGCAGATCTTCCGCGCCGCGAATCAATATGCAGCGAAGCTACTGGCGCTGCACAAGCAATACGCGCAGTGGACCGGACTGGCGCTTCTCGGACGGGCCATCGAAGAACTCGAGGCCAAGCTACAGGCGCTCAGCACCGACAATCGCGCCTGTCTGGTGAGCATCGGTTGGGGAGCCGGCCTGCTCGGGAAATCCGCCTGGCTCGACACGACCAATGACGCCTATCGTCAGGTAGTCCGCCAACTCCCGTTTTACGCGCGCGCCATTCAATCGGGACTGCCCTTCCCCAAGACGCGCCGCATCGTCTTCATCAACAACCAACCGGCCACTCTCCCCGGCTGGGCCCAACTCGAACTCGCCTAGTTTCGGAGACGCTGTTGCCATCTCCGGAGGCCGCACGCCAGGGATGCAGTGTGTAACTATGGTCAAGAGAAGCGGTAATGGTAAGTCTTGGTCAGAAGTTGGGGTTGCTCGGAGGGTTGTTGGATGGCGAAGTCGCGCGTGCGGGACCTTTCATGGTCACCGTCGACGTCACCAACCGCTGCAACCTGCGGTGTCTGGGATGCCGCAATCATTCTCCCAATGCTCCCTTCCCGGTGGAGGCCGCAACCAGTTCCGATGTTGCTCTCGCGCTGATTGAGCGGCTCTGCGATTCGCTTGCCCGGCACAAGACTTCGTATTTGATCTTGAGCGGCGAGGGCGAGCCCATGCTGAATCCCCAGATCTTCGAGATCACGGCCATGGGTAAACGCGCCGGCTGCGAAGTCACACTGTTCACCAACGGCACGCTACTCACTCCGGATAACGTTGCGTCTCTGTGCGAGTGCGGTCTGGATGTGCTGCGCGTGAGCTTGTGGGCAGGATCGAGTGAAGAGTACGCCAAGAACTACCCCGGCACGCCGCCCGGAGTCTTCGAAAAAGTCGCGGAGGGACTGCGCCGCGTTTCGGACGCGAAGAAGGCCCGCGGCATCCGTAAACCTCGTCTGATCGTGCACGAGCCGCTCAACCGTCACAACATGCGCGGGCTGCGCGACTTCCTCGATCTTGCGGTTCGAACCGGCTGCGACGGTGTGTCGTTTTCACCGATGCGCACCTGGGGCGAAGGCCACCTGGACCAGTTCGTGATCGCTCAAGAGGACCAGAGCGTGCTGCGCAAGGAATTGCACGAAGCCCGCCATTGGCTCGAACAGCGCCGGATGACTCATAACATCCCCGAGGTGCTCACGCGTTTCACGGTCGGTCCCGACGTGTGGACGGCCACACCTTGCTACATCGGGTGGCTGCACGCGCGCGTTCGGATGGACGGAACGGTGCAAGCCTGTCTGACCTGCGAACACAAGCTGGGCAATCTGAACGACCAGGCGCTCGATGAAATCTGGAACGGGGAGTACATGCGGCGGCTGCGGCGCGTGTTGGCGCGGCGTTCGGACGAGCCATTGCCACAAGACTGCGACTGTACGTATTGCTGCTATCTCGGCTCCAACCTGCAGGTCCATCGCATCTATCGTTGGTTGGCGCCGATGACGAGTCTGAAGTGGAGGTGAAGGCTGGAATGATCTACGAATTGGCCGGTAAGGTGAAGACGGCGGCGGGCGCGCTTGCGACGCGAACCGTGGAACTCGATTGCGACCGTCTGCCATTCCGCTACGAGCGTCTCGCCTGGCCTAAGCTGCTGAACTGGCTCCGCCTGGAAACCTCCATCCACCTTCGGCGCAACCGTCCTTGGGGCATGCCCACGCACATACAGGTGGAACCCTGCAATATCTGCAACCTGCGCTGCAGCTTGTGTCCGGTGACCGAGGGCCTGGGTGTGCCGACCGGCTGCATGGACTTCAATCTGTTCCGTGACCTGACCGATCAAGTGTGCGGCTCGGTACTGCTCATGCTGTTGTGGGAGTGGGGCGAACCCTTCGTGCATCCGCGGGTTTACGAAATGATCGACTACGCCACGGCGAAAGGCATTCGAGTGATTTCCAGCAGCAACGGACACCGCTTCGCCGATCCGCAACACGCTCGCCATGTGGTGGAGTCCGGGCTCGACACGCTGATCTTCGCCCTGGACGGCATCAGCCAGGAAACCTACGAACGCTACCGGCAAGGCGGAAAGTTGGAGACGGTGCTGACAGGTATCCGTAACGTGGTCGCCGCCAAACGCGAACTTCAACGCGCCACGCCGCGCATCAACCTGCGCTTCATCGTCATGAAATACAACGAACACGAGATTCCGATGCTCGACGATCTGGCGCGCTCGCTCGGAGTGGACGTGCTGACGCTGAAGACGCTTTATCCAGGCCACGATTGCGACCCAGCCAAGGATGCTCTGAACCCATTCATCCCGGAGAATCCCCAATACCAGCGTTTCCGCTATTCGCCGGAAACGGGCGTGCGCATGCGCGTCGAGCATAACCAGTGCAAGCATCTGTGGAACGCGCCGTCGGTGCGCTGGGATGGCAAGATGGTCTCCTGCGGATTCGACATTCACCAGACACGCCTGCTGGGCGATCTGACCAAGTCCACATTCCGCGAAATCTGGTTCGGCGAAGCCTATCAGGCGATGCGCGACGAATTCCGGAGCACCTGGGAATCAATGCCGATCTGCGGCCGTTGCAGCTACGCGTGGCAGGGCGGCAATTGCGCCCGTGAAACGGTGCACGAAGGACGGCTGTTCTAGCTCGCGGGCGCGACCAACAGTCTAGAAGCGGACGATTCCGGCTTCGCCCGGCATGGTGAGGAGCTACTCGCTGCTCTAGCGTTGACGCTTGTGGTGTGGCCGGTGCACCTGGCGGCCATGTCGGGTGTTTTCATTCCGCAATGCGGCAAGGAACCGGACGCTATGGCTCAACCCACGGCCGCCCGGACCGCCGCAAGCAACTGGGTACGGTCGACTGGTTTTACCAAGCTGGCGCTGGCGGCAACCAATTCCGCTACCCGCTGAACACGCTCTTCGACATCACCCGACATAACGATGATCTTCGTATACGGACATCCCTGGCGGATGGCTTGAACAGCCTCTATATTGCCCTGCTCGGTGCCACTCAGATCCACAACGATCAGGTCGAGACGACGTGCGCGTGCAATATCGAGGACTTGATTGCTGTCGCGAGCCTCCAGAACCTCATATCCTTCCGTCACGAGCAGGGTCCGGAACAAGCGTTGAATGCCTGCATCCGCGCCTGCCACCAGAATCACGGGAGTAGAAGTGGATGGGCTCAAGGCTCTCCGGACCTCGGCAGCCAGTGCGACGGGCGTGAATGGCTTCGAGATGAAAGCGACTCCACTGTGCTCGACACCCCAATGACCCAACGCGTCCGTCATGTATCCTGACATACATACGACCTTGATCTCCGGGGTCCTTGCCCGCAGTTGATCAGCCAACTCCAACCCGGTCATGCCGGGCATCACGACATCAGTCAACAGCAGGTCGATTCGTCCCGAGTAGCGCTCCGTCAACACCAACGCATCGGGGCCGTTGGCGGCTTCCAGGATGTTATACCCGTATGTCTTCAACGCGTCACTCGCCAATCTGCGCACCGCCTCTTGATCCTCGACTATCAGAATCGTTTCCGAGCCCCGAGACACGACGGGGACGGCGACGGCGGGCTCTTCCACCTCGACCTTGTCGTGAATCCGCGGTAACAGGATGCTAAAGGTGGCGCCTTTGCCCGATTCACTTTGCACCCAAATCCGTCCGGCGGCCTGACTCACGATTCCATAGGCGGTGGATAGGCCGAGACCGGTCCCGGTCCCCGTCTCTTTGGTGGTGTAGAAGGGTTCGAAGACGTGTTGCCGCACGGTCTCGTCCATCCCGATCCCGGTGTCGCTGACGGTAAGAAGAACGTACGGGCCACACACCAAGTCGTTAGGCGTCCCTGGATGCGAGGCTCGGTACTCGTCGTCCAGATCCACGTTCGCGGTCTCGATCAAAAGCCTGCCACCTTTGGGCATGGCGTCTCGCGCATTGACGACCAGATTCAGTAGTACTTGGTGCAATTGCACAGGATCCGCCATCACTCGTCCCGACGATGTGCTTCGACGCGTAATCAGCTCGATATCTTCCCTCAACATGGGCCGGAGCATTCGTTCGGCATCGGCAATCACGGCATCCACGTTCAGCGAGCGTGGCTCCACCACTTGCCGGCGACTGAACGCCAACAGCGGTTTCGTCAAACCGGCGGCACGCTCTCCGGCTTCGCGGATCTGTTCCACTTTGCCGCGGCGCGGATCGGAAGCGTCCATTTGCGCGAGCAGCAATTCACTATAGCCGTTGATCACCGTGAGCAGGTTGTTGAAATCGTGGGCCACACCGCCCGCCAATCGGCCAACACTTTCGAGTTTCTGTGCTTGCTGAAGTTGTTCCTGCAGCCGGGATCGCTCCTCCTCCTCCCGCTTACGGTCGGTGATGTCGCGCACCAGGGTCATGTGATAGCCCTGGCCGTCGTACTCGAAGTAGTTGGCATTGATCTCGACCGGGAAGAGGTGGCCATCTTTTGCCCGAAGGTGGCCTTCAAACAGGAGCGAATGCCGCGCCTTGACCTCGCACCAATGGATGGGCCAGCTTTCGGCAGAAAAACCGGGACTGACATCTGGCACACCCATATCGAGCAGTTCCGCGCGGCTGTAGCCCAGAAGGCGGCAGGTTTCCTCGTTCACGAAATGAAAACGGGCGTTCTCGTCTACCAGAAAAGCCATTTCGCGGACATTGCTCAGAGCGAAGTTCATGAGGGCGACGTCTTGTTCAGCTTGCTTGCGCTCGGTGATGTCGGTGAACATCGCGAAGGAGCCTTTGAATCGGCGCTGTTGGTCAAGAATAGGGGCAGCGGAAACAAAGGCCCACATTACCTGGCCGTCTTTGCGGCGGTAGCGGCGCTCGTAACTCTCCGGCACCCCTTGACGGCGGGTCTCCATCTTCCGGTAATGGTCTGGCCGGTCCTCCTCGAACATGAATGCGGCGGCCGGTTTGCCTATCATCTCCTCGCTGGTATAACCGAGCATCTCGGTCATCCTGGCGTTGACGAACGTCGTCGTCAGGTCAGGCCCGATCGCCCAAATCCCCTCGGTGGACGTGTCCACTATCTGGCGGTACTTCGTCTCGCTTTCCCGCAGCGCCTCGTAAATGGTGGCGTTCTCCAACGATGTCGCCGCTTGTGACAGCAGCATCTCGAGAAACAGAACTCTTTCCGGAGTGAACGCGCCGGTGACCAGATTATTCTCCAGGTACACAACACCGGCCAACTTACCGCGGCTCAACAGCGGCGCGCACAGCAAAGACTTGGTTCGCGCACGTCGTATGTGCGGATCGGCGGCGAACTTCCCCTGTTTGGCGGCATCGTCCAACACCACCGCTTCCTTCGTCCGAGCCACGAAACGAACAATCCCCGGCGACACCAAGCCGCTGTCCTCCACACCTGCCGGCGACGGCGCCTCCACCTGTGCCGCACCGATATCTCCTTTGGCCGCCACCTCCCATTTGTCGTTTCGTTCCAGCAACAAGAACCCGCTCTGCGCGCCAGCATTCTCGATGACGATACGCATGATTTCGGCCAAAAGGCGGTCCATCTCGATCTCAACGGAGATGGCGTGCGTGGCTTTCATGACGGTACCAAGGTCGAGCGAGCTCGATTCCGCACCCGGATGCAACCTGGCCTTCGGCGCCAGCCATTGTGGGAATCTCGCTTCAAGGGCTCTCACTTTTTCCCGAGCTTGCCACTGCCCATATTTCGTATGCGCGCGCAGGATATGGATCTGAGCCGCATCTTCCATTCCAAGTTCCAGATAGAAGACCGCCGCCAACTCGTGAGACAGGGCTTCCTCTTGTAAGAAGCCGTTCACTCTCGCTCCTACGATGGCCTTCTCATACAGTTCCGCCGCCTCCCAGCTTTTGCCCTCCACTCTGGCTAGTTCCGCTTCAATCAAGTCGCACTTGTGCTGGAAGTTCACGGGCGCCAGGCTGGCCAGGCTCTTGAGCTTGCTCAGATTCTCACGGATTTCGTCGAACCGTAATGAGCCACTCGCCTCGCCGAATTTCATCAGCGCCAGCGAACCATAAAAGTGCGACAACGGCACACCAAAGGTCGCTTGGAAACCATCTTGGTGGGACTTCAGTTCCGCCAGGTACGCTAACGCCTCGCCAGGCTTGCTTTCGCCGAGGAGACAGACTGCGGTCAGCTTGCTGAGGTAGTAGTACGCCAGGCCACACCGGTCATTCGTCGCGTTGGCCGATACGAGCCAGCTCGTTTCATCGAAAGCACCAGGCTGGCCAGGGAATTCCGTCGCCCCGCGTAGACGCTGGACCGCGCGAAGGTGGAAGGCAACCCAGTTCCAGATGTAGGTCCGCCGCATACCGGCGATAATTTCCATGTTCGTCTGGAGCCGCTGTTCAAGCGCGTCGAGCGGCTCGCCCATGAAAAAAGCCTCAACAGATGCGTTGAAGGCAGCGTAACTACCGGACGTGAGATCGCCTGATTCACCGGCGGAGTCGACACTCTCCTGCAAAGTGGAGATGGCGTTTCGAAGATGCTCTGTCTTCGGCTGAATCATGCAGCCGTAGATGTTGAGCAACCTGCACCGCAACGAGCGGATCCCCAACGAGTCCAGCAAACCGATGGCGGCCTTGGCCAGTCGCCATCCCGTCTCGACGTGTGCGCCCGTGGCGCACAGCGCCAACGCGTAAGCAGCGTATGCGAAGGGAGACAAGACGCAGTTGCCGTGCCGCAGCGAGAGCTCCGCCACGGACGAAGCCCATACTAAAAAGAACTGTGGTGAGGCGACGTAAGCCGATTCTCCGATTTCACTTAAGATTCTGGCGCGAGCCAGATGCTCGGGAGAAGTCATGGGAGGCAGACTGGCAAGCCCCTCGATCGTTTTCTGTTTGAGTAGGCTCCGAGTGCGCTCCATGCACTCTTCCACTTCAGCCGGCGACGGTGTTTCCGTCAGCCGCATGCCCAACCGTTCCAGGCAGGTCAAGCCATAGCGAACCGCCGGTAGTAGTTCACCTTGAGCATTCAACGCCCGGATCTCGGTTTCAAATACCGGGACCTCGTCCAGTAGAGACACGGCATGCAGGTGCACAAGCGCGGCCAACTCTTTCATGCGGTCGTAGCGGCCGCACAAATAAGCAGCCTCAGCGGCCTCCTGATGGAGTGCTAGCATCAGCGGGTACTGATCGCTCCAACGTTCCTCGCCAAGCAGGCCGAGCCCGGTCTCGAAATAGTCCATGGCGGCAGCGAACGCTGCTGTGGCCTTCGCTTTCCGCCCGGCATCGCGGTTCATCTCGGCAAGTTCCACCTTCTCCTCGGGCGTCGCAAACAGCGGTGCACCGATATCCAGGTGGTTTATGGCGTCGAAGAAACGTCCTTCGCGCGCCCGATGCGGCGTTTCGCGAAGCAGCAACCTTCCGATCCGCCAGTGCACAGCCTTCCGCTCATCGCTCGGAATCAGCGAATAAGCGGCCTGCTGGACCCGATCATGAACGAAGCGATACCCCGAACCAGACGTGACAACAAGCCGCTCTTCCAGGGCTGTTTGGAGATTGGCGAGTGAGTCATCGGACGACTCTTCAGCGACACAACTCACCGTCGCGAGTTCGAAACGGGCCCCCAAGCAGGCTGCTCGCTGCAAGAAATGCCGAGTCGAGGCGGGAAGCTGCTGTACTCTTCGCGACAGTAAATCGGCGACATTGTCCGCGATCTCCTTCGAATCGATGACACTTAAATCCCACTTCCACTGCCGCTCGGCGCGGTCGAACGCAACGAGCCCTTCATCTTCCATCGTGCGCAAAATCTGAAGCGTGAAGAAAGGATTCCCCCCGCTCTTGGAATGGACGAAACGGACCAGCGCGCGGCTGTCGCTCGTGGTGACTCGCAAGCCGGCTGCGAGCCATGCATTGAGGTCCTCCTCCGAAAGGGGAGTGAGAGTCAGACGTTGCAGCGGGACAGCCGCTCCCTCCAGTTCGTTGACAGCCCGTATCAGCGGATGTGCGGCATCCGTATCACTGTCGCGATATGAGCCCACAAGCAAAAGATGAGTAATGTCACTGCTGGTCAGAAGCATCTGCAACAATTCGAGTGAGGCTGCGTCAATCCACTGGAGATCGTCAAGGAAGACCACCAAGGGGTGCCCTTCCGTCGCCACGATCTTGACGAATTCCCGGATGACATAATTGAAGCGGTTCCGCGCTTCAGGTCCCGCCAGATCGGGGATAGGCGGCTGGGAGCCGATGATCAGCTCCATACTCGGGATGACATCTGTCAACACTTTGCCGCTGTTTCTCACCGCACTTAGAATGTCGTGTTTCCATTGCGCGAGTTCCGCTTCGCCTTCCATCAATATGTAGTCCACGAAACTCTTGAATGCCTGAATCCAGCCGAAGTATGGCGCGTTGCGCTGCAACTGATCGAATTTGCCCTCGACGAAATGCCCTTGCTTCTCAAGCATGCCCCCATAGGTCTCGTGGACTAGCGCGGTCTTGCCCACTCCCGCGCGGCCGGCCACAAGCACTAGTTCGCGTCCTCCCGCCGCCACCCGCGTCAATGCGTCGATCAAACGGCCCGTTTCCTTTTGTCGCCCGTAGAGTCGCTCCGGCATCTGCAACCGGTCGGACGCGTCCTCACGGCCAAGTTCGATTTCCCGGACAGCCCCCTGCTCGGTCAGGCCGCGCAAGCACGTTTCCAGATCCACCTTCAGTCCCCACCCGCTTTGGTAGCGATCTTCAGGCATCTTCGCCATCAGCTTCAGGATGATCTGTGAAACTGGTTCCGGTATCGCGGGATCAAGCACGTGTGGCGCGATTGGCGTTCCGGCAATGTGGCAGTGCACCATACCCAAGGCATCGTCGGCCTCAAACGGCATCTTGCCAGTCAAGATCCGATAGAACGTTATCCCGAGGGAATAGAAGTCAGAACGGTAGTCTACCGCGCGGTTCATACGACCCGTCTGCTCGGGCGAGATGTATGCCAGCGTCCCCTCCAGCGCTGATGGCGGTTGCGGTTCGACGGTACGCTGAGGCAGGTTGTCGGCGATGCCGAAATCGATCAGCCTGAACTGGCGGGTTCCCGGATTGAAAACGATATGTGCGGGATTAACGTCTTTGTGAATGATACGCAGATGGTGAAGCCCGGCCACAGTATCCGCGAGCCCGACCGCTAGTTCCAGAAATTGCGCCAAAGGAAGGGGCGCCCCCGCGCAAAGACGATCCAGTGCCTGACCGCCAATGTCCTCCAATACCATTAGCAGGCTGCCTTCAAATTCCTCCAGCGCTTGCGCTTTGGCGACGCCGGGAAGATCGACCTTCGAGAGGATACTGAATTCGCGTCTGAAGCGAGTCAGCTCGCCTTCCGTGGCCGCGGCGGGCTTCAGGACCTTCACAATCACCGACTCGCTGCTTCCAGTCCGGCATCCGCGGCAGACCAGTGTGCACCTGCTTTCGTAAAGCTGTTCGGCGATTTCGTACTGTGCGATTTTGAAGGCCATCACATTCTTCCCAGAAGTGTGGTTGTCGACCTAAATTTCTCCCCTTTCGCCCCAAGCTCCGCAGACCGTTCCCGCCGTCCCTGCTTCACCGTAACTTCATCGTGAGACGGCGCGTCCGGCGCGAGACCGCCACGCACTCTAGCGTTCGCGAAGGGGACATCTGGTGTGTTTGGTTTTCTTCCAGGCGAATCGATACTGCGCAGCACCCCTCGGCTGATGGGCGCCGGAGCGTATTGCATTTGCGTCGCCGCCATCGCCCCTCCGCGTGTGCGACTCCGCGAGATGTTCTCGCCCACTCTGAAACCTGGGTCCACTATAGCGCGCCAGAAGCCCCTGTGCATCCGGTTTTGTCGGGACCAAACTCGCGCCCCTGGGTATGCTGGTTCATCCTAATAACGAGAGCCGCGGCAGTCAGTCCGGCGGCACGCGACTCGACGGCCGCGCTTCGCTTGCGGTGGCCGTGGCCGCCGTGCAATCCTACCTGGAATCCCGGCCCGTGCTGGTATCGCACCGCACCTGACACGGCGCGGCGCGATGAATGATCAGGAAGCAGACGAATCCGGCCTCACCCGGAGTGGCGGGCGTCTACTCGCTGCTGGCGTTGATGTTGGTGGTGTGGTCGGCCAACTTCATCTTCGCCAAGTTGGCCACGCGCGAGCTGCCGCTCGCATTGGTGCTTGGTCTGCGCTATGCGCTGGCGGGCCTGCTGATGTGGCCCGTATATCTGGTGGCCGCGCGCGGGAGCGAAGCCCCCGCAGCGCCTTGGAGATGGCGCGATTTGCCGGTCCTGACCATTTGCGGCTTGGCCGGGCTGGTAGGCAATCAGGTTCTGTTCATCGCCGGGCTCAGCCTCACCAGCGTCACGCACGCGGCCATCATCACGGCGATTTCACCGGTTCTGGTCTTGCTGGGCGCGGCGGCCCTGGGGCGCGAGCGCATCACCGCGGCTAAACTCCGCGGCGTTTTGCTGGCCATGTCCGGCGTGGTCGTTCTGCAGTGTGGCAAGGAGGCATCCGGAGGCGCGACGCTCGGTGGCGATGCACTGGTGCTGGTTTCCGGCGCGGTCTTTGCCGCGTTCAGCATTTTCGGTAAAGACGTGGCCACGCGCTATGGCAGCCTCAAGCTGAACACGTTCGCTTATCTCGCAGCCGGCGCGCTCGCACTGCCGCTGCTCTACTGGGCCTCGCGCCGCTATCAGCCCTGGAGCGCAAGCGCGGCGGCCTGGAGCGGCATCATCTACATGGCGCTATTCACGTCCATTGTCGGCTACTTGATCTACGCTTACACGCTGCGCCATTTCCCGTCATCCTACGTCGCCGGTGTGACGTATCTGCAACCTGTCCTGGCCGGCCTGTTGGCCATCATCGTGTTGGGCGAACGCCCCACGTTCTGGCTGGCAATCTCGACAGCACTGGTTCTGACGGGCTTGTACCAAACCAAAGCTACGTCGTCCTAGCAAAGCTGGTAATCGTTTTCCATCTGGTATCGTGCCTCCGGCTGGATGTGTATCGCCGGACGGATTGCGCGGCTCGGCGGATGGCAGGCCGCCAAGACGAGAGCCGCGGCAATCAGTCCGGCACCTCGCTGAGGGGTAGAGGTCACTTGCTCCTACAGACACCGCGACCGGTGAATTGGTTCCAGTTAGGGGGCGCGCAGTTCGAGCAGCCAGCCTTTCCCGGGTTCGACCGGGATTGCATCTGAAACGGCGAAGTCGGCCGCGGGTTGAAAACCTGGAATCGCGGGAGCGTGGAGTCGTGCACGGTTTGCGTCCAGACCCAACGCATGCCAGTCGATTTGGAGGCGGCATTCGGCCTTTTGTTTGGCCCAACTGGCCACGGCGATGAGTGCGGCGCCGGGCTTCACGTAGGCTGTGACCAGAACGTCCGCGCGCCCGGTGCGCACCGGGCAGGATTTGTCCCAATAGCCCAACATGCGCGCCTGTTGTATTCCGA
>CAZDIZ010000078.1:0-5162 GCA_964505625.1 uncultured Solibacteraceae bacterium | reverse complement strand
CGCACCGGGCAGGATTTGTCCCAATAGCCCAACATGCGCGCCTGTTGTATTCCGAAGTCGTCCCACACTTTCCAGAGGTGCTTTGGTTCGGCGCCCTGGTAGTAGCGCGCGGTCATGCCGTAGATCATGCCGCGCCAGGGATTGCCGTTGCGCTCGAGCATTTCGCCGAACAGACCGAAAGGAATGCCGGAGATCTCCACCAGCCAGTAATCGGGCGATCCATTGTAGTCGTACATTTCGCCGAACCACAGACTGTCGATGTAAGGGAAGTGCTCCAGATACTTGTTCGCCGCGCTGATGCGCAGATCGTTGTAAGGGAACTCGTCGCCGGAATGAAAATCGATGAGCGAGCCGGGGCGGTAACCGTCTAGAACGCGCCGCACACGCTTCATCACTTCGCGGTCGTAGCCGATCCCGTCCAGATACAAGCCATCGATTCCGGCGCGCTCGATGAGCCAGCGCAAGCCCTCGAGATAGTAATTGTGCCAGCGCGAAAGCGCCGTCGTGATGACGGCGGCATCCACATCCCCGTCGTCGAAAAAGTGGTGCCAGGCCGGCTTGTAGTTCTCGATGAAATGCTCGCGCAACCACGCCGCACCGCCGCCCGCGCCGCCTTCCAACACTTCGTCGCCCAGACTGCGCAACGCCCACATCTCAGGCGCACGGCTGCTCAACTCGCGCACGGTGTAGTAGATCTTCGTCTTCAAACCCAACTCGTGCGCTTCGCTCACGTAGGCCGCCAGTTTGTCGGCGGTGAGAAACGGATAGTTGATGTGCGGATTGACTTCGTAACCGTGATGAATGTTCACGATGGTCGCGCCCGCCTTCACCGCTTCACCCGGCGGCGCGAAGATGTGAAAGTAGCGCTGGGACCAATGCGCCGCATCGAGCGGTTTCACCGGCGTCACCAGCAGCGAAAAACGGAATTCGAGCTCCTCACCGGCCTTCATCTCGCGCGGGCCCGTGAAAGCGGTGAGGACGACGCGATCTGCCGTCTCGCGCACCTCGGCGCCGCCGCGTCCCGAATTTCCCCAGGCGGCCGGAACACCTTCGGGCCGCAGATCGGACATATGCCAGGCGTCTTGCGGGCCCTTCAGCTTGCACTGTACGCCGGCATCGGGCGCCCCCAACCACACACTGTTGTTGGCCCGATCGAGATCCCATTTCCAGTCCCAGGCGCTGGGGCGAATACCACCCCTGCGGCCCAGGCCCATCATGTATTCGGCCACGTCGCGGCGCAGCGGAATCTCTAAGCGGAAATCACTGAGCGATGCTCGGGATTCGGCACGGACGCGCAGGCGGAAATCGATGTGGCCATCGAACTCCATCCTGGCCGACGTCGCGATGTGCAGTCCCGCGGCACTTGCTTCGGCGGCGAGTTGCACGGATGCCACACCGGATCGCTCCACGCGCGGCGGCGCGGATTCGATGGCGCGTTCAATAACCAGCGCGATGGGCGCGGCCAGAATCTCGCGATCATTCGCGCGAATGCTCTCAGGCAATGCCAAGGCGCCGAAACGCACCTCTCGTCCGAGACACGCCACCGTCGTGCCGCGCACTGCGAGCGGCGTATAGGGGCGCGTGACCGTTTCTTCCAAACCGATCTCGGAATCGAGCCAGCGCAGGCGCGACATGCGCCACGCGTCGCCGTCGCCATGATCGGCGGCGAGCTTCGGCTCCACATCGAGAGCGATGTGCAACCTGTGTGGCTCTCCGCCTTGGACGCGAAGGACAATTTCGCCTGTGTAAGCACCGGGCGCCGCCTCGCGCGGCACATCGACACCACACCACAGCGAGCCTACGCGGCCCTTGGGTATGCTGGCTGTTTTGCGGAACCGCCGCCCCAGCCAATCCTGTCCACCCAGGTTGAAGCAACGGAAAGCGTTGGCGGGGATGACCGTTCCGGTGCTCGAACGCAGATCGCTGAAATCCAGCGTGACGTTCGCCACCTCGGAACGCGCCGCCCACACGGCCAACTGAAATGCGTAGAACTCGCCGCGCAGCGCGCGCCCGCGGTAACCTTCCGACGGCCCGGCTTCCACCCAACGCAGCGGAATCGCTTCCGGCATGCGCACCGGGTGCTGGCGGTGTTCGGTGAAGACAAAGTACGGGCTGGCGGGAAAACGGCTCAGAAGCGCCTGCATTTCCTCGGTGCTCGCCACGGCCTCCATCACATCCGGCTGGTCGAATTCGGTGCGTCCTTGAATGTCGATCACGCGGGCGCGGGGCAAGCCCGTGGCATCGCAATGGCGCTTGAGCCATTCCGGGTCCGCGGTTTCCTGCCAAGGCGTGTACTCAATGGCATAGGCGTGCGGCAGGCGGTTGGCTTTGTACGGCGCGAAATAGACGTAGTATTCACCGGCGCCGTAGGGTTCGAAGATCAACTCGGCTTGATGACGGTTCACGCGGACCCGCGCGATGTTACGCACGCGGCGCAGCGTGCTGGCTTCGACAATATGCAGGTCCTTGCCGGCCGGATCGTCGCGGCGGCGCCAGCGCAGGCGCACCGCGACAGCTTCGGCCTGCGAGGGTACGCGAATACGGGCGCGGCGCGTTCCGAGTTGTGGCGGCCAGGAACCGGTGCCGGACTTAGGCTCCGGTTCCTGACTATTGTCATCAGCCGGCCACGCTATTGCCGGCGCCAGCGCAAAGAAGGCACGTCGGGTCAGGCGGGTGTCCATGGGGCGCCGCCGCTACACCGGCACGTACTGGCGCAGGTAGCGCAGCCCCATGCGGAAGCCGACCTTGTAGTCTTCGCTGAAATTGCCGTCCGGTAGTGGGCGGCCGTAAGTGTCGTCTTCGTGCTCGATGTTCATGGAGCCCTGGTAGCCGGCGTCCATCAACACGGTGAACACGCCGGGCCAGTCCACACTGCCGTAACCCGGAATGCGGTAGCGCCACCACTGCGTCTTGTTGGGCGGGTTGATGCCGCTCTTTTTGAGCACGTGCCAGAAAATTTCGGTGTCTTTCAGATGCACGTTGTAGACCTTGCCCACCCAGTCGCGCAGGCACTGCAGCGGATCCATGAATTGCCGCACCAGGTGCGACGCATCGAACTGAATTCCGACGTGCGGCGAATTGCCAAAGGCTTTGAACAGGGCTTCGTAGCCGACGGGGCCGGTGGCCAGATTCGGTCCTTCCGGCCAGGGCTCCCAGATCAGGCGCACTTTGTGCTTTTCGCACAGAGCGAAGTACTTTTCGCTATAGACACGCACGATCTCGTCGATTTGTTCGGCGAAGGGACGGCCAGGCATGTTGCCGCTCATGGTGGCGATATATGACACGCCCAACTTGCCGGCCATCTCGATGACCTTGGAAACGTAGGAGTTAATTTCAGCCCGCTTGGCCGGATCCGGCGCGGTATGGTTGACGGGAATGCCAAGGACGGAGATTTCCAGCCCGGCCGAAGCACAATGTTTCTTGATCTTCTCCAGTTCCAGGTCGGTGACCGTGTTGGCGTCCATACGGCTCTTGGCCGAACAGACCAGCTCCAGGCTCTTGAAGCCTTCAGCACGCGCGAACTCGATGTTCTGTTCGGTGTACCGGCCGAGAACGCCGATCTTGGGCTTCCAACTCGCGGCTGCCGCGCGGGCCGCTTGGGTGGCGGCAGCTACCGCGGGTAGTGCCCCGAGAAGGGTTCTGCGGGTATGCGTCATGACGTTATCTCTCTATGGAAAGTGGCGCGGCCGAATTCGGCCCCGGTACCTTTTCTATCACATATGCCTGCTAGGCGGCGCGCCGTTCCGGAACCGGAGTGCCAGTACGACTCGCCGGTGGATTATGCGCGCGCAAAAAACAAGTCATGCTAAGATATTGAAGAGAAAGGGCTGTTGTTTTTTGGCCTGTTTTCCGGCCCTGGTAGACCGCCATGTATAATGCGTTTTTCGGGTTCAAAGAGTCTCCGTTTAATTTGTCGCCGGATCCAACCTTTCTCTATCGCAGCCCTCAGCACGAAGAAGCACTGGCCAACCTGATCTACGGCGTGCAGAGCCGCAAGGGCTTCATTGTATTGACCGGCGAAGTGGGCACGGGCAAGACCACCATGCTCCAATGCCTGCGCGACTTTCTGGAAAGCCAGCGCATGGAGTTCGCCTTCCTGTTCAATTCGCGGATCAACGTCGAGCAGTTCTTTGAAATGATCGCCTACGATCTGAGCTTGCGCTGCCCGCGCAACTCGAAGACTGAGGTTCTGTTCGCGCTCAATAATCTTCTGGTCCAGCAAGCCAACTCCGGGCGAACGACGGTTCTAATCGTCGATGAGGCCCACAACCTGAGTTGGGAAGTGATGGAAGAAATACGCCTGCTGGGAAACCTGGAAACCCGCCGCGGCAAGCTCTTGCAGATCATCCTGGCCGGCCAGCCCGAACTGGATCGCAAGCTGGACGCGCCGGACCTGCGTCAGCTCAAGCAGCGGATTGTGCTCCGGTGCCATTTGGAGCCGCTCGAAGAGTCCGAAGCCGTCGAGTACATCCTCAGCCGCCTGGCCCGCGCAGGCATGTCCAACCAGTCGGTGTTTTCGGCCGACCTGCTGTCGGAAATCTTCCTGCGTTCGCAAGGCCTGCCCCGAGTGATCAACGCGCTGTGCGACAACCTGTTGTTGAACTGCTTCGCGTTGGAGCAGCGTGTTGCCACGCTCGAGATGCTGGACGAGGTCTGCTCGGACATGCGCCTGGAATGGCCCGGCCGGAGGCCGCAGCTATCGCATCGAGTACTGTCGGAAGACCAGTACCAACGCAACCCTTTCTACGGGCGCGGCAACTAGCCCCCGCCGCAAGCCTCAATCCCCAAACAAGTAGTTAATTTTCCATAAACATACAAGAGAACCAGCACTCCACCTAAGGTATCCGCCTGAATGCTCTCCTAGGATTTTTCCTAAGGACGTAGAGTGAATTGCACACTTAGAATTAAATGGTACGTTCGAGCGCGGAGGACCAAGATACGCGAACCTCTGTGCCGATTGATTGCGAAACCTAACAAACGGATACTCTTATGGTCAACGTTCTCCGTAGTTCGCGGTTCTGTGGTGTGGTGTGCATGCTGTTCGTGCTGGGTGTGACGGCTGGTTTGATGCCAGCGGACACTTTCAGCCATGGTCCGGTTTTCCCGCCCAACCCGTGGGATGAATTCGCGCACGGTCCGGTGTTCCCGCCGAACCCGTGGGA
>CAZDIZ010000077.1:26614-28819 GCA_964505625.1 uncultured Solibacteraceae bacterium | reverse complement strand
GGTGTGTTACTGTGCCCCTATCGACGACGAGCCGACATCCATGAGACGCGCCTTCAGCACCTTCTTTATCTGCGCCGCGATCCTGGCCGGTCAGGCCGGTTACGTGGTACCGCACACGCACTGGGAAGGAGCCGTGTTCAAGACACGCGCCGAATACCTGGACATGGGATTGCCGCACATCGTGAAGGCGCTCCGATTGCTGGAAGCGCATCCGAGTTACCGCTTCGTGCTGGATCAGCTCTGCTATGTGAAGCCGTTTCTGGAACGGTATCCGCAGGAAGAGGCGGCATTCCGGAAGTTCCTGGCCCAGGGACGCTTGCAGATTGCCGGCGGAACCGACTCGATGCACGATGCCAACATGATCTCCGGCGAATCCATCGTGCGGCAGTTTCTGATGGGCAAAAGTTACTTCCGGGATAAGTTGGGATACGAAGTTACATCGGGATGGGCGCTGGACACGTTCGGCCATAACGCGCAGATGCCGCAGATCCTGAAGTTAGCCGGGATGAAATCGTACTGGATGCAGCGCGGCGTGGAGAACCAGCGCACGCCGGCCGAGTTTCAGTGGGAAGGCATCGACGGCACGCGGATCCCGGCGTATTTCCTGCCCACCGGATATGCGGCCTTCCACGACGCGCCGCGGAGTCCAGAACGATTCGATGCCTTCGCACGGGCCCGCTACGGCGCACTTGGCGTGGTGGCTGCGGGACCCGAACGCGTTCTGATGGCGGGCGCGGACGTTTCGGAACCGGAAGATCACTTGCCGGGGATGATCGGCCAGTTCAACGCGCAACCCTCCAGACCGTTTCTGCTGCGGCTCGCGACGGCGCTCGACTATGAGGCGGCCGTCGAACGCCGCAAACCGGCTCCGGTGATTCGCGGCGATCTCAATCCCGTTTTCCAAGGCGTCTACAGCAGCCGGATCGACGTGAAGCAGACCAACCGCGAATTGGAATTGCTGCTGGGCAACGCGGAGAAAACCAGCGTGCTGGCGGGAGTGAACAACTGGCGCGAGATCGAGGCCGCCTGGGAACCGGTTCTGTTCAACCAGGCGCACGACCTGGCGGCCGGCGTGATGGTGGACAAAGTCTACGAGGACGCCATGCGCGGCTTCGCGTTGGCCAGGGTGCGGGGCGGGGAACTCCTACGGGCGAATCTGGATGCGTTGGGGGCGAGGATCGACACATCGGGTGTTGGGATTCCGGTGGTGGTGTTCAATCTGCTCGGCTGGCCCCGCACGGATATCGTGGAAGCGGAGGTGGGGTTGAGCGCCCGCGGCGTTCGCGGGTTCGAATTGCGCGATGCGGCGGGACGCGCGCGGCCCGTCGAGATCCTGTCGTCTCGAAGCGGAGACGACGGCGGCCTGTATCACGCGCGGATCGCCTTCGTGGCGGTAAATGTTCCGGCAATGGGGTACGAGGTCTATCGGCTTGTGCCACTCGGTGAAGGCGCACGCGCCGCTTCGGCTCCGACGTCGACCGCCGCGCGCGGCGACGGGGAAACCAGCACTATCGAAAACGAGTATTTCCGCGCCGCGTTCAATCGCCAAAGCGGCGAGATGACCAGCCTGGTGCTGAAGGCGGACGGATGGGAGGCTTTGCGTGGACCAGCCAACATAGTGGCGCGCGAAGGCGACGGCGGGGACTTCTGGCAACTCTACGGCACGCTGAACAACGGCGTCACTTGGGACCAGCGCGAGTCGCGTCCGCCGGACGCTCGGCGGTGCGCATACAGTCACGAGAATGTTGGAGGCGGCGGTGTTCGCGGAGGGCCGGTGATCGCCGAATACCGCGTGTCGCATCCGTTTGGGAAGAACCACTTTTCAACGCGTGTTCGCGTGTACGCCGGAGTGCGGCGGATCGATATCCGCACGGAGATCTTCAACACGGACGAACTGGTGCGCTACCGGGTGCTGTTTCCTACCACCGTGCGCGCTGGAAAGAATACGCAGGAAATTCCCTTCGGTGCTCTCGAACGTCCGATGAGCCGCGAGTACCCGGTACAGAACTGGTTCGACACGGGAGACGGCGCGCACGGCATGACGCTCATGAACCGCGGATTGCCCGGAAGCAATGTGTCGGACGGGACCATGATGATCTCGCTGGCGCGCTCGGCGCGTATTCTCTCCTACGGCTTCGCGGGTGGATACGAGCCCGGGGTTTCCTCCGACACGGGTCTGGAAATAAACAAACGGTTGACCTTCGA
>CAZDIZ010000077.1:22054-26514 GCA_964505625.1 uncultured Solibacteraceae bacterium | reverse complement strand
GTGCGCGCGCGGCTGCACGCGCCGGCCAAGGCGGTTCACGAAGTGAATCTGTTGGAAGACCAGGTGAGAACGCTGGCTTTGGCGGACTCCGGTTTCACGTTCGAACTTCGTCCTTACGAAATCAAATCGTTCAGGATTGAGTAAGTCGACGTCAGTCGCGGTCCGGCGAAACCGTCAAAACCGAATGACTCGCTTCTCACCGGCTTTGAAGCGAAGCTCCATGATGCGGCCATCGTTCGGCGCGACCAGACGGAGGTCGCCGCCCTTTTCGGACGCGATCTCGACCCGCGTCACCTTCCCCCCTCGCCGCACCGCGGAGATCAAGAACGCACCGTCGGCGCGCAGCGTGCGAAACTCGGCGTCCTTCCACGTGTCCGGCACCGCGGGGAACAGAATAACCTTACCACTATGCGATTGCAGCAGCATCTCCTGCAGCGCCGCCGGCATGGCGAAGTTACCTTCCAGCGTAAATGGGCGGTAAGTGAACTTAGAGTACCCTTTCTTCAGCTGATCGCCGTTGACGTGAAAACTGTTTCGCAAACAGAACGCCGTCGCGAAAATCTCAAGGGCCTTTTCCGCCGCGGCCCCGTCACGCGCTCTTGCCGCGAGGTTTCCCAGCCACGAATAACTGTATCCGCACCAGTAGTCGGTGCCCTTCCGGCGCAGTTCATCGAGCGAGGCTCGAACCGTGCGCCTGGCATCCTCGCCCTGCTCCCAATCGATGAGTCCCAGCGGGTGGATCGCCATCAGGTGCGAGAAGTGCCGGTGCGACGCCGGCAACGGATAGTTGGGAGCGATCAACAACGCGCCGTCGCCGGACACGCTGAACGCGGGCAGTTCGCCGAGCACGCGCCGCCAACGTACTTCATCGTCTTTCAATCCAAGTTCCGCGGCCAGCTCCGCCGCTTTTTCGAACGTCCAGCGATCCAGGGCGAGATCGAAGTTCGTCACCTGGTCGAACCACGCCGAAGGCTTGTTATCGCTGATCTCCGGCGATGCGCTCAGCGGATGAGTGCGCTTGCCTTGAGCGTCCTTCTGTCCCGTGAATGCCTCCAGGAAAACAGCGACGTCGCGCAAGTACGGATACGCGCGCTCCTTTAGAAACTCGCGGTCGCGGCTGTAGCGCCAGTGAAGATAGAAGTGATGCGCCAGCCACGCTGAAGTGGTGGACGAATGCGTGTACTGCCGCCAGCCGCCGATCTGCCGGCCATTGATGTCGGCGGTCATGGGAACGTTCAATCCAGGCAGCGCGAAGAACTCGCGCGTCCATTCGTAAGCCGTGCCGCGCGTCTTCCAAAGCCAGTCCAGATAGCTTAGTCCGTCCTCCAGCCGGTTGCCGGAATACGCCGGCCAGTAACTGAGCTGCGTGTTGAGGTCGTGATGATAGTCGCCTTTCCAAGGCGGCAGCTTCCCGTTGTCCGCGGTCCAGACCGCTTGCAGCGTAATGGGAGGAGCGCCGCGCCGCGCGGCCGCGCCCCACTTGTAAGTGTCCAGATACCACTGCCGTTCCACGATTGGATTGGGCA
Source organism: uncultured Solibacteraceae bacterium (assembly GCA_964505625.1). Classification (GTDB taxonomy): domain Bacteria; phylum Acidobacteriota; class Terriglobia; order Bryobacterales; family Bryobacteraceae; genus JAJFUV01. The sequence continues at coordinate 24,988 of CAZDIZ010000077.1, read as the reverse complement.
CACGCACCGAGGATTGCCCCCAGAACTTACGCCACCAGAGTTTGTGCGACGACAACATACGCGAGAATCCGCTCTCGAGTGCGGACTGAGCGCGTTTGCGCGCGATGCTGAGCGGATCGGGGCCTTCGTTTGAGGACGCAATCGACCACGCCAGTTGATTGCCGCTCCAGACGGCGTAGACAGCGAAGCGGAACCCCTCCACGCCTTCCTGCGTGTAAGCCGACCAACCGGGGCCGGAGGATTGAACCGGCGCCGGATAGCCGAGCTGCGCGAGATCCCCCGCATTGACGGCGCCTTTGGCGGCGTCTGTCACGGCGCCGGAGAACGGCGGCGCTTGCAGTTTCACTTGCGGGAAGCCGACTCCTTTGATGCGCGCCATGCCGATGTGTTCGGTGGCGTGCACAAAGATCTCCGCGACGGCGCCGTTCGCAAACTTCATCGACGCGAGCGCCGTGGCCAGATCTAGAGAAGTTTCGCGGAATTCGGTGCCTTCGGGGAAAACTAGTTCGATGCGACCAGCCGGTATTTTCGTGGGCGCTGGACGATGGTAAGGTTGATCGTAAGTCCGCAGCAGATCCGCTACGCGGCCTTCCCGGTGCCAGCGTTGCATAACGTCGAATTTGTAATCCGGCCCGCTGAACTCAGGCACCAGGCGTGCGTCCCAAAGATCGGCGCGATCCAGCGAGATGCGCAGCGGCCGGCCGTCTCCCCACACCAGTGAGCCCATCATGCCATTGCCCAGCGGCAAGGCTTCGTCCCAAACGGTAGCCGGTGTCTGGTAGCGCAAGTTGTGCGTCGGCAGGGGTTGAGCCGCCAGAAGCGGCGCCGCCAGCATCAGGATGAGTCGGATCTTTGCGTGGTTCATGGAATCGCGTTGGATATCATACACCGGTAGCGATTGGTCCGCGCGGACCGTGGCGCGGGGCGGTTTCGTCCGCGTCCTTTCTGCAATATGCTTAGTAGCTTATGCGGAACCTGGTATGGCTGTTGGCGCTGGTGTTTCTATCCGTGCCGGTGGGCGCGGAAACCAAATTCGAATTCTGGCCTGGGGCCGTCTACGACCAGTCCTTACCTACGTTCGGCAAAGTGCTCGGTTACGATGCTGGCGAGCGCATCACCTGCCACGCGGGCATCCTTCGCTACTTCGACGCTCTGGCGGCCGCGGCCGGCAATCGCATCAAGGTGTTCGACTACGGGCAGAGTTGGGAGCGGCGCAAGCTGATCTACGCGGTGGTGGCCTCGGAAAGCAACATGAAGCGATTGGGCGAAATCCGCGCCGGTATGCGGCGGCTTGCTGATCCGCGCTCGACTACGGATGCCGACGCCGCCAAGCTGATCGCGACGCTGCCCGCGACGGTGTGGATTTCGGCCGGCGTGCACGGCAACGAACTCAGCTCGACGGAAGCCGTGATGCTGGCGGCGTACCATCTGCTGGCGGCGCGCAAGGACCCGATGGTCGAGCAGATTCTCGCGAGTGCGGTGGTGTTCCTGGTGCCCACGCAGAATCCCGACGGGCACGACCGCTTTGTCCGGAACTTCGAACAGAATGAAGGCATCGAGCCGGATGCGCACCCGTTATCGGCCGAGCACGTCGAGCCGTGGCCCGGCGGCCGCGGCAATCACTACATGTTCGATCTGAACCGCGACTGGATCGCGCTGTCGCAGCCGGAAATACGCGGCCAGGTGAAGGCGCTGCTCGAATGGTATCCGCTGGCCTTCGCTGATTTGCACGAGATGGGTGCGGACTCCACATACTACTTCGCGCCGGAGGCCGCGCCGTTCAATCCGCACCTGGCGAAAGATCAAGTGGCCGCACTCGACTGGTTCGGAAAGAACAACGCGCGCTGGTTCGATAAGTTCGGCTTCAGCTACTTCACGCGCGACGTGTTCGACGCGTTCTATCCCGGCTACGGCGCCAGTTGGCCGTCTTACTACGGCAGTATCGCCATGACCTATGAACAGGCCACCAGCCGAGGCCTGCTGATGCGGCGCTCCGACGAGACCACGTTCCATTTCCGCGACACCGTGCAGCACCACTTCGTGGCGACACTGGCCACGGCGGAAACCGCCGCGCGCAATCGCGAGAAACTACTCGGCAACTTCCGCGCCTATCGTAAATCCGCCGTTACGGCCGAAGGCGAGACGCGCGCTTACATCCTGCCGCGCCGGGGCGACACGGCGGCGGTGGACAAACTCGCCTGTCTGTTGGCCGACCAGGGCGTGGAGGTGAAGCGTTCGGTGGGCGTGCTGCGCGCGGCCGGTGCTGAATACCCGGATTCGAGTTACGCGATCGATCTGGCGCAACCCGCGCGCCGTCTTGTGCGCACGCTGCTCGATGCTGACGTGAAGATGGACGACAACTTCCTCAAGGAACAGGAGCGTCGCCGCGCGAAAAAACTGCCCGACGAGATTTACGATATTACGGCTTGGTCGCTGGCATTGATGTTCAACGTCGAACTGGTGGCGGTCGCGGGCGCTCCGGAAGCCCAATTCGAAATCGTGGATCCGTCGAAGCCCACGACGGGACGCTTGACGCATCCGGCCGCGACGCTGGCGTTTCTGGCTCCGTGGGGCAACGCCGCGCAGTCGCGTTTGCTCACTGCCGCGCTGCGCCAGGGGCTGCGCGTGTGGAGCACGGACAAACCGTTTGTGCTCGCTGGCCGCCGCTATCCGTCCGGAACACTCATCTTCAAGGTGAAGGAGAACGGCGCGGGTTTGTCGGCGAAGCTTGAAAAACTGGCCGTGTCTACCGGCGCCGAAATCGCCGGTGTCGACTCAGGCTGGGTGGAAGAGGGCGCCAACTTCGGCAGCCGCCATGTGAGCGAACTGCGCCGGCCCACGGTGGCGCTGGCCTGGGACCGTCCGGTGACCTCGCTTTCGGCCGGTTGGACGCGCTACGTGCTGGAACGGCAGTACAACTATCCGGTGACGCCG
>CAZDIZ010000077.1:10802-21954 GCA_964505625.1 uncultured Solibacteraceae bacterium | reverse complement strand
GAGCCCGAGAAGAAGAAACCCGAGAAGAGCGAGGAGCCCGAAGCGCGCGTCGCCGGAAAAGTGCTCGCAAGTGAAGCGGATTACCAGAAGGCGATCCAGGCTGAGAAAGAACCGCCCGATGCCGTGCCCGGAGTGCTGGTGCGCGCGCGGCTCGACCCCGATCACTGGATTACGGCGGGCGCCGGCGCAACGGTGAATGCGTTGTATAACGGCCGCGACATCTTCGCTCCGATGAAGCTGGACAAGGGCGTGAACGCAGCGTTGTTTCTCGCCGCCGACAAGTTGGTTGCGGGCGGCTACCTGTGGCGCGAGAACCGTGAACAACTGGCCTACAAGCCGCTGATGGTGGTTGAGCGGCGCGGCCGGGGATTCGTTATCGGGTTCACCTGCGACCCATGCTTCCGCGCGTATCTGGACGGAATGAACGTGCTGTTTCTGAACGCCGTGTTCCGCGCGCCCGCGCACAGCCGCACGCCGCCTTTTTAGCCGGAGGACGGCGGCTGGCTCGGTGCTATGATCACACAAGAGGGGTAAGCGGTCCGCTATGCTGGAGCGCATTCTCGCACGCGCTTGGGAGGACTCCCCGGTCGCGGCCTTCGTCACTGACCGCGCGGGTGTTATCCAGTGGGTGAACGCCGCGTTCACCACGCTAACGGGTTATGCGCCTGAGGACGCGATTGGCCGGACGCCCCAGATCCTGAAGAGCGGCCAGCAATCTCCCGAATTCTATGAGCGGATGTGGCGGACGATTCTCTCCGGCCAGCCGTGGTTAGCCCGAGTGGTTAATCGCCACAGAGGCGGTGACGTCTATCGGACTTCTCTATCCATTACACCGGTGGCGGATGACGAGGGAGCTGTTACACATTTCGTCGCCCTCCAGTTCGATGGATTCCATGCAGAAACCGATTCCGGCGTGGACGATTCGCTGTCAATGCTTCAAGCCACACTCGAGGCCACCACGGATGGGATTCTCGTGGTTGACCGCGAGGGGCGGATGGCGAGCTGGAACCGGAGATTCCTCGAAATGTGGCGGCTGCCCGAATCGATCGTCGCGGCGCGCGACGATGCTCGGACCATTCAGTACGTTTCGGCTTGGCTGAAGGACCCGGAGTGGTTTCAGTCCAAGATTCGCGAGGTGTATCGGAACGAACGCGCGGAGAGCTTCGATGTTGTCGAGTTCATCGATGGCCGGGTCTTGGAACGTTACTCCCGCCCGCAGTTGCTCCACGGCCAAGCCGTTGGGCGTGTCTGGAGCTTTCGCGACGTAACCGAGTATCGCCGTTCGGAGGAAGAGATAAAGCGCCTGAACGCCGGCCTGGAGCGGACCGTCGCGGAGCGAACCGCGCAATTGGATGGCGCCGTCCAGAACCTGACGAACGAAGTCGCGGAACGGAAGCGCGTTGAGGAAGCTCTGCGGGCCAGGGAGGAACAACTCCGGCTGAAGCTGAATGCCATTTTGACGCCTGAGTACGAAATCGGCGAACAAGACCTGGCCGACATTCTGGACGTCCCCGCCATGCAATCGATGATGGAAGACCTCACCAGGATGACGAACATGGCCACGGCGATCCTCGATCTGAAGGGGAAAGTCCTGGTGGCCACCGGTTGGCAAGAAGTATGTACTAGGTTCCATCGGATGAACCCCGAGACGGCCCGCAACTGCACGGAGAGCGATCTTTATCTGGCCCACAACGTTCGCCCCGGCGAACACGTTCTCTACAAGTGCAAGAACCAGATGTGGGACGTTGTGACGCCGCTGTTTGTCGGAGACAAGTACGTAGGCAACATCTACGGCGGCCAGTTCTTCTTCGAGGACGAAGCCATGGACCTCAGCGTCTTCGCCGAACAGGCTGCTCGATACGGGTTCGACCGCGAGCAATACCTGGCTGCCCTGGCGCGCGTACCCCGCGTCAGCCGGGAGCGGGTCAACCACCTGATGGGGTTCCTTGCGGCGTTCGCCGCTTACGCTTCCAGACTGGGTTACGCCAATCTGAAACTGGCCCGGGCGATTTCTGACCAAGCACGCGTCGCCGTGGCTTTGCGGGAGAGCGAGGAGCTGTTTCGTTCACTCGCCACCCAGGCCCCGATCCCGATCGCCATCTGCGACATGGGTGGCAAAGTCGAGTATCTGAACGACCAGTTCACGGCCGTCTTTGGCTACACGCGCGACGACCTTCCCAACACGGCGGCCTGGTTTGAGCGTGCCTATCCAGACCAGGAGCATCGCAGGAAAAACCTCGAAGTGTGGCAGCGGACCTTGGAAAGAGCCGCGCGAGAGAAAGTCGACGTCGAGCGAGGCGAGTTCCAGGTGACCTGCAAGGACGGTTCGGTCCGTTCCACCTACATTTGTGGCACTCAGTTCGGCGATCGTTTCCTGGTGCTGTTGGATGACATCACTGAGCGCAAGCACGCCGAGCAGGAACGCGCCAGGCTGGAACAACAGCTCCAGCAATCGCAAAAGATGGAAGCCGTGGGCCGGCTCGCCGGCGGCGTGGCGCACGACTTCAATAACCTGCTCACGGTCATCAACGGTTACGCCGAATTGGCGCTGAGCGAGACTGACTGCGGCCGTGCGGTACACCAACACCTGGTGCAGATCCGCCGCGCCGGAGAGCGGGCCACCGAACTGACCAAACAGTTGCTGACCTTCAGCCGTAAGCAGGTGATCCAGCCGCGCGTGCTGGATTTGAGCGCCGTCGTGCGCGACGCCGAAAAGATGCTTGGCCGCGTGCTGGGTGAGGACGTTGAGTTGATCTGCCGCTTGGAGGAACCGCTTGGAAAGGTCCGGTTCGATCCGGGACAGGCCCACCAGGTACTCATGAATCTGGTGGTCAATGCGCGTGATGCCATGCCCGAAGGCGGGCGTCTGACCATTGAGACCTGCAACGTGCACCTGGACTCCCGCGACGACGCACTGCCCGCCCCCGCTTCCGCCGGAGCTTACGTCATGGTGGCCGTGAGCGATACGGGTGTAGGAATGGCCGAAGAAGTGCGTAGCCATTTGTTTGAACCGTTCTTCACCACCAAGGAGCACGGCAAAGGAACCGGCCTGGGCTTGGCGACCGTTTTCGGAATCGTGCAACAAAACGGCGGCCACATCCGTGTCCACAGTGAACCCGGCCAGGGAACCATCTTCCGCATCTTCCTGCCACAGGCCGAAGCGCCCGCGGAGTTGACCGAACAGCACCATCAGGAGGATGGCGACTGGCGCGGCCGGGAGACCGTTCTGGTGGTCGAGGATCAGCGCGAACTGCGAGAGCTTGCCGGCGCCATCTTGAGCGGCTATGGGTACCAGGTGCTGGAAGCACCGGACGGTGCCGCCGCGCTGGAAATATGCCGGCTCCACCACGGAGTCATTGACGCCATGGTCACCGACGTCGTCATGCCCGGCATGAGCGGCTGGGACTTGGCGGCGCGCTTGGCGGCATTACGGCCGGACATGCGCGTACTATTCATGTCGGGATATACCGAAAACGTGGCCATGCGAAAGACAGTGTTTTACGGCGCCGTCGACTACCTCCAAAAGCCCTTCACGCCGGAAGCTCTGGCCCGCAAGCTGCGCGAGTGCCTGGACCGGCCTCGCAAGCGGTCCTAACCTCAACAAATCACTCAGAGATAACCTTCACACCGCCCTCGGCACGGTCCGATAAGACCAATGGGGGCATACCCGAAGTGCGATTGTTAGGGAATCTGAGAGGCAAATCTGGGACGGTGGCGCTTGCGGTGTTACTCTGTGCCATCGCCTGCCTGCCGGTTCGAGGCAGTGAAGCGGGCCAGGCCCGGACGAACGGCAAGGACGCTCCGGAGTCGGTGCTGTTCGACGAAATCCCGCGTGTGGAAACGGCGACATTGTACGCGCAAACGCTCGAACAGGCGCCGGCTCGCGTCAACGTGATTACCCGGCACGAGATCCGGCGTTACGGGTACCGGACGCTCGCGGAAGTGCTCGAGAATGTCGCCGGCTTTCATGTTTCAAGCGACGGTGTGCAGACCTATGTTGGCGTGCGTGGCTTCAATCTTCCCGGCGACTACTGCACTCGCATCCTGGTGCTGGTGAATGGGCACTACCTGACCGACAACGTCTACTCGGCCATGTACATGTTCGGGGAGGATTTCGGCATTGACATGAGTCTGGTCGAGCGCATCGAGGTGGTGCGGGGGCCTACGTCGGCGCTCTACGGAAGCAACGGCATTTTTGCAACCGTCAACATCTTCACCCGCCCACCCACCGAATCCGACCGGGCCACGGTTTCGGCCACCATCGGAAGTCACGGCGAGCGTAAGGGCGTGGTGACGGCATCGTCGTATCTGGGCCGGGGCGCGAACTTGCTGCTGTCGGCGGCCGGATACAACAACGCGGGACGCACACTGGAAGTCCCCGGACTTGGCACCACCAACAAGGTCGATGCGGCGCAGGGTTACCGGACGTTTGCGCACCTGAGCTGTAAAGACTGGAGCGTGATTGCGAGTTTCTCGGACCGCTTGGCTCTGGCGCCGGCCGGTTGGTTTAGCTCCGTCTTCGGAGATACGGGGACCAACTCACGCGACACGCACAACTTTGTCGAGGCTTCCTGGACGCGCGCGGTGGGCAAGGACTCTTCGCTGAATTGGCGCTTCTACTACGACCAGTTTCGCTACAACGGCCGCTACGACTACTACGACGAAGACGGTAGTGTCTACGACGAACGCGACTACGCTCTGGGCGACTGGGTGGGAACGCGGATGAGCTACCAGATGCCCGTGCGTAAGCTGGGCACGCTGACCGTCGGCGGGCAGTTCGACGCCGACATCCGGAACCTGCAACGCGATTACCGGATGGACGATCCGGGCCACTTGCTGGTGGATATCGGCGTAAGGAACCAGTCTTACGCGTTGTTTGCGCAGCAGGAATGGAACTTGTCCTCGCGATGGACGTTGTTCGCGGGCGTGCGCCTGGACGATTCCCGGCTGAACGCGCCGTTCGTGTCTCCGCGAGTTGCCGCTGTCTATAACGTCTCGCCCAAATCCAGCTACAAATTCCTGTACGGCCGCGCGTTTCGCAATCCGTCCACGTTTGAGCGCTTCTGGTCGCCCAACCCACGATTGGGCGCCGAGAAGATTCACAGTTTCGAGTTTGTCCGTGAGAAAGAGTTGGCGGGGAAGTTGTCGGCGGCCGCGTCGGTTTATTACTACCGCCTCAGCGGCATGATCGAAGGGGCGCTGGTGAGCGAGGCAGTGCTTCAATACCGCAACGTGCGCGACAGTTGGGTCTCCGGCATGGACGTGGAGGTGAAAGGGCGCGCCGCCAAGTGGCTGGAATTGGGAGCATCGTTCAGCGTGCAGGAAGCGCGGTACCGGCACGGGAGCGACCTCCCCAACTCGCCGGACCGGTTGGCGCAACTCCGCGCGGCGGTCCCCTTGTTCCGGGATCGCGTGAGCGTGGCGATGGCCACGCGCTACCAGAGCGCCCGTATGGCTAGCAATGGGGAGGAAGTGGCGGGTGTTGTGTTGGGCGATCTGACCGTGAACGCCAACCGGTTGCACCCGCAGTTAGATTTGCAGTTTGGTGTTCGCAACCTGACCGGCCGGCGCTATTACGATCCGATCAGTCCCGAGCATTCCATGCCCACGGTGATGCGCGCGGGACGGACCGTGTTTGTTCGCTTCGACTGGCGGCCTTGGGAATGATGATGCGGCGGGGGGCAGTACTGCTGTGCATGGCGGTTGGGGCGGTGCTGGCGCCATGCGGAGGCGCGTATGGGGCCGGACGCGGCAACTGCGCCTTGGTGGTACTGAGTAGCTCCGATGCCCCGGCATACCGGGAAGCAGCCGAAGGGGTACGGGCGAGTCTGGGAACGCGGTTGAAGCAGGAGTACTTGGAGATGAATGGGCACGACAGCGACGCGATGAAGCGGATTGAAGCTCTTCGTCCGTGTCTGGTGCTGGCGCTAGGGTCCCACGCCACAGAGTCCGCGTCCGCGCTGGACGTGCCGGTGCTGTCGGCCATGGTCATGGAGTCTGATCCTGGTGCGTCCGGACGTGTTGTTTCACGCATTCCGCTGGATGTGCCGCCGAGGATCGCCTTGGCGCGGTTGCGGAGGCTGTTTCCGGAGCGCCGCCGGATTGGCGTGATTTGGGGGCCATCCGGCACCCGGCGCGCGCGCGCCGAGATCGTTTCCGAGGCCGCAGTCAACGGTCTGGCGTTGCGGTTTGTCGAATGCGGCACCGCGAAGGAGATGCTGGAGACGCTTCCGGGTCTGGCCGGCGCTGTGGATCTGGTATGGTGCCTGCCCGACCGCGCGCTTTATGCACCGGCTCCCGTACAGGCGCTGGTGCTCGACTCGATACGCGCGCGGTTGCCGCTGGTGGGTTTCTCGGTCGGATTCGTCAAAGCCGGCGCGCTGGCTGGATTTCAGGCCGACTACTGGCAGATCGGAGCGCAGGCGGCCGAAGCGGCGTTGCGCTTTCTCGACGGAGACCGGTTAAGGGCGCGGGAAGAACCACGCCTGGTGCGGACGCTGATCAATGAACGCGCACTACGTGTTTTCGGAATCGGCCTAAGCGCCGTCCGGGGCGCCGAGGAAGTGGTGGTGGTGAAATGAGACGGCGGTGGCGGAAATGGCGGGAAGCGCAGGAGCGGAGCCTGCTGGCGCAGACTCTGGCGGCGAATGTGCTGCCGGTGGCGGCCTCGGCCGGATGCGTGTTGGCGCTCATGCTGGCGTTTCTGTTCGTGCAGCGCGGTTCGGTTGACCGCGAGGTGGAGATGCGCGCCCGCACGATTGCCGAGAGTGTGGCGCAGCAGAGCGAACTGGCGGCGACCATGGACGACAAGGCCGAACTCACGCGGATTGCCCGGCGCGCGCTTTCGCTCGCCGACGTCCACCACGTGGAAATCCGGACCACGCGGGGTGTCACGGCCGTGGCCACCGCCGCAAGTCAAAGCCACCGTCAGGCGTTGCTGGATGTCGACGTTCAAATTCTGCCTTCGAACGCGAGCTGGGTGATCGATTGGGAAGCACCTGGCGACCAAAGGCCGCTCGGCACGGTGCATCTGTGCGTTTCGACCGAGCGGCAGCAGCAGCGGTTCCGTTTGGTGGCTTGGGGCGGATTGGGGGTATCGGCGCTGGCGTTTGCCATGATCCTGTACGTGCAACGGCGGACGTTGCGCAACGTGTTGGCCCCGCTGGCGGACCTGCTCGAGTTCACGCGGCGCGTCTCGCGTGGGGAACTGCAACACCGCGCCGTGGTGGTGCGCGACGACGAAGTGGGCGCCCTGGCGAAGGCCTGCAACGAGATGGTGGCTTCGATCGAGAGTTCGCGCGGGGAATTGGAAGGCGCGTTGCACGCCGCGCGCGAGGCCAACCGGCTCAAAAGCGAATTCCTGGCCAACATGAGTCACGAACTCCGCACGCCGCTGAACGGCGTGATCGGGATGACCAACATCGTGCTCGAAACCGCGCTCACCGCCGAACAACGCGAGTATCTGACGACCGGGGCCGGCGCGGCGCGCTCGTTGCTTTCGATCCTCAACGATATTCTGGACTTCTCGAAGATCGAAGCCGGCCGCATGGATCTGGAATGCCTGGACTTCAATCTGAACGAGCAACTGTCGCGGGCCATGAAACCGTTGTCGGCCGTGGCCGTCGGCAAGGGCCTGGAACTGGCTTACCTGGCCTCGCGCGATGTGCCCGAGTGGCTGGCCGGAGATCCTGAACGGCTGCGCCAGATCCTGGTGAACCTGGTTGCGAACGCCATCAAGTTCACGGCGAGCGGGGAAGTCGTCCTAACGGTGGAATGCCGGGAGAACTCGGGGCGCGATTGCATGCTCGAGTTCATTGTTGCCGACACCGGCATTGGGGTTCCACGGGACAAGCAGGACTACATCTTCGACGCTTTCCGGCAAGCCGACGGTTCCACCGCCCGCAAGTACGGCGGCACGGGATTGGGACTGGCCATTTGCGCCCGTCTGGTGGCCATGATGGACGGCCGCATCTGGGTGGAGAGCGAACCGGGGCGGGGCAGCCGCTTCCATTTCACGGCGCGATTCGGAGTGGGCACGGCAGTAGCGAATGAAGAGCCGCCGCAAGCGCCGCTGGACGGTGTGCCGGTCCTGATCGTGGACGACAACTCGACCAACCGGCGCATCGTGTGCGAGTACTGCCGGCGCTGGGGCATGAAGACGCGGGAGGCCGCTTCCGGTGAGGAAGCGTTGGCGCAACTAGAGGAAGCGCGCAGCGCCGGAGAGCCGTTCCCGCTGATGCTGGTAGACGCCCTGATGCCGTCGATGGACGGCTTCGAACTGGCCGGGTGCGTCGCCACGGCCGACAGCGGCAAGGAAACCGTGGTGTTGATGCTGACGTCGAGTGATCTGCACTGCGGTACGGAGCGCTGCCGCGCCGCCGGCATCGAGCATTGTCTGCTTAAGCCGGTCGACCGCGATAGTCTTCGTAATTCGATCGCCAGGGCACTCGGCCTTGCCGGTATCAAGAAGAAGGAAGCGGCGCGGCCGGGCGAGCGAAACGGCGTCGCGCTGTCGGTACTGCTGGTGGAAGACAACGCGGTGAACCGCGCCGTAGGCACGCGCCTGGTCGAGCGCATGGGACACAGCGTGACGGCGGTCGAGGATGGACGCAAGGCACTGGACGCCCTGGAACGCGAGCACTTTGATCTGATTCTGATGGACGTGCAGATGCCGGAAATGGACGGTTTCGAAGCCACCCGGATCATCCGCCAGCGCGAGGCCGCCTCCAGTGTGCGGGTGCCGATCATTGCCATGACGGCGCACGCGCTGAAGGGTGATCGCGAAAAGTGCTTATCGCACGGAATGGACGGCTATGTGCCGAAACCGGTGTCGCAGAAGGAACTGGCGCGGGAAATCCAGACGGTCCTGGAACGCCTGGAAATGCCGGCGGTCTGACGGTGGACTCAGAGTCCTTCGAGCAGGTGGCCCAGTTTTTCTTTCTTCGTTCTGAGGTAATCGTCGGCGACGCCGTTCGGCAAGATTTCGCAGGGCACGCGTTCCACTACGCGGATGCCGCCGCGCTCAAGCGCGTCGATCTTCTCCGGATTATTCGATAGCAGACGCACCTCGGTGACGCCGAAAAACTGGAGCACGGCGGCCGGCAGCACGTAATCGCGCAGATCGGCTTCAAAGCCCAACTGCTCGTTGGCTTCAACCGTGTCCGCTCCTCCATCCTGCAATTCATACGCGCGCAGTTTGTTGAGCAGACCGATGCCGCGGCCTTCCTGCATTTCGTAAATCACCAGGCCGCGTCCTTCATTCGCGATCATTTCCAGCGCCATCTCCAGTTGCGCGCGGCAATCGCAGCGGTTGCTGTGGAACACGTCGCCGGTCAGGCATTGCGAGTGAATGCGCACCAGCGGAGCGGACGGTCCGGATACGTCGCCCATGCGCAGCGCCACAATCTCCTCGGGCTGCGACGAGTCTCCCGCCTCGAATCCGAAGATTCGGAACTGGCCGAAGCGGGTTGGAAAATGCGCCTCGGCTACCTTGCGGAGCCGGGTGTCTGTTGAAGTATCCATTGCGTCAGATGAAGGCTGCTGAAAAACCAGGGACAGACTGCTCTGCCCCACGCGGGAAACTCTGCCGTATCACCGATTCGCATCTGGGGCAGACTGGTCTGCTCCTGGTTTTTCAGCAGCCCGCTAGAGCGGCGACAACAATTGAATCGCTACTTTCCATTCTATAATGTTCGGCGTACCCGGATGATTGAGGACTTTCTAATCCTTCTGCTGGTGAAGTTGGCGGTGGCCGCGTCGCTGGCGAGCGTGCTGGCGCGTTCCAATGCGTTCCAGCGCATGCTGATGCAGGAGGAACGCACGCTGGCGCAGCGCGTGCGGCTGGCTCTGGGACTGGCGCTGATCTTCGGCGCCGGCGTTGCGACGCGCGTGCTCGCCAAGTCCTACCGCGCCGTCGATCTCGGTCTCGAAGGCAGCCTGCTGGCCGGTTTGGTCGGTGGATACGTCAGCGGACTGCTGAGCGGAGTGCTGATTTCGATTCCAGCCATGATCAGCGGCGAGTATCTGACCATGCCGCTGCTCGCCGCCGTAGGCGTGCTGGGCGGCCTGTTGCGGGACTGCGCACCGGACAAAGAAGAGATTTGGCGTTTCACGCCGTTCTTTGATCTGAGCATCTATCGTTTGTTCCGCCGCCACGATCACCGGCGGACGGCCTTCCAGTTGTTCTTCTTCCTGACCGTGGTATTCGCGGAACTGCTGCGCGTGGCTCTGGGCCACTTCTTCGGCCCGCACTCGATTCACTACATCTATCCGAATTGGCCGAACCCGCATCCGCTCAACGTCGTCGCCATTTACGTGGTGACGCTGTTCGCCACGGCGCTGCCTTTGAAGGTGTGGAATAACTCGCGTAACGAACGGAAACTGGAAGAACAGCAGCGGCTGCTCACCGAAGCCCGTCTGGAAGCGCTTTCGAGCCAGATCAATCCGCACTTCCTGTTCAATACGCTCAATTCGGTTTCGTCGCTGATTCGCACCAACCCCGAACAGGCGCGCACGGTGGTCTACAAACTTTCGAATATCCTGCGGCGCCTGCTTCGCAAGCACGACAACTTTAATCCGCTGCGCGACGAGCTGAACTTCATTGACGATTACCTTTCGATCGAGATGGTGCGCTTCGGCGACAAGCTGCGTTTCGCAAAAGACGTCGGCGAGGATACGCTTGACCGCCCGGTGCCCAGCATGCTGCTGCAGCCGTTGATTGAAAACTGCATACGCCACGGGTTGAGCGGCAAGCTCGAGGGCGGAACCATTCTGGTGGCCAGCCACATCGTCGACGGGCGGCTACGCCTGGTGGTGGAAGACGACGGCGTGGGGATTTCCGAAGCGCGCCTGGCCACGCTGCTCGAACACGGCATTGGTGTCAGCAACATCAACGAACGGCTGAAACTGTTCTTCGGTTCCTCCTATCGAATGTGGATCGACAGCCGCCCCGGCCAGGGCACGCGTATCGAAATTGAGCTTCCCGACCTGCCGGTTCCCGCCGCCACGGCGTGAAGCGAGAAGCGTGGAAGCCAGGGACTGACACCTTTTCCGCCGTCTTTGCGGAAAAGGCTGTCTGTCCCGCTGTCCGCGCTGCCGCCCGCCGTGGCGGCCAGTTGATATAGAGTGGATGTTCGAAGGGAGAGTGGTGCCA
>CAZDIZ010000077.1:0-10702 GCA_964505625.1 uncultured Solibacteraceae bacterium | reverse complement strand
CCCGCCGTGGCGGCCAGTTGATATAGAGTGGATGTTCGAAGGGAGAGTGGTGCCATGGAAGCGGATCGTAGAACGTTTATAAAGGAATCGATGGGCGCGAGTGCGGCTCTGGCCGCCGCCCCGCTGTTTGTGCCGCGCAAGGCCTGGGGCGCAAACGACAAGATGGCGTACGGCGTCATTGCCACCGGCGGACGCGGGCGCTATGTGAGCCGTGAGTTCGTGAAAGCCGGCGCCGAGTGCGTGGCGCTGTGCGACGTCTACGAGCCGAACCTGGAAAAAGCCAAGGCCGACTCACCCGACGCCAAGACCTACGTGGATTATCACGATCTGCTGGCGCAGTCGGGAATGGACTTCGTGGTCCTGGCCGGACCGGATCATCATCACTGCCCCATGCTGCTCGCGTCGCTCAAGGCCGGCAAGGATGTTTACGCGGAAAAGCCGCTCTCGCGTTCACTGGCCGAAAGCAAGACCATGGTGGATGCCGTGCGCGCCAATAAGCAGGTGGTGCAGATCGGCATGCAGCGTCGCAGCGCGCCTTCGCTGTACGAAGCCAAGAAATTGATCGACGAAGGTGTGCTGGGCCGCATCACGCAGGTGAAGCCGCAGTGGCACTGGAATATGGCCCGGCCGCTGGATAACTCGCCGTTGCCCGGAAAGCTGGATTGGACGCGCTTTCTCGGTTCGGCCAAGAAGCGGCCGCTCGAACCCATGCGCTACCGCTACTGGCGCTACTTCTGGGATTACGCCGGCGGCAACATGACCGACCAGGGAACGCATCTGATGGATGTGGTGCTGTGGTTCATGAATGCGCAACCGCCGCAATCGGCTATCATGCAGGGCTACGTCGCTAAGGCCACCGGCAGCGAGCATCCGGAAGTGTTCTGCGCCACTTTCGAGATGAAGGACTTCATGGTGACCTGGGAGCTGAACTACTGCAACGCGTACGAAAACGGCTGGTCCATCACCTTCCTGGGCGACAAGGGCACGCTCATCCTGGATGAAGAAGGCTATCGCGCCTACAAGGAACCCTGGCCCAAGAACAAGACTCCGTTCATCGAAAAGGACGCCCCGGTGCCGCTCCAGGCGCACGTCAAGAATTTCCTGGAGTGCATTAAGACGCGCAAGGACCCCAACTGCACGGTGGAGATCGCCGCGCGGGCCGTGGCCGGCCCGCACCTGGCGAATCTGTCGTTCCAGAAAGGCCGCAAAGCGAAACTCGCAGCGGATCTGGTGAAGGTCACTTACGCGTAGCTTGGTCAGTTAGGTTGCCGAAAAAAACGGGACAGACCACTCTGCCCGCCTGAGCATCGGGGGCAGAGCAGTCTGTCCCAGTTTTTTTCGGTAACCGTTTACCGCACCACGCCGTCGAGCGGACTGCTGGCGCTGGCGTACAACTTCTTCGGCATGCGCCCGGAAAGATACGCCAGCCGTCCGGCTTCGACCGCCAGACCCATGGCGCGCGCCATCTTCACAGCGTCCTGAGCGGCGGCGATGGCCGTGTTGAGCAGCACGCCTTCATAGCCGAGTTCCATGGCGAGTGCGACGTCGGAAGCCGTGCCCACGCCTGCATCGACAATCAGAGGAACTTCGGTGATGACTTCGCGCATGATCCGCAGGTTGGTCGTGTTCTGAATTCCCAACCCGCTGCCGATGGGGGCGGCCAGCGGCATCACCGCCGCGGCGCCCGCGTCGATCAGGCGCTTGGCATTGATCAAGTCGTCGTTGGTGTAAGGCAGCACCACGAAGCCTTCCTTAACCAGAACGCGCGTGGCTTCCAGCAGTCCGGCGTTGTCCGGAAACAGCGTCTTCTCGTCGCCGATCACTTCCAGCTTCACCCAATTCGACAGTCCAACCTCGCGGCCCAACCGCGCCGTGCGAATGGCGTCGTCGGCCGTGTAACACCCGGCTGTGTTGGGCAGCAGGAAGTACTTGTCTTTGTCAACGTAATCGAGCAGGCTTTCCTTGGTTTTGTCGGTCAGGTTCACTCTCCGCACGGCTACGGTAACCACTTCGGCGCCGCTGGCCTGGTGGCAGGCGGCCATTTCCTGAAAAGTGCGGTATTTTCCAGTGCCCACAAACAGGCGCGAGCGAAAAGTGCGTCCGGCAATCGTCAAAGCGTCGTTCATCCCGACTATTGTAGCGCCCAAGACGAACGCGGCTGCGCCGGAAGGCGGCCTAACGCCTGTGTTAACTTAGGATAGAAGGCCTCTTTTTACCCCACTGGATTCAATGGAGACTCATTTAAATACAGGGGACAAGTTTCAACGCCTGGTCGAAATCATGGCTCGTCTGCGTTCGCCCGGCGGTTGCCCCTGGGACGCCAAGCAGACTTTCGATAGCATCAAGTCCTACCTGGTTGAGGAAACCTACGAAGTTCTGGACGCCGTGGACGCGCGCGATTGGGACGCGATCAAGGAAGAACTCGGCGATCTGATGCTGCAAGCTGTGTTCTTCGCGCGCATGGCCGAGGAAGAAAACCGGTTTCAAATCGGCGACTCGCTCGACGCCATCAACGAAAAACTGGTGCGCCGGCATCCACACGTGTTCGCCGATGGCGACGCCAAGACACCCGAGGAAGTGAAACGCCGCTGGGACGAAATCAAGGCCGCCGAAAAGGCCGAACGCGCCGAGCGCCCGGTGGGTCTGCTCGCCACCGTGCCGCGTTCGATGCCGGCGTTGGTCGAAGCTTCGCAGATTGCTTCGCGTGCCGCGGGCGTGGGCTTCGATTGGGAAAACACCGAGCAGGTCATCGAAAAACTGCACGAAGAGCTGCGCGAACTGGCCGAAGCGCGCCGCAACCCTTCGCACGAAGAGATTGAAGGCGAATTGGGCGATCTGTTGTTCGTGGTGGTCAACATCGCGCGGTTCTTGAAAGTGGACCCGGAGCAGGCGCTGCGCCGTACCAACGCCAAGTTCCGTAAGCGCTTCGGTCATATCGAGCAGCGCCTCAACGAGCAGGGCAAGAGTTTCGATCAAGTCACCATCAACGAAATGGAGGCGCTCTGGCAGGAGGCCAAAACCAAGCCGTGAGCCAGACGCGTATCAAACTCGAACGCATCGTGCTGCGCGAACTGCGCATGCCGCTTAAGCACTTCTTCGAAACTAGCTTCGGACGCACCACCGAGAGACGCATCATTCTGGTGGAAGTCATTGCGGACGGGGTCAGTGGATGGGGCGAAGTGACTTGCGGCGAAAGACCCTTCTACAACGAAGAGTGGACCGACGCCGCCTGGATGCTGGTGCGCGACTACTTCGCGCCGCGCGTGCTGAACGCGGTGCTCGATGGCCCCGAGGATGTGGCGCGGCACACTACGCATGTGCGCGGACATCGCATGTCGGCCGGCGGGCTGGAAGTCGCGGTGTGGGACCTCGCCGCACGTAGACGCGGCGAGCCGCTGTGGCGCACCATCGGCGGTGGCGCGCACAAAGAGCTTCCGTGCGGCGTTTCGATCGGCATTCAGAATTCGGTCGATGAACTGCTGACCAAGATCGACACTGAACTTCAGGCCGGCTATCAGCGCATCAAGATCAAGATCAAACCCGGTTGGGACGTGGATGTGATCCGCGAAGTGCGGCGGCGCTTCCCCGCGATCAAACTGATGGCGGACGCCAACTCGGCCTACACGCTGGACGACGCCGCGCTGTTGAAGCGGCTCGATGAATTCAACCTGATGATGATCGAACAACCGCTGGCCGAAGACGACATCATCGATCATGCGGTGCTGCAACCCCAGCTTGAGACGCCCATCTGCCTGGATGAGTGCATTCGCACGGCGCACCACGCCGAGCAGGCCATCCGCTTGGGCGCCTGCCGCATCATCAACATCAAGCTTGGGCGCGTGGGCGGCTTTGCCCAAGCGCGCCGCCTGCATGACGTGGCGGCCCAGGCCGGCGTGCCGGTCTGGTGCGGCGGAATGCTCGAAAGCGGCGTGGGCCGCGCGCACAACATCGCGCTTTCCACGCTTCCCAACTTTGTTTTGCCCGGCGACGTTTCCGCCAGCCGCCGCTATTGGGTGCGCGACATCATCGAGCCCGCGGTGGAAGTGACGCCGCGCGGCACCATCGTGGTGGGCGATGAGCCCGGATTCGGATACAACTTGGACCAGGAGTACATCGAACGGCTGTGCGCGCGGAAGGAAGTTATTGCGTGAGCAACCGTTCGTTCAAGATCAGACTCTACGCGCTCATCAGTTTGATGGTGGTGTTCTGGTCGTTGAATTACATTGTGGGCAAGATCGCGTTGCGCAGTTTCCCGCCGTTGCTGCTGGCCTGCGTGCGCACGACGATGGCGGCCGCGTTCGTCATGCCGGTGTATTGGTGGAACCGCCGGCGCGACGCCGCGCAGGAACTGTGGTCGAGCGGTGAAGGCCGCAGCGTGGTGCTGATCGCACTGCTCGGCGTGGCGCTCAACCAGGTGCTGTTTGTACTCGGTTTGAGCCGCACCAGCGTGGCGCACTCGGCGCTGGTGATCGCCATCTCGCCGATTTTGATTCTGCTGATCTCCGGCTGGGTGGGCCACGAGAAACTGTCGCGTGGCAAACTGTTGGGCATGGCTGTCGCTATCGCCGGCGTGGGTGTGCTGAACGTGGCGCCCGGCAAAGCTCACGGTGCTTCCATCTGGGGAGACACGCTGGTGTTTCTGGCGGCACTCACCTTCGCGTTGTACACGGTGACTAGTAAGAGCCTGGCGGCGCGCCATGGCGCGATTACGCTGACGGCGCTGGCGTATCTGGGCGGCGCCTTGATGTTGGCTCCGCTCACATTCTCGCTGGGCCGCGGCTTCGGTTTTTCCAGCGTCCCGCTGGAGGCGTGGCTGAGTGTGGCTTTCATGGCCTTGTTCCCTTCGGTGGTGTGTTACCTGATTTACTCGCACGCGCTGGCCTACATCCCCGCCTCGCGCGTGTCCGTGTTCTCGTACCTGCAGCCGCTGATCGCTAGTGCCGTGGCGGTGCCGGTGCTCGGTGAACCCATCACCGGCGCGCTGGCCACTGGCGGCGCGCTGGTGCTGGCCGGTGTGTGTATCACGGAGCGTGGCTGATGGCGGGCTTTGTCGATCTGTTGCGCCGCAACCGCAACTACCGCCACATGTGGACCGGCCAGGTGGTGAGCGAAGTCGGCGACCACTTCAACAACATCGCCGTCTTCAGCCTGGCGCTGACTAATACCGGCAGCGGACTGGTGGTGGCGGGCGTGATGCTCTCGCGCGCGATTCCGATGGTGCTGGCCGGACCGCTCGCCGGAGTGGTGCTCGACCGTTTGGATCGCAAACGGGTCATGATCGCCAGCGACTTGGTCCGCGCCTTTGTCGCGCTCGGATTCATCGGCACGGTGTACTACCGTTCCAGTTGGCTGTTGTTTGTGCTGAGCGGACTGCTGATGTTCGCCTCGCCGTTTTTCACCAGCGGACGCGCCTCGATTCTGCCGACCATCGCGAGCCGCGAGGAACTCCACAGTGCCAACACGCTGACGCAGACCACGCAGTGGAGCACGCTGGTGGTCGGCGCGTTTCTGGGCGCGATCACCACCAGCCAACGCAATTTTGAGTGGGCGTTTGTCTTGAACGCGTTTTCGTTCCTCTTCTCGGCCTGGGCCGTTTCGAGATTGAAAGTGCCCGGCGGCAGTTTCCGCGCCGAACGCAAAGCGCTGACCGAAGCTGAAGTGGTACGCCCGTGGCATGAGTACGCCGAAGGGCTTCGCTACATGCGCGCCACGCCGCTCATCTTCGGTATCGCCATGGTCAGTGTGGGATGGGCCACCGGCGGCGGCGCCGCGCAGATTCTGTTCAGTCTTTTCGGCGAGATTGTGTTTCGCCGTGGGCCCGCCGGCATCGGCATCATTTGGGGGTGCGCCGGCATCGGATTGCTGATCGGTGGCGCCATCGGGCATTGGTTGGGGCCGCGCCTCAGCTTCGACGGCTACAAACGCACCATAGCGATCTGTTACATCCTCCACGGCGGTACCTACGTTCTGTTCAGTGTGATGCAGCAATTCTGGGCGGCGCTGCTCTTCATCGCGCTGTCGCGCGCCGCCGTGGCTGTGAGCAGTGTGCTGAATTTCACCAAACTGCTGCGGTATGTGCCGGATCAATTCCGCGGGCGCGTGTTCGCCACCTACGAATCGCTGACCTGGGCGATGATGATGATTTCACTCGCCGGAGCCGGCATCGCGAGCGAGCTCGTGAGCCCACGCATCATCGGTGTCTGGAGCGGCATCCTCAGCAGTTCCACGGCGCTGATCTGGGGGTACTTGAATTGGACCGGCCGTCTGCCGCATCCTGACGAAGAAGGCGTCGAACCGCGGGAGATCGAAGTCCATGGACAAGCAACCCTCTAGGAGGCTGAAAAACCAGGGACAGACCATTCTGCCCCCGGCGGGAACCGCTGAAAATGGGAAAGCTCCCACGGGGGGCAGAGCAGTCTGTCCCGTTTTTCAGCAACCATGTGGCTTGGCGGGCAAGGTGGTGCTGGTTACCGGCGCGGCCAAGCGTATCGGACGCGGCATCGCATTGCGTTTGGCCGAAGAGGGCGCGCGCGTCGCCATCCATTATTCAGCCAGCGAAGCTGAAGCGCGGCGCACGGCCGAAGAGTGCGGGACCGAGCTGCTGTTTCGCGCCGATCTGGAGCGAGTCCCCGAGATCGAACGCATGTTCGCCGACCTGGCCGAGCGCGCAGGTTCGCTCTATGGGTTGGTGAACAATGCGGCCCGCTTCACACTGCGCGATCCACTCGAGATCACCGAAGCGGACTGGGACTTCATACACAGCGTGAACCTGAAGGCCGTCTTCTTCTGCGCGCAACAGGCGGCGCGGCTGATGAAACAGGCGGGCGAAGGGCGCATCGTCAACATCAGTTCGCTCGGCGGGTTGCGGCCGTGGGCCATGCACGCGCACTACTGCGCATCGAAAGCCGGAGTCATCATGCTGACGCGCGCGCTGGCGAAGGCGTTCGCGCCTGAGGTCACGGTGAACTCGGTGGCTCCTGGCGTGATTCCGTTTCCGGACATCGACGAGCGCGGCCTCGCCATGATTCAGGCGACGCCCGCCGCGCGGGGTGGAACGCCCGAGGAAATCGCCGACGCGGTGGTGTACTTCCTGAAAGCGTCGAACTTCACCACCGGCCAGACGCTGGCCATCGACGGCGGGTTGAGTCTTAAGTAGGTACAATTCGGCTAAAACCCGCACTCCCCGGTTCGATGAGTATCAGCATGAACCGGTTTCTGGACAACGCGTCGCGGATCTTCGAGACCGCGGAAGCCGTTGCCGGGGCCGGAACTCCTCCGTCGGATATGACCATTCTCATCGGAACGGGAGGAGGGATCAGTCTAGTAGCTGACTCCGATTGGCCTCTGGATTCCCTCGAAATTTACACCGGTGCGGCGATGGTCTACAGGGTTCGCCAGGAGAACGGCAAGGTGCTTGTGGAGGGTAAGGCGGGATCTCACGCGTGCCGGCTTGAATCCGCCGATGCCACCCAGGCAGCGCGCCGCCTTCTGGCGAACCCGGTCCGCTACGCGGCCGTGCACACTGCCCTGGCGCTGGCCTGACGCTTCACTCAGCCTAAACCAGCTTCACGCAAGAACTTAGCGGCTTCCTCGGGCGGCGTCGGATTGATATAGAACCCCGAACCCCATTCGAACCCCGCCACGCGTGTCAGCCGCGGGATGATCTCGATGTGCCAGTGGAAATGCGGCATGGCCGTTTCCTGCACCGGCGCGCTGTGGACCATCCAGTTGTAGGGAGGATGTTCCAGCACTTTGTCGATCTTGCGCAGGATGGCGCGCTGCACCCAGGCCAGGTTGCGGATTTCGGCGGCGTCGGATTCCTCGAAGTGCGAGCGGTGCTTGAGCGGCAGAATCCAGGTTTCGAACGGGAAGCGCGGCGCGTAAGGGCAGAACGCCACAAAGTGATCGGTTTCGAGCACCACGCGATGGCCCGCGGCCAGTTCCTGGTGCGCGATATCGCAGCAGATGCAGCGCTCCTTGAAATCGTAGTAGCGCTTGCAACCTTCGATCTCTTCCTGCACGCGCTTGGGCACCACCGGCAGCGCGATCAACTGCGTGTGCGTGTGTTCGACCGAACTGCCGCCGGCCGTGCCGTGGTTCTTGAACAGGAGGATGAACCGCAGGCGGCGATCCTTGCGCAGATCTAGGATGCGATCGCGGTAGGCCCAGAAGATATCCTCGATGCGGCTTTCGGGAAGGTCCGACTGATTGACGACGTGCTCGGGCGTTTCGATGATGACTTCGTGCGCGCCGATGCCGCTCATGCGGTCGTAGATGCCTTCGCCCTGGCGATGAAAGTCGCCTTCGACGCGCAGGGCGGGGAATTTGTTGGGCACCACACGCAGGCGCCAGCCGCCCTGGTTGGGGCCTCCGCCGTCGCGGTAGGCCAGTACTTCCGGCGGTGTGCGTTGCTCGTGTCCGCCGCAGAAGGGGCAATGCGGATCGCCCCGGCCGGCAACGTGGTCCTGCGCGAAGTCGCTGGGACGCCGCGCGATGTCGGTGGAAATAATGACCCAACGGCCGGTAATGGGATCGCGACGAAGCTCAGGCACTCCGCGAAAATCCTCCCCTCAAACGTGGCATTCGATCATTGTATTACGCTGGCATGGGCCCGCGTTTGCCAGCGCTGCCCAGGCGCCGTGGATGAAAAGCGTCGCGTGCGAGCGTGATCTCGATGGGATCGGTCAACAGGACGCTCAGCGTATCGAAACGGACGCGGTCCCATTCGACTCCCGCACGCCGGCAATAAACAGCAGCGGTCTCGAACATGCTGCGGAGTTTGTCCATTCCGATGGCGCGTTCCGGCGCGGAAAACTCCGCGCTGGTGAGCGACTTCACCTCGGCGAACACGAGCGTATCGCCGTCCCAGGCGATGATGTCGATTTCTCCGGGCCGGTCGTGCGTGCGATAGTTGCGCGCCACCACGCTGAACCCCATGCGTTGCAGAAGACGGTGCGCGAGATCTTCGCCGCGGCGGCCGGCGGCTTCTGTCGGAGACCAGAAGCGAACGCGCGCGTGATGGCGGGCCTGATCGGCCAGACGGTAAAGCCAGTTCATCATGTTTGCCGGACGCTTTACTTAGGAGGATGGGCTGGCTTGTTCGAACCGGCTAGTCCTTCAGCGCCTGGAACTCGAATGCCACCACTTTGCCGCGTACTACGAAGCACAGATAGTGCTCCCAGAAACGGCGGAATCGGCGCGAGCGGTTAACCAGCCATTCGAAGCCGGCCCACCTCCACAAAGCTAGTAGCTTCACGCGGACCGAAATCTCACGTAATCTGCATTGAGAATAGTAGCCGAAGCCGCCGTGGTCCTCGCCGAAGTAACGGAAAGAAAAGCTGTTTAAGTGCCAACGGTGGGTGGGATCGCAAAATGAGCTGAAGTCGGTGTAATGCGGCGTTTCGATGCGGATCAGGGCGCCCGGGCGGGCCAGGCGGTGGAATTCCTCGATGGCCCGGACCACGTCGCTCACGTGTTCGATGACGTGTATGGCGTGGATTTCGTCGAACGACGAGGTGGCGAACGGGTACGGGAAATGGTCCAGGTCGGCCAGAACATCAGCGCGGGAACGCGGGTTGCGGTCAATGCCAATCGAGCCCGGCCGCTTATTGACGCCGCAGCCGACATCGAGGACCCGCCGGGAGCGAGAGTTGTTTGAATCCGCCACCATAACACTGTACATCCTAGCCCGCTGGCTCGATGGCCGCGCGCATGGATTGGTTGGATTGCGGCATGCGCCAATCGGGGCCGTAGGCGTGGATCTGGTCGCGGGCGAATTCGGCTTGCGGCTTCTCGCAGGTGATTACGATGGTGCGGCCGGCGGTGTCCACTTCGACGGCGTGCCGGAACGCTTCCGCGGGCGACATCAAAAACAGATGGCACAGCATCTCGATGACGTAATCGTAAGTGTGCTGGTTGTCGTCGAACAGCACCACGTGGAACAACGGAACCAACTGTTCCTGTTCGATGGCTGCGTCTTCTGTTGTGGGCTTGCCGGTGGAAACCGTGCTCATGCCGAGTTGTTCTGCCATCCTACCCCAATTGTGCGCGATTTGTCTCGCCAGCGTACCCGTGTGCGCGCGCCGGCCAGCACAGCGCGAACAACAGAGCGCCCAAGATGGTCGAGCCGATGAACAGCAGAAAACCGGCGTTCCAGCCGTGCGTTTGAACCAGCGTTCCAATGCCCACGCCGGACAGCACGGTGCTGAAGTAGCCGAACAGGCCGGTCAACCCGGTGGCCGTGGCCGCCGCTCGCTTGGTGGCCAGATTTGCCGACGCGATGCCGATCATTGACTGCGGCCCGTAGATGAAGAATCCGGCCGTACACAACAGCGCCGCGCTCACTCCCACCGGCGCCGTGGGCAGGCTCCAGAACAGCGCCAGCGCCACGCCGCACAGCGACATGTACACCAGGCAGGCTCGCGCGCCGCGTCCGCCGAATACACGGTCGGTCAAGTAACCGCTGGTGAGCATGCCGAGGATGCCCGCGATTTCGAACGCCGCCACCATCCAGCTCGCTTTGGTGAGATCGACGTGACGCGCCTGCTTCAGAAACGTGGGACCCCAATCCAGAATCCCGTAGCGTACCGTGTAGACGAAGAAGTTGGCGAAGGACAGCAGCCAGATGTACGGATTGCGAAACGCCAGTTGCCACGTGCTCCGCGTGGGCGAGTTCGCGTTCGCCGGTTCGGTGGTGCCTTCG
>CAZDIZ010000076.1:15914-28831 GCA_964505625.1 uncultured Solibacteraceae bacterium | reverse complement strand
GGCCCTAGCCTACCGCGACCGCGAGCGTCCCCTTTCTATCGCCCGGCTGACGGACGCAGCCGGGATTCTGCTTGCCGTCTAGGCTCTAGCGCCAGCCGCCTCCGAGGCTGCGGTAGAGCACGATCACGCTGGTGAGTTCGTCGCGGCGCGCTTGTGATAGGCGCAGTTCGGCGTCGAGGAGTTCCCGCTCCGAATCCAGATATTCGAGGTAACTGGCGACTCCGCCGCGATAGCGCAAATCGGCCAGTTCGACGGCTCCGCGCAGGCTCACCACCAGCGCTTCCTGTTCTTTGCGCAACGCGGAGATCTTGCGGCATCCGACCAGCGCGTCGGCCACTTCCTGGAACGCCTGTATGACGGTCCGCTGATAGTTCAGCACGGCTTGTTCCTCGCGGGCGCGCGCACCCCGCACTCCGGCGCGCAGGCGACCGGCGTTGAAGATGGGGAGATTGCCGGTGGGGCCGAACACCCAGGTCCCGTTGGACTTTTCGAGCGTGTTCATCAGCGAGGCGCTTTCGAAACCGCTCGACGCGGTGAGCGAAATGCGCGGAAAGAAGGCCGTTTTGGCGACGGCTACCTGCGCGTTGGCAGCGATCAGTTCCTGCTCGGCCTGGCGTACGTCGGGTCTTTGCTCCAGTAATTCCGACGGCAGGCCCGCCCGCAATGCCGCGGTGAAAGACTGATCGAGCAGCGAACGGCCGCGTTCAATCGGGCCCGGATTGCGGCCCAGCAGAAAGCTGAGCTGGTTTTCGGCCTGTTCAATCTGCCGTTCCAGATCCGTGCGCGATGTGCGCGCGCTGTTGACCAGCACTTCAGCCTGACGCAGATCGATTTCAGCCGAGTAACCGTTCTCGACCCGAAGCCGCACAAGTTCGAGCGATTCGCGGCGGCTCTGGAGCGAACGTTCGGTGATCTCCTTTTCCAGATCCAGATCGCGCAACAGGAAGTACTGCCGCGCGACTTCGCTCACCAGACCCTGCACTACGGCGTGACGCGCCTCGACGCTGGCAAGCAACTGGGCACGCGCCGCCGCGTGCGTGTTACGCAACCGGCCCCACAAGTCGAGTTCCCAACTCAGGGCGGCCAGCACCTTGGTGTAGTCGCTCTCGGCAGGATATCCGGCGGGCAGCGGCGTGCTGCCGTCGCGCGCAGTGCGCAGGTTATAGTAACCGGCTTCGGCGTCCACGCTGGGGAAGCGCTGTGCGCGCGCGTCGCCGGCGTTGGCGCGGGCTTCGAGCACCCGTGCCGCCGCGATACGCGCGTCATGGTTATTGGCAAGCGCCTCGCCGATCAGTTGATTCAGCTTCTCGTCGCGAACCAGATCCTGCCAGCGCAACTGGCCCAGGCTGGCGCCGGCGGCGTCCGTGCCGCCGCGGTGAGCCGCGGGAATCGCCACACCGGGGCGCTGGTAGTGTGTGCGGGTGCAGCCCGTTAGCAGGAGCGCGCCGCAGGCAAAAAACAAAGCCGGACGGTTCATTGCGCGGGGTCCTCCTGGATGGCGGCAACGGGCGCCGCTTTGGTTCTGACGCGCTCCATCAACCGCTCGACGGTGACGTAGAGCACCGGCACAAGCAGCACGCCGAACATGGTGGCTGCCAGCATGCCGCTGAATACCGCGGTGCCCAACGAGTGGCGCGCGGCCGACCCGGCGCCGCTCGCGATCATCAACGGCAGCACGCCGAGGATGAAAGCGAACGACGTCATCAGAATGGGGCGGAAGCGTTGTTGCGCGCCCGCCAGCGCCGCTTCTTCGATGCTCACCTGGCCGGTGTCGCGTTTCATGCGCGCGAACTCGACAATGAGGATGGCGTTCTTCGCGGCCAGGCCCAGTAGCATCACCAGGCCGATCTGCACATAGACGTCGTTCACCAAACCGCGTGCGAACGTGCCCAAGAACGCGCCAAACACGCCCAGCGGCAAGCCCAGCAGCACGCCGAACGGGATGGTCCAGCTTTCATAGAGCGCCGCCAGAACCAGAAAGACGAAGGCCAGCGCCAGGCCGAAAATCAACGCCTGCGTGCCACCGGCGGCCTTCTCCTGGTAGGACAGTCCGGTCCATTCAAAACCGAAGCCCTGCGGCAGTTTCGCGGCCGCCAGTTGTTCCATCACGTCGAGCGCCTGGCCGGAACTCACGCCCGGCGCGGCGCCGCCGGAGACTTCGGCGGTGCGGTAGAGATTGAACCGCTGCAACATGCCGGCGCCTGTTTTGCGGCCCACGCGCACCAGCGTCGAGAGCGGAATCATCTCGTCCTGCGAACCGCGCACGTAGATGCTCCCGATGCTCGATGGCGCGATCCGGAATTCGGGTTCGGCCTGGATCACGACTTTGTAAGTGCGGCCGTACAGGTTGAAGTTGTTCACCTGCAGGCCGCCCAGATACGTTTGCAGGTTGTCGAAGACGCTCTTGATCGGGACGCGCAGGCTTTTGACTTTGTCGCGGTCAAGTTCGAGATCGACCATCGGCACGCCGGTGCCGTATCCGCTATACACTGCGGCGAGTTCCGGTCGTTTGGCGGCGGCGGTGAGAAATTCGTCGGTGACGCGCGCGAGTTCTTCGGGCGTTGATCCTTTGCGGTCCTGCAGCTCGAATTGAAATCCGCCGGCCGCGCCGACGCCGGGAATCGGCGGCATTTCAAACACGATGCCGATTGCTTCCGGATACGTATCCAGTTCGCTTTGCAGCGCGCCCACCACGCCACCCGAACTTTCCTCGCGCCGCTTGCGTTCGTCCCACGGCTTGAGCGTGGCGATGATGGTCGCCGAACTCGAATTGGATGCGCCAGTCAGCAGGCTGACGCCGCCGAGCGTGATCACGTTGCGCACGGCCGGAAGCCCGGAAAGGAATTTTTCGGTGCGCCGCGCCACGGCATCGGTTCGCTCGACCGAAGCGCCGTCTGGCAGGCTGATGCTCGCCAGCACCAGTCCCTGGTCCTCCGACGGCACGAAGCCCGACGGCAGAATGCGTAGCAAGCCGAACGCCGCGGCGGTGAGTACGCCGAGCGCAATCAGCGCCAGCACCGAACGCCGTATGAGCGCCGCGACACACAAGCTGTAAGTGCTGGTGGTCTGATCGAACTTACGGTTGAATGCCGCGAGCAAACGTCCCAGCACGCCGTGGGATTCGGCGCGCGGCTTCAGAATCAGGCAGCACAAAGCGGGCGTCAATGTGAGCGCCACCAGGGCTGACAACATTACCGAAACCGAAAGCGTCAAGGCGAACTGACGGTATAACTCGCCGGTGATTCCCCCGAGGAACGCCACGGGAACAAACACCGCGATCAAGACCAGCGCGATGCCAACCACCGGTCCCGACACTTCGGACATGGCCTTTTCGGTCGCCTCCAGCACGCCGAGGCCGGTGTGCATGTGATGCTCGACGGCCTCCACCACGACGATCGCGTCGTCCACCACGATGCCGATGGCGAGCACCAGGCCGAACAGCGTGAGCGTGTTGATGGTGAAGCCCAGCGGAATGAGGAACGCGAAGCTGCCCACCAGCGACACCGGAATCGCCAGCACTGGAATCAGCGTGGCGCGGAAGCTGCCGAGGAACAGGAACACCACCAGAATCACCAGCACCAGCGCTTCAAACAGCGTCTCGATGACCTCTTTGATCGAACTGGTGATGAACAACGTGCTGTCGTAAGCGATGCTGTAATCGAGCCCCGGTGGGAAACTGGCTTTGGCGCGCTCCATGGCCGCGCGCACGCCCTTGATCACATCCAGAGCGTTCGAACCGGGCGATTGATAAATGATGATCAGCGTGGCGGCTGAACCGTTCAAACGGCCGTAGGAAGAGTAATCCTTGGCGGCGAGTTCGGTGCGCGCCACGTCGCTCAGCCGCAGCAGCGATCCATCGGGCAGCGCGCGCACAACGATGGCGTCGTATTCCTGCTTGGTACTCAAGCGCCCCTTCACGTCCACCGGATACTCGAAGTTGGTGCCGCGCGGCGCCGGTGGCTGGCCCACGGCGCCGGCCGGCGCTTGCACGTTCTGGTCCTGGATGGCCGAAGCGATGTCGGTAGCCGCCAAACCCAGCTTGGCGAGTTTGTCCGGGCGAATCCAGACACGCATGGCGTAGTCGCGCTGGCCGACGATCATGGTGCTACCCACGCCGGAGACACGGCTCAATTGATCCACCACGTTGATGGTGGTGTAGTTGCTCAAATAGACTTCGTCGTAGCTCTGATTGGGCGAGAACACGCTGACCACGGCCACCATGTCCGGCGACTGCTTCCTGACGGCAATGCCGTAGGAGAGTACCTCGGCCGGCAGGTTACCTTCGGCGCCTTTAACGCGGTTCTGCACGTCGACGGCGGCTAGGTTCAAGTCCGTACCAACCTTGAAGGTGCAGGTGAGCGAGTAGCGGCCGTCGTTTGTGCTTTTCGATGCCATGTAGATCATGTTGTCGGCGCCGTTGACGGCCTGCTCGATCGGAATGGCGACGGATTGCTCGACTACCGCGGCGTTCGCGCCTAGATAAATGGCTTCGATGCTGACAGTGGGCGGCGAGATCTGCGGATACTGTGCGACCGGAAGCGTGACCATGGCCAGCGCGCCAACAATGAGGATCACAATCGACAGCACAATGGCGAACACCGGGCGGTGAATGAAGAATTTGGCGAGCATGGTTACCTGTTCCCACCCTTCGCCGGTTGCTGAGATGAAGGCTGAGGCGTCACGGGTGCGCCGGGGCGGAGTTTCAGGATTCCTTCGACAACGACCTTTTCGCCGCCGTTCAGTCCGCTCGTGATAACGCTCTTGCCTTCATAAGATCCTTCTGTCGTGACACTGCGCAGGCTGACGGTGTTGTCAGCCGCCACCACGTACACTGCCTTCGAGCCCTGCACATCGAAAACCGAGCGTTCGGAGACAAGCACGGCGTTGGGCCGCGTCTCCGCCGCCACACGCGCGCGGCCGAACATGCCGGGCAGAAGCTGTCCGTTCGGGTTGGGAAAGCGCGCCTCGATGGTCAGCGTGCCGGTCTTTGCTTCGATCACTCCGCCCATGAAAGCGTAGCGCCCGCGATGCGGATACTTGCTGTTGTCGGACAGGATCAGCTCAATGTCGTCCAGGCCCGTTCGGTTGGCACCCTTTTTGGCGAAGTGCAAATAGAGCGTTTCCGGGACGTTGAAGACCAAACGGATGGGATCAAGCTGCGAAATGGTCGCGAGCAACGTGGCCGACCCTCTGCCCACATAGTTGCCCACGTCGACCGCCACGCGCCCGATCACGCCGTCGATGGGCGAAATGATGCCGGTCTCTTCGAGATCAAGCCGCGCCCGGACCAATTCGGCCTTGGCCGCGTTCAGCGATGCTTCGGCCTGCCGCAGCCCCATGCGGTCGCTCACCGTGGTGGTCCGAACGGTCGCCCGCGCATCTTCGACCGACGCCTGCGCCGAAGCTTGCGCGGCCACAGCGGCGTCCAGGTCCCGCGCCGGCACGGCGCGCCGCGCGGCCAGCGGCTTCAAACGTTCTAAATCTTGATTGGATTTCAGGAGATTGGCTTCGGCTTGCCGCAGTGCCGATTGCGCGTTGATGAGTTTCTGCTGCTCGCGCGCCAGTTCGAGATCGGCGGCGGCCTTTTCGACGGCGGCCTGGGCCGATTGCACGGCGGCCTGATAGCGCCGCGCGTCGATGTGGAATAACTTCTGTCCTTTGCGCACCATGCGCCCTTCCTCGAAGAACTTCTCTTCCAGGCGCCCTTCCACGTTGGCGCGGACTTCGATGGTCGAGATGGCCTCGGTGCGCGCGACCATTTCGGCCACGATGGGAACGGTGCGGCGCTCGGCGGTTTCAACAACGACCACCGATGGTGGAGGCTGGTGAGCAGCCCCCGAATGTCCCGATTTGCCGCACCCGGCGGCAATAACCAGTACCAGGAGCGGTGAAAGGACTGCTCTGGCGATACGAGAAAGTCCATTTTTCTCACCGTGCGAACCGCGCTGCCGAAAAGGAATAGGAGCCAAGAAAATTCCGAACATACATAGAGAGTAGTGACCTCATCCCGCCACTGCTCTCTTGAAGTGTGAGTTCGGCACTTAAGGAGATCAAAGCTTTGAACGAAAAAGAACAGCAAGCTAGAAAGACTGTCAAGAACTACATGTGGTGGTCGATGGGCGCCGGCCTCATTCCGGTTCCGTTTGTGGACCTTGTCGCGGTTTCCGGAGTGCAGCTTAAGATGCTGGCTGATGTATCGAAAGCCTATGGCGTGGAATTCCAGGAAAGCAAGGGCAAAGCCATCATCGCCGCGTTGATCGGCTACATCGTGCCGAGTACGATGTCGTTCGGTTCTGTGGGCAGTATTTTGAAAGCCATCCCGCTGGTGGGTCCGTTGGTGGGCGCGCCTTCGATGGTCCTATTCTGCGGTGCGTCGACCTATGCGCTGGGCAAGATTTTCATCCAGCACTTCGAATCCGGTGGTACCTTCCTGAGTTTCGACCCCGCCAAAGTGAAGGAGCACTTCCAGAAGGAATTCGAGGAAGGACAGAAACTGGCCCAGGATATGGCCGCCGAAAAGCCGTCCGAGGTTCCAGCCTAAGCGATCCAATATGAGCCTTGAACTTGTCGCCGCCTATCTCCTCCTGTGTTTGATCGCGGGGATTGCGGGACGGAAGCGGCGCATCGGGTTTTGGGGGTTCTTTTTCTGTTCCTTCATTTTTACCCCGTTCGTTAGCTTACTTTTCTTGTATTTCGCGTCGCCGCGAAAGGCCTGAGGTACGGGGGCGAGTTTCGCCCCCGGCGCTCCCTTGAATCGAACATGAAGCTCTCATTGCGTGTGGGCGTTCTCGACTTCTTCCAGCAGGAAACTCACGCGTTAAACCGCAAACTGCTGTTCATGACAGCGGCCTCCGGGACCGCCAACGCGCTGATTCTGGCCGTCATCAATGGCGCGGTGGAGACCATGGGCCGGAATGGGCCGGCTTGGCGTGACTTCCTGATGTTCGCGGCCTCGCTGGGCCTATTTGTCTACGCGCTGCGCTACATTCTCTACGACTCCACGCGCATCGCCGAGGAAGCCATACGAAACGTGCGCGTCCGCCTGGCCGACAAGATCCGCCACGCGGATTTGTTTTCGCTCGAATCAATCGGCGAAGCCGATATCCACGCGCGCATCAGCCGCGAGACCTCCGCAGTCGCGCAATCGGCGCGTCCGTTGTTCAGCGCCGCGCAGTCTTCGCTCATGGTCATTTTCACTATGTTGTACATCGCGGTGATCTCGCCGGTCGCCGCGCTGCTCTGCGTGGCCATGATCGCCGGCGGCATCGGCGTGTATTTGCGAGACCGCCAGTCATACGAGGACGGGCTACAGGAAAGTTCCGAGCGCGAAGACGATCTGTTCACCTGTCTCACCGGGCTGCTGAGAGGCTTCAAGGAACTGCGCATCAACCGGCTGAAAAGCGATGACGTCTTCGCCGAGTTCGGCACGGCCGCCACGCGCGTGCGCGACGCGCGCAGCCGCGTGATGATGAAGTTCGCCGACAACGTGGTGTTTGTCGAGGCGTTCTTCCAGGTTCTGGTGGGCGCCATTGTGTTTGTGCTGCCGCTGGTTTCGCCGTCGTTTTCCAACTCGATTGTGAAGATTGTGGCAGCCGTATTGTTCCTCATCGGACCGTTGAGCAACGTGGTGATGATGATTCCGGTGCTTTCGCAGGTCAACGTCACCGTGGACAATCTGCGGCGCCTGGAAGCGCGGCTCGACTCGCTGCTGGCTGACTCGGCCTCGGGCGAGGAAGAACAAATCGATGGGCTGGATGCGTTTTCCGAAATCCGGCTGAATGGCGTTGGCTTCACCTATCGCGCGCCCGACGGCAGCGCCAGTTTTCATCTGGGCCCGCTCGACGCAGTGGTTCGCCGCGGCGAGTTGCTGTTTCTGGTGGGCGGCAACGGCAGCGGCAAAACCACGTTCATGAAGCTGCTCACGTCGCTCTATCTGCCCGAGCATGGCTCCATCACCGTCGGCAAGACGGCGGTGACCACGCGCAACGTGCAGTCCTACCGTAATCTGTTCTCCGCCATCTTCACCGACTTCCATCTATTCGACAAGCTCTATGGGTTGCGCGAAACCGATCCGGCGCGTGTGGACGAGTTGCTGCAACTGATGCAGATTTCCGGCAAGACGAGTTATCGCGACGGCCGGTTCACCAACATCAATCTCTCCACCGGGCAGCGCAAGCGCCTGGCGCTGGTGGTGGCCTATCTCGAAGACAAGCCGGTTTATGTGTTCGACGAAGTGGCCGCGGATCAGGACCCCGGCTTTCGCAACTACTTCTATGAAGTGATGCTGCCGGATCTTAAGAAAGCCGGTAAGACCGTGATCGCTGTCTCGCACGACGACCGCTTCTTCCACGTCGCCGACCGCGTATTGCGCATGGAATACGGAAGGATTGAGGACAATCCCGGCACGGTAAAACCCGCGCGCAAACGCGCGCCGCGGCGCCGCGCCGACGATACCCGGCAACAGGATGGTGTCCGATGAAACGAATTCGCGACTGGTTATCCCGCCAATGGCGGAAATTCGTGGAGTTCCTGCGCCGGCAGGCGCCCTACGTGCTCGTCGTGGCGTTTGTGTTGACGTTCCTGGTGATCTACTTCTTCAACAGCATCGTCATTTCAATTCACCCGGGTGAACTCGGTGTGCTGTGGAGAAGGCTGGGCGGCGGAACCGTCACGCACACGGTTTACCGGGAAGGACTGCACGTCATCCTGCCGGTGAACAAAATGTACCTGTACGACGTGCGCAAGCACCGTATCGCCGACTCGATCGACGTGCTGACCGTGGACGGCCTTACCGTGCACGTCGAATACTCTGCGCGGTACTCGCCCAATCCGGAACTGTTGCCGCTGCTGCATCAGCGCGTGGGGCCGGACTACGTCAATGTCGTGGTACGGCCTGAAGTACGTTCGGTGATTCGAACCGTGTTCGGCCAATACAAGCCCGAAGAGATCTACACCACGCAAAAAGCCATTCAGGAGCGCGTGTCGGTCCTGAGTAAGGTTCGCATGGAAGCTCGCTTCGTCTCACTCGACGACGTGCCCATCGAGCGCATCTCACTGCCCAAGACCATTTCGGACGCTATCGAAGCCAAGTTGTCGCAGCAACAATTGGATGCTGAGTACGTTTACCGTATCGCCGTGTCGGCCAAGGAAGCCGAACGCAAGGTCATCGAAGCGCGCGGGCAGAAAGCGTACAACGACACAGTGAACGCGAGCCTCACGCCGTCGCTGTTGCAATGGCAAGGCATTCTGGCCACGCAGGCGCTGTCCAAGTCGCCCAACGCCAAGGTGGTGGTGATCGGCAGCGGCAAGAGCGGACTCCCGTTGATACTCGGCAAGGACTAGCGCCATGAAGAAGACGCTGCTGGTCATCGCGCTGCTGCTTTTGCCTGTCCTGATCAGCCAGGTGATTTCACTGTGGCAGTTCAGCCGAATCCGGGACTGGATGGCCAGCCGTCCCTCGGATGAGATTCTGGTCGGCATCTGCTGGCCGTTCGAGGATAACCGCGATGGCATGGCCGAAGGCCTCACGCTCGCGCAAGAGGAAATCAACGCGACCGGCGTTCGAGGCAGACGTATCCGTCTGCTGATGCGCGACGACCATCTCGACCGCGGAATAGCCCGCAAGATATCCATCGACTTCGCCCGCGACCCACGTGTGATGGCCACCATCGGCTATTACGACGACGACTTCGCCGTGCGCGCTTCGGCCATCTTCGAGGAGAGCCACCTGCTGCACATCGTCGCCGGCGCCAACAACACTTACATGACAACGCACGGGTTCCGTTATCTGGTCCGTTCGGTGTTGGCCAACGACCGGATCGGACGCAAACTGGCGCGTATGTGCCTGGAGCGCGGCTACCGCAATTTCGCCGTGATCGCCGAAGACGGTCCGTTCGGCGAGGATCTCGCTTATCAGTTCGGCACCGAGTTGGACGCGCAAAACGCGCACGTGGTTTATCGCTCGTCCTATGTACGCGACCGGGTGGATTTTCGCGAAAAGATCAACGAACTCAAAGGCGTGAATGCCGACGTGATCATTTTCGCCGGCCTGGAAAACGGGGCGGCGACGTTCATCAAGGTGGCGCGCGGATTGGGCCTGCAAACTCCGATTGTGGGTTCGTTCAGCGACACGCCGGAAATGCACGAGATCGCCGGTCCGGCGCTGGAAGGCGTGATGTTCTACGAGATTTACGACGCGGGCTCGTCCACTCCGGAGAACCGCGCGTTTGTCGAAAAGTACCGGCGCCGCTTTGGCGCGGCGCCTGAAGCCTACGCGGCGCAGGGCTACGATGCATTGTACCTGCTGGCGAACGCCGTCAAAGCAACCGGGTCCGTCAATCCGCTCGACCTGGCGTACGCCATCCGCTACGCGCCGCGTTGGGAAGGCGCCAACGGTCCGTACAAATTCGACGCCAGCGGTGAACTCGAAGACAAGAGCCTCTATTTGAAAGTGTTCCGCGGCGGCAAGGCGGTGGTTCTCGCAACCAGTCCGGCCTTGGCGCAACCCCACGTACGGTGAGACACCTCATGCATTCGCGATTTTTCCCGCTCTCCTTTCCGCAACAAGCCATCTATCTGGACGCGCTGCTCCACGATCCGACAACCAAGTACAACATGGGCGGCGGCATCGCCATTCGCGGTCCGCTCGATGCCGCGCTATTTCGCCGCGCCATCGAGTTCGCCGCGTCCCATCACGACGTTCAGCGCATGCGTCTCGGGCTTGACGGCGATCAAGCGGTGCAGGAGTTCGTTTCCGAAATCGAGTGCAAGTTCGAGGTTGTGGATTTCTCCGGACGGAGCGGTCCGTTTCAGGCCGCCATTGACTGGATGCTCGCCGACGAGGCCAAGCCCACCCGTCCGGACCAATTTCCTCTGTCGAGCGACGTGTTATTCCAACTCGCTCCCGACTTGCAGTTGTGGTACCCAAAGTTTCACCACATCGCCAACGATGCTTACGGTCACGCGTTGATTGCCGAGACCATCGCCGCCGCTTACAACGAACTACTCGCGCACGGCCGCCTGCCGGAGTTGGAGCGGCTTTCCTACGCCGACTTTGTCGCCGATGACCGCGCTTATGCCGCCTCCCCACGTTTTACCGACGACGAAGCGTTCTGGCGCAAGAAGTTCGCCAGCATGCCCGAGCCGCTGCCGTTCACCGCGCGGAAGGGTAGTCTCAAAGGCGACCGCCTGCGGACCGAGCGTTGCACGCTGGGTCTGCACCGGCTGGTCTACAACGCCGTGCTCGCGCTATGCGACGAAGCCGGCGTAACACCGTTCCAGTTTCTGCTGGCGGTGATGTTCGCCTATCTCAGCCGTTCCACCGGCCGCGACGACATCGTGATCGGCACGCCGATTCTCAATCGCAGCAACCACGCTTTCCGCCGCACCGCCGGCATGTTCATGAACATGATGCCGCTGCGGCTGCCGATCCCCACGGGCGCGACGATTCTCGATCTGGCGCGCGGGATTCGCGCGGAAGTCCGTGCCTGCTACCGCCATCAGCGCTTTCCCATCGGCGAAACGTTGCGCCACTGCCGTACGCTGGATGGATTCTGCCACGGCGTCTATGACGTCACGCTGGTTTACCGCAAGCTCGACTACGACATTCAGTTCGGCGGCTCGCCGGCGCGCACTGTCACGCTCGACACCAACGCGCGCGAGGAGACGCTTTCGCTCGAAGTCGACGAGTACAACAAGGACGAAGACGTCAACCTGTTCTTCAACTACAACCCGCAGTTGATCTCGGCCGAGCAAGCCAGTCAGATGGCCAAGGCGTTCGAGGCCATGCTGATCGATGTCGCCGTGGTGGGCGACCGTCCCATCGATGAACTGCGTCTGATCGAAGAACCTGAACGCCGCTCGATGCGCAAACGGTCAAGCGCCACCGAACAGACCGTGCTCGATCACTTCGTCCAACAGGCCACGGGCGCGCCGGACCAGATCGCCGTTAGCGATGGCGAAACGCGAATGAGCTACGGCGAACTGGCCGCGGCGAGCTCGCGCCTGGCTGACTACCTGACTGGTGAGTGCGGCGTCTCGAGCGAACAACCTGTCGCCGTGCTTTGCGACCGCTGCGCCGAGTGGGTGGTCGCCATGCTCGCGGTAATGAAGGCGGGCGGCGCGTATCTGCCGCTCGATCCCGACGCGCCGCGCGACCGGATCGAATTCATCTTGAAAGATAGCGGCTGCCAACTTCTGCTTACCGGTTCCTCGCGCGGCGCCGTGGAGTTCGAAGGCTGCCGCTCTCTCGCCATCGGCGGGGCGATGCACGCGGAAATCCGCACCCCTGCAGTTGCCCGCGCCGGAGCGCGATCACTCGCCTACGTCATCTACACTTCGGGAACCACCGGCCAGCCCAAGGGCGTGCTGGTCGAGCATATGGGGCTGAACAACACCGCCATCGCGCAGGCGCAGGGCTGGAAGGTCGGCCCGCAAGACGGCGTGTTGCAGTTTTCCGCTCCGATGTTTGACGCATCACTCGCCGAAGTGTGGGTCGCGCTGGTTTCCGGTGCCCGCCTGGTGATCGCACCGAAAGCCGATATTCTCGAACCGCCTCGCTTCATCGAGTTGCTCGTGCGCGAGCGCGTGACGGTGGCCATTCTGCCGCCCGCGTATCTGAGCGCGCTTTCGAGAGCCGAACTCGGTTCGCTGCGCCTGCTCGGTACGGCCGGCGAAGCCGCCAATCCAGCCGATGTGGCGCACTACAGCCGCAAGCTCACCTACGTCAACGCCTATGGCCCCACGGAAAGTTCGATCTGCGCGACCTACTGGAAAACTGAACCCGGAGCGAACTTCCACTCCGACCGCGTTCCCATCGGTAAGCCGATCCCGCACAATGGCGTCTACATTCTGGATGAGCAGCTGCGGCGCACGGGCGTGGGCGTGGCCGGCGAAATCTGCATTGCGGGCGTGAACGT
>CAZDIZ010000076.1:12806-15814 GCA_964505625.1 uncultured Solibacteraceae bacterium | reverse complement strand
GGACACAGCCTGAGTGCCGTCGCCATCCTCGCGCGCATTCAGCGGCATCTCGGCGTGCGCGTCCAGATCAAGGAGTTCTTCGCCGAACCAACCGTCGCTCACTTGGCCGCGGTGATCGAGTCGCGGCGCCGCACACAGGAAGAGTTCATCGAGCCGGCGCCGGAACAGGACGTGTATCCGCTGAGCCGAGCACAGGCGCGCATCTGGGTGCATTCGCGCATGGACGGCGGCAACGCCGCCTACAACATGCCGCTCGCGCTGGAGCTTTCCGGTGAGCTGAACGTGAGCGCATTCGAACAGGCGCTCGCCGGCGTGATCGCGCGGCACGAGGCGTTGCGAACCTGCTTTGCGCCGGTGAACGGTGCGCCCCGGCAGCAGATCGTGCCCGTGCGCGAGGTCGAGTTTCATCTCCAGCAAGATGATCTGACCGGATCGCCCGCGCCCGAGCAAGAAGCAAACAACGAGCTGCGGCGCGAGATCGCGGCGCCGTTTGATCTGTCCCGCGCGCCACTTCTGCGCGCGCGTTTGCTTCGCTTGGCCGAGCAGCGCTGGCTGCTGACGCTCGTGGTGCATCACATCGTGGGCGACGGTTGGTCGCTCGAAGTGCTGCTCAAGGATTTGGCGGCGCTTTACGAAAAGGCGCTGGGCAAACCTTCGCCGGAACTCGCACCGCTCGTCTTGCAGTACAAGGACTATTCGCACTGGATGTCGCAACGCCTGGAAAAGGGCGTCTTCAGCGAGGACCGCGAATACTGGATGGGCAAACTGGCCGGGCCGATCCCAGTGCTCAGTCTTCCGGCCGATCATTCGCGTCCGGCTCGGTTGGGCTTTGCCGGATCGCTCGAACGCTTTGCGCTGCCGTCAGCTTCCGCTTCGGCCGTACGCTCGTTCTGCGCTGACCGCGGTGTGAGTCCGTTCATGCTGTTGTTGGCCGGCGTGTTCGGATTGCTGCATCGCTACACTGGAGAGCAGGACCTGGTAGTTGGCACTCCGGTCGCCGGCCGCGAACGGCTGGATCTGGAAAACCAGATTGGCTTGTATCTGAACACACTCGCATTGCGCGTGCACGTGGAAGCCGGCGCGACGCTTGCGCAACTGGTCGAGAGCGTTCGCGAGACGCTGCTCGAAGCGCAACAGCACCAGGCGTATCCGTTTGATCAACTGCTGTCGGATTTGAAGCTCGACCGGCGCACGGACCGCAATCCTCTATTCGACGTGATGGCGGTGATGCAGACGGCCATTGACCAGGGCTTCCGCTCTGGTGGTGTGGAAGGTGCCGAGCACGACATCCCGGCCGAAGTGAGCGTCTACGATCTGACGTTCCACTTCGCCCAAGGCGGCGAATCCGCGCGCGTGTATCTGGAGTACAACACCGGCCTGTTCTCGCGTCCGCGCGTGGAGCGTCTGGCCGCACACCTGGACCGTCTGCTCGCGGCCATCATCGCAACGCCCGAGCGTTCGCTTGCCGGCGTCGATCTGATGAGCGACGCCGAGCGCCGCATGGTGCTCGAAGAATTTGGCCAGGGCCCCGCTCTCGTCATTCCGGACAGGACTGTGATCGACATGCTCGCCGCCGTTGCGGAGCGGCATCCCGGCCGCAACGCGGTGCTTTACAACGAGCGTCATCTTACCTACGGCGAGTTGGCCGCGGCGGCTTCGCGCCTGGCCGCCGGCATCGAGCGCACCGGCGCGGGTCCGGGCGACGTGGTGGCGCTGGTGGCGGATCGCTCTGAGTGGATGGTGGCCGGCGTCGCCGGCATCATGGCGAGCGGCGCGGCGTGCCTGCCTGTCGATCCCACGCTGCCCGTCGAACGCGTTCGCCATCTGATTGCCGATAGCGGCGCGCGCATGCTCGTGAGCGACGGCGCGGTGGACCTCGCGCTGCCAGTTATCGCGCTGCGCGGCGATGGCGCGTCCGAGCCGGCTTCCCTGCATGGACGCGCGAAGCTGTCCGATGCCGCCTACATCACCTACACGTCCGGTTCGACCGGTACGCCCAAGGCGAGCGTCATCGAACATCGCTCGCTGACCAATCTCATGATCGCTCTGGGCGGCGCGCTCTACGACGAACTGCCCCATCCCGCGACCGAACTGCTGCTCACCTCCATTGGTTTCGACGTCGCCATCAAGCAGATCTTCGGCGCGCTCACGCGCGGCAACACCGTTCTGGTTGCCTCCGACATCGAACGCCGCGATCCGCGGGCCCTCATGGACACGATCGTGAACCGTCGCGTCCAGTTGATCGACGTGACGCCCGCGCACTTCGCCGTGCTGCTCGCGCAAGGCTTCGCGCAACTTCGCAAACCGGATTTGCGCTCCATCGTCCTGGGTTCGGAAGCATTGCCCACAGGACTCGTGACGGCGTTCGTCCGCGAGCAGGTCAACCGCCACATCACGCTGTACAACTTCTACGGACCTAGCGAATGCACGGTGGAGACGTTGTACTGCCGGTTGCGTCCGTCCGAACCCGCCGAAACGGGCGTCGCACCCATCGGACGGCCGCTCGCGAACACGCGCGTCTACGTGCTTTCACCGGAACTGCGCCCCGTGCCCGCTGGCGTGGCGGGCGAGATCTGCCTGGGCGGCGTGCCCGTGGGCCGCGGCTATTTGAACCGGCCGGAGTTGGACGCGACGTGCTTTGTGGAAGATCCGTTCCATCCCGGCGAGCGCATCTACCGCACGGGCGATCTGGGCCGCTGGACCGCGCGCGCCGAAATGGAATTTCTGGGCCGCGAAGACCGCCAGTTGAAGGTGCGCGGTTACCGCATCGAGCCGGCCGAAGTCGAACATTGCCTGCTCCAGCATCCGCTGGTTACCGCCGCCGTGGCCGCCGGACGCCCCAGCCCGGCGGGCTCCACCGAACTCGTCGCCTGGTATACGGCCGCCGATCCGGCGCCCAGCGCCGCCGCGCTGAAAGACCATCTGCGTGGATTCCTGCCCGGTTACATGGTGCCCGCGCGCATGGTGGCGGTGCCGGAAATTCCTCTGTTCGCCAACGGCAAAGTGAA
>CAZDIZ010000076.1:0-12706 GCA_964505625.1 uncultured Solibacteraceae bacterium | reverse complement strand
AACAGCCGCCACATCGCCATCATCGGAATCGGCGTTCGCGCCGGCTCGCGCCAGGACCTGGACTCATTGTGGCGCGACCTGGAGGCCGGCACCGACTTCATACGCCCCTTGCCCGCAGCGCGGCGAGGTGACGCTGAAGGCATCGCCCGAGCGCTTGGCATCAACACCGCCGCCATGTACGAAACCGAACTCGCCTACCTGGACGAGATCGACAAGTTCGACTTCGCGCACTTCCGCATGGCTCCGCAGAAAGCCGCGCTGCTCGATCCGCGCGAGAAGATCTTCCTTGAAACGGCCTGGCATGCCATCGAGGATGCCGGCTATAACAAGACCCGGCTCAAGGGCACGCGCACCGGCGTCTTTTTGGGCGAAAGCGCAGGCAGCAGCGATTTTTCGCGCGTGCTGGAAGCCTCCGAAACCGGCGACATCAACCAGTTGCTCGAATCGCTGACGCCTTCGATGGCCGCCGGCCGCATCTCGTACCTGCTCGATCTGAAGGGGCCCGCGTTGCTGGTGGACACGGCGTGTTCGTCGGGGCTTGCCGCGCTCGGCCTTGCCGTCGACGCGCTGCGCACCGGGCGCTGCGAGATGGCACTTGCCGGAGCCATCCGTTTGTACACGCTGCCCTCGGACCGCGTGGCGCGCACGGAAATCGAATCGTCCGATGGCCGCACGCATTCGTTCGATGATGCAGCCAGCGGCACCGGCGGTGGCGAAGTCAGCATCGCGCTGCTGCTCAAGCCGCTCGATCGCGCTCTGGCGGACGGAGATCCGGTCCACGCCGTGGTGCGTGGCGTGGCCATGAATCAGGACGGCGCTTCCACCGGCATTACTGCTCCCAACGCCCGCGCGCAGGCCAACGTGCTCGACGAAGCCTGGCGCGACGCCGGCATTCACCCGGAATCGCTCGCGTTCATCGAAGCTCACGGCACCGGCACACGCCTGGGCGACCCAATCGAAGTGGAGGGCATTACGCGCGCCTTCCGCCGTCACAGCGAACGCACGCAGTGCTGCGCGCTGGGCTCCATCAAATCCAACATCGGCCACGCCGATCACGCCGCCGGGCTCGCCGGTCTTATCCGCGCGGTGCTGTGTCTGGAGCACCGTTGCGTGGCGCCGGTGGTGCATTTCAAAACGCCGAACCGGAATATCCACTTCGAGCAATCGCCCGTCTTCGTCAACTCACAGCCGCTGGCGCTCGACGGCCGCGGCGCCCCGTTGCGTTGCGGCGTGAGTTCGTTCGGCTTGAGTGGAACCAACGTCCACGTCGTGATGGAAGAAGCCCCCGCGCGCACCGGCGCGAGCGCCGATGGACGCACGTTCCTGCTGCCGCTTTCCGCGCGCACTCGGGCGCTCGCAGGCGCCTACGCCGCGCGATTGGCACACTATCTCGAACAACATCCGGAACTCGCCGAAGCCGACATCGCCTACACGTTTGCGACGGGCCGCGAGCACATGGGCGCCCGCGCGGCTATTCTGTTTAGCTCAACCCGGCAACTCATCGAGCGGTTGAAGCTGCTGAGTGAGAACCCGGCCGAATGCGCCGGCCAGGGCGTCTTCTTCGGTGTGCACAAATCCGTTCCCACCGGCAAAGCGGTTCTGCTCGAACATGAAGTGACCGAGGAAACTGTCTCGCGGCTGACCCAGGAAGCGGAGACGCGGGAAGACCTGACCGATCTGGCGCGCCTCTATGTTCGCGGCGCGCGACTGCCGTGGGAGTCGCTGTTTGCCGGTGCCGGAGCGCAACGGCGCGCGCTGCCGGGCTATCCGTTTGAAAGAACCCGCTCCTGGCCGCAGATCCGTCACGCTGGATTCTCGCTGCTGGGAGAGTTGAAGGCGGAAACCCCGGAAACACTGGTCTTCGAGTCGGAGTGGCGCCAGGACTCGCACTGGCTGCTGGCCGATCATCGCTTGTCCGGCACGTCGGTGCTGGTCGGCTCAGCGTATCTTGAGTTGGCGCAGCAAGTGGCGCGGCGGATGTGGGATACCGACCGCGTCGAGATCGCGCGCCTGGCAATGCTTGCGCCGCTCGCGATCGCTCAGGGCGAAACGCTTCGTGTGGTGGTGGCGGTCGCCCGCGAACGCGAGAACTTGCGCGTGGCCGTGCACAGCCATTCGAAAACCCAAGGTTGGCAGACGCACGCAACGGCCGAGTTGGCGCGTCTGGCGCCGGATCACCAGGAAGCTCTGGACATCGACGCTCTGGGGGCTGAGTGCCAACAGGAGTTCGCGCTCGACACCGTCTTGCCCGCGGTGGCCGAGGCCGGTCCGCGCTGGAATTGCCTGCGCGCGGCGCGCCGCAATGACGGTGTCTTCCTGGCCGAACTGGACGTGCCCAGTGAGCACGCACGCGACGCGGCGGAGTTTGGCCTGTATCCGCCGCTGGTCGACGTGGCCTTGAATTTCGCCACCGGCGGTGGTTCGCACTTGCCCTTGTGGCTCGGCGGCGTGCGTATCCATTCACGTTTGCCGGAGAAGCTCATCGCGAGAGTGCGTACGCTCGACGCGAACGCCGAGATGCCTCGCTTCGAAGTGGTGATTGCCGGGCGCGACGGCAAGGTCGCTTTGGCGGCGCGCGAATACGCGTTGAAATCGCGCTCCGTGCCGCGGCGGCTGAATGGCTTCTTCCATCGCGTTGCCTGGTCCGCTGTCGAAGCGAACCCGGTCGGCGCCGCGCCGTCCAATCTGCTGCTGGTTGCTCCCGCATGCGCATGCGAACGGGACCGCCGCTTGGTGGAAAGCACCGGTGCGGCCTCCATTGCCCGAACCGAACAGGAATGGCGCGCGTGGCTCGCCGCGCGAAGTGATGATGACGACGTGACCGCCATCCTGCTGCTGCCTTCCTGCCGGGGTGTGAACGGAGTGAGCGCCGCCTCGCTCGACGGCGAATTGGACACGGTGTTAGGTGGGTTGTTCGCTTTCTCCCAGGCGCTCGCGCGGCGGCGCGGCGCGGCACGGCTGCTGGTTGCCGGTCATGTGGCGCACGAAGTCACTGGTAACGAAACCGCGCTCAATCCGCTGCACGCCGCGGCGGCCGGCTTTGCACGCGTGCCGGTTCTGGAGACGGCGGCGTTCGAGTGCCGCTTCCTGGATTGCGACGCCACGTTGGATGGACCCGAAATCCTGGGAGAGTTCACAGCGGCGTTCGCTTCGCGTGACGCTATCGTCGCCTGGCGCGACGGACGTCGCTACGTCCAGCGCATGGAGCCGCTCGATCTGGCCTCGACGCCGGACCGCTCCTTCGAAGTGCGCTCGGGCGCCACGTACTTGATCACCGGCGGAACCGGAGGCATGGGGCTTGAGATTGCCCGCTATCTGGCGCATCGCGCGCGCGTCGAACTCGTGCTGGTCAATCGTAGCGTGTTTCCGCCGCGTTCCGCCTGGGACACGCTAGAAGCCGCCGGTACGGATGCGAATCTCAAAACCAGAATCCGGACGCTCAAGGAGATCGAATCACTCGGCTCGGTGGTCCGCGTGGTGCCGGCTGACGCGGCCAGTCTGGACGACATGACGCGCTTGAAGCGCGAACACCCCGGCGTTCGCGGTGTGTTCCACTGCGCCGGCGTCGGCAATGATGTATTTCTGGCGCGCCACGATTGGGCGCGCTTGTCCGGTGTGCTGCACCCCAAGCTGCACGGCACCGCCGTGCTGAGTGAAGTGTTCGGCGGCGAGAACCTGGACACGTTCGTCATGGCTGGTTCGCTCACGGCTTTCACCGGCGCTCCGGGCCAATGCGGCTACACCGCGGCGAATGCATTTCAGGACGCCGAAGCTTGCCGCTTGCGCCGGATGGGACTGCCCGCGCAGTGCGTGAACTGGACCGCGTGGAAAGAAACCGGCATGGCGGCGGCCACCGGCAAAGTAGCGGACGACACTTTCCGCGCTATCGCCACCGCCGATGCGCTACTGTGCCTGGATCGCGCCGTCCGCAAGGATCTGGCGCATCTGGTGGTCGGCGAGGAAGCGCCCGTCGA
Source organism: uncultured Solibacteraceae bacterium (assembly GCA_964505625.1). Taxonomy (GTDB): domain Bacteria; phylum Acidobacteriota; class Terriglobia; order Bryobacterales; family Bryobacteraceae; genus JAJFUV01. The sequence goes on along the minus strand of CAZDIZ010000076.1, from coordinate 8,732 downwards.
AGCCGTGGTCCGGGCGGATGCCGCCGTGCAACATGCCGCGCCATCCAGTTCCGGCAAAGCCGTGCTGCTTGGCCGCGCCGACGGCAACTATACCGCCACCGAGCGGTTGGTCGGCGAGTTGTGGGCCGAAGCGCTCGGACACACCGAACTGGATGTCTTCGCCGGCTTCGAAGATCTCGGCGGCGATTCCATTGCCAACATACAGATCCTGGAGCGCATTGTGTCGAATACGCCGTTCCGTCCGGCGTTACCGGATCTGATCAAGCATCCGACCATCGAGTCTCTTTCGACGTTTCTCGACCGCGAACAGTTCGTCGCTCAGCGCGGCTCGGCCGACGAACGCGAATACCTGGTTCGCCTGAGCAAGGGTGGCCCTCGCACGTTGTTCTGCTTCGCGCCCGGTTCGGGCTCCTGCTATCGCTATTACGATCTGGCGCGGCGCCTGCACGGCTGGTCCGTTTACGGGCTCAATTACATCGAGACGGAAAAGCCCGCCGCCGCCATGGCCGACATCCTCGTCAACACACAGCCTGAAGGCGATTTCATGCTGCTTGGATATTCGATCGGCGGCAACATGGCTTACGAAGTGGCCCATGAACTCGAGTCGCGCGGACGCGGCGTGCGCGGACTGATCTTCCTGGACAACTGGCGGCGGCTGGAGCACTTCCATTTCACCGACGAAGAGTACCGCAAGAACGCCGAGGAGTTCCTGCAGGCGGTCGACTCCCGCTACCTCGCGCTGGGCAAGCGCGAAGCGATGATCCGGCGCGTCGAAGCCTACGACCGCTACATGGATTCGCGGATCGAGGACCGGAAAGTCTCCTGTCCCATCCGTCTGGTGAGAGCTGAAATCCTGGAGCTAAAGAGCATCTTCCGCATCTCGCAGGAGGGCTGGGGCGACCTCACGCCGGACTTCCAAATGACCATCGGCTCGGGCCGCCACCTGGAAATGCTAGACGAACCGCACGTCGTGAAAAACGCGGCCCTGGTGGACGCGTATTTGAACCAACTGGTGCCTGTAGTTTGATGGAGCGGGAGACGGGACTCGAACCCGCGACGTCCAGCTTGGGAAGCTGGCATTCTACCACTGAATTACTCCCGCCCTTTCGGTGGGTGCTCGGCCTTTATTCTAACAGATTCGGCTTTCCGTAGCGCTACTTCTTCGCTGCTGTTGGCGGCGCTTTGGGATGCTCCAGCGGGTAGCCTTGTTCGCGCCAGTCGTTCATCGCAAACGTTCGTATTCCCTTGTAGCCGTTCTTCTCCAGAAGGTCGGCCGCGGTGGCGGCGCGGCGCGCGCGGCGGCAGATGCTCACTACCTGCGTCCCCTTGGGAACTTTCGCCAGACGCTCGGCCAACGTCCCCAGCGGAATGTTGATGGCGCCCTTGATCGCGCCTTCTTCTTCCAGTTCCTTTGGCTCGCGCACGTCCAGCAGGAATACCTTCTTGCGGCCAGCCAGCATCTTCTTTAACTCGACGGCCGACATGCGCCTCGGGTCCGCTTTCTCTACCGCCTTGTGGTCGGGCACCGCGCTGGGTTGTGCCCACGCGAAACTGAGTATCCCCAGGGCTATTCCCATCCAGGCCAAGGACAATATCCTCTTCATAAAGCCAGTATAAGAAATCGGCTGGTAGGCCGCCTAGGTGCGAAATCCATTAAAGAATCTCCTCGCTCCGACGATGGATGGGGAGGGTCGGATGGCGCAAAGGTGGGGAGATGGTTACCCCCACAGTAGCCATCCAGAACAGTCATATGCGACTACTAGTGATCAATCACGGAGACGAACTGCTGGCACGATGGGCGCTCGGCCACGGTGATGGAGATGCTGTGGTGGAGTGCGCTTCGAGTGGTCTGGAGGGGATGGAGCGATTAAGAACCGCCTCCTACGACGCTGTCGTGGCGGCCTTCCCGATGGAGGACTGGACGCCCGACGAACTTATCGAAGAATCCGGGCGCGTGAACGCCATGATTCCCGTCATTATTCGGGACCGCACGGGATCCATGGCCGACGCGGTGCGATTGGTGAAGCTGGGAGCGTATCACTACTTTGGCATGGACGCCTCGGCTTGGGACCTGTCGCGTGTGGTGGAGAGCGCCGTCGAATACTATCGCAGCCGTCAGCTTGCGCTGATGGGAGCGTCGATGGCACGCGAGCCGTGGCGCGGCGCGCTAGTGGGCGAAAGCCAGCCGATGCAGAATATAGCGCACATCGTACGCCTGGTGGGGGCGCGGCGCTGCACGGTGCTGATCACGGGTGAGACCGGATCGGGCAAGGAAATGGTGGCGCGCGCGCTGCACATGGCGTCCAACCGTTCCCATCTGCCCATGGTGGCGGTGAACTGCCATGCGCTGCCGGAGAATCTTCTGGAAGCCGAACTGTTCGGCCACGTGCGCGGCGCCTTTACCGGCGCGCTCAACAACCGCGTGGGACGTTTCGAGCAAGCCAACCGCAGCACGATTTTTTTGGACGAGATCGGCGACATGCCGCTCGACTTGCAGGCCAAGCTGCTGCGCGTTTTGCAGGAACGCGAATTCCAGCGGCTGGGTAGTTCCGAGACCGTGCGCGTGGACGTGCGCGTGATCGCGGCCACCAACACGGATCTGGCCGATCGCATCCGCCAGGGACGTTTCCGCGAAGACCTCTACTACCGGTTGAATGTGGTGCCGGTACACGTGCCTCCGCTGCGCGAACGGCAGAGCGACATCCCGCTGCTGGTGCACCATTTCCTCGACAAGGTCTGCCGGCAGGAAGGCGTTCCGCTCAAGACAGCGCCCGCGGAGACGATCGAGCGCCTATGCCAGTTCGACTGGCCGGGCAACGTGCGTCAACTCGAAAATGCCGTGGAAATGGCCGTCGCCCTCAGTGGTGATCGCGGCACACTGTTGCCGGTGGATTTCCCAATGAGCGCATCGGCCAGCAGCCGCAAATCCGCGCCGGGAGCGGCTCCGGTGATCACACTGCCGGAGAACGGTTTGGATTTCGAAGCCACGGTCAGCCGTTTGGAGCGCAGCATCCTAAACCAGGCGCTTGAGCGCACACGCGGCAACAAGAAGAAAGCCGCCGATATGCTGCGGCTGAAGCGCACCACACTGGCCGCAAAGCTGCGCACGCTCGACGCCATCGCCGTGTAACGCGCGCGCTACGCTTTGATGGCCCGTTTGGCCGCGTCGTAGGTCACTTCCTTGCGCTTCTGGAAGCTCAGGTCGGCCATCAGTGCGGCCACCGAGTGCGCGTAGCCGGCGTCGATGGGCGCGTTGGGGTCCTTGCGCGTGCGTATGCACTCGAAGTAGTTCTTCATGTGATGCACGCTCTCGGCGGGCGGAATCACGTCGCCGGGACGAATCTTGTCGGCGTCCTGCGTTCCTTCGCCGCTGATGGAGAACGTATCTTTCCAGCCCCAGCGGCTGGCGTCCATAGTGCCGCGCGTGCCGAAGAACTTCAGATAGTTGTTGGCGCCGTTGCCGAACGTCGAGTTGTAGCGCACCAGGAATCCTTCCGGATACTCAAGCAGCACTTCGATCGAATCCGGGCAGGTGCGCGAGTCCTTCCAGCGATACGTCCCCGCCATGGCCATCACGCGGCGCGGCACCGTGACGCCGGTGATGAAGTGCATCAGGTCGACGAAGTGCACCATCAGTCCGGCGTGCGCTCCCTGCGAAAACTCGCGGTATCCCATCCACGCCGTGTATTGATCGGCGTCGAACGGGCGCTGCTTCACGTGCATGAGGAACGCCTTCCAATCGACGTCGGATTCCTTCAGGTTTGGGTCGGCGTATCCGTGCCAGTAAGGCTTCCAGCCGTTGCGCGACTGTTCCACCTTGATGATTTTGCCTAAGCCTCCGGCGGCGACAAAACGCTTGGCGGCGATCGATGACGGCAGGCTGCGGATCTGCGTACCCACCTGCACCACGCGCTTGTTCTTCTTCACCGCGTCGACGGCCATGATGAGTTCCTTCATGTTCATGGCCATGGGTTTCTCAATGTAGGCGTCCTTGCCCGCGCGCGCGGCGGCGGCGAGCTGCGTGCAGTGCTGATGATCGGGCGTCGAAATGATGAGCGCGTCGATGTCCTTGCGCGCGATCACGTCCTGCCAGTGCACTACCAACTCGGGCGTGGTGCCGAGCGCCTTCTGTATACGCGTCGAGGCTGATTCGCGACGCTGGCGCCAGGTGTCGCACACCACCGCCAGATCGACATTGCACTCTTTGGCGAACTGCAACGCTTCGCCGAGCAGGTTGCGCCGCCCAGCGCCCATGATGGCCATGCGAATACGATCATTCGCGCCCAATACACGCTCCGGGCGCAGCAAAGCGGCGGATGCGGCGGTGGCCAGCATCTGGCGCCGGGTCAAGTTCGTGTTTTCCATGTTGGATCTCCGGTGGTTGAAAAACCACGGACAGAAAGCTCTGAAAAAATGGGGGACAGTCCACTGCCGTATGTTGACAGTTCGAGACTTGGTGGCACGGTCAGGGTACAGTCCCCGATTTTTTCAAAGCTTTCTGTCCGTGGTTTTTCAACAGCCTCCTAAAAGATATCAGACTTCGTCTGACGATTCGTAACGGCCCAACTCGCTGGCGAGCGGCGCCAGCAGTTCGAGCTTCCATGGCTCGACGCGCGGCGCCACCGAGCACGCGGTACTGAGAATGTATCCGGCGCCGGGCATGCCGGTGCGGATGCGGCCGGCGGCGTGTTCGCGCACTTGGTCCGCGGTCTGCATGCGCAGCAGTTCGACCGAGTTCATGTTGCCCTTGAAAAACAAACGCGATCCGAAGTCGCGTTTAGCCGTGGCCAGATCCGCGTTGCCGAGCGGCGGCGGATCGAGCGTATCGATGCCCAGTGTGCCGGTTTCGGCCATCAGGTCCAGACGGTCGCCGATCTTGCCGCACGTGTGCGTGTACGGAATACCGCCGGCGGCCTTGATGGCTTCGGTCACGCGCTTCTCATAGGGGATGACGAATTCCTGGTACTGCCGCCGCGACAGAAACGGCGCGCCGACGAATGCTGATGACAGATCCAACGCGTCGGCACCGTGTTCCAGCAACGCGAGCGACCACGCGATGACGCCTTCGGTGAGACGGTCCAGCACGGCGTGCGCGCGCTCGGGATCCGTGCGCAGGCCGATGAGCGCCGGTTCGTAGCCGAAGATCTCGAAGAAATGCGTGAGCGGTGAATAGACCGAGCCATGCACGGACAGGTCGGGCGCCTGAGCGCGCACAATGTCGATGGTGCCGAACATGTATTTCGGGATGCGCCCGCGTTCGAGCGGTCCGCCGTATTCTTTTCCGGGCAAGCTTTGTATGTGATACAGCGCGTGCCAGATGTGTCCCAGAAAATCGTCGATGCGGTAGATGTCTTTATCCGGATCGAAGGTGTCGTAATCGGCGCGCGTGGGGCGGGACGTGTCGGCCGGATAGTGATTGGCCATGTCGTCCCAGGGCAGGAAAGTACGATCACCGTTGCGCCAATCGATCCATTGCCCGTCGGCTTCGTCCTTGATGGACACGGCCTGGTCCAGGTAATTCGCCGGCCTTCCGGCCAGCGCCACCATGATGCCGTCGAATTGATAGCGCCGCGCGAGTTTCACCGCGGCGTCGGCGAAGGCTTCGGTTTCGTACCAGATTTCGTGAGGCTTATAGCCTCCGTTCAGGTTGTAATGTCCGATCGAAAGCTGGCACATCACCGGAACGCGGTCCGGCGCTTGGTGCCGCATGGTGAGAGCAATCCTCTGGCGGCCTGTCATCTTCGTAAGATTCGATTGTAGGAGGTTTCAGCTTACGGTGGCGGGAGGCTTCTCGATGGCCACTTCCTCGCCCGCCTTCAAACCGGAGACAACTTCGACGTGCGTGTTGCTCTCGATTCCCAACTCGACCGGGCGGCGGACGAAACGTCCGTTTTCGCGCACCAGAACAGTGGGCTTGCCGGACTGTGTGAACACTGCTTCGAGCGGAATGCGCACCACGTCGGGCTTGGTTTCGAGCGTGATGTCTGCGGCTCCGGAAAGATCCGGGATCAGACGCGCGTCGTGCGCGCCGATGCTCACGCGGATGGGAATGTTGCGGATGAAGTAGTTCTGGCGCCAGCCGCCGGTGGCCAACGCGCCGATGCTGTCGATCTTGCCTTCGAACTTGGCGCCGGGGAATGCGTCCAAGGTGACTTCAGCGCGCATGCCCAATCGCAATGCAGTCGCTTCGGCCTGATTGACGTTGGCTTCCAACTGCATCGAATCCGGATTCACCACGCGGATAAACGGCTGGCCGGGCCCAACCTGATCGCCCAGTTCCACCTGCCCGAACTCGCCGTTGCGAAAGATCGGCATCATCACCACCAGGCCGTCCATGGGTGCATGCATGACCAGCTTCGCCAAGTCGGACGCGTGCCGCTCCAGGTGCATCACCTGGCGTTTGTAGGTGACTTGCAGAATCTTCAACTCGGCGTCGTGGGAGATCTTCTTGTTGGCGAGATCGGCCTGCAACTGCTTGTACTGGGCCTCGGCTTCCTCCACCGAGAGCTTCAGTAGTTCCTGATCCACCACCGTGCGCACTTCCGAAGCTTTCTGTTCGAGCTTGGCCTTGTCCAATTCGGCTTTGGCCACGCGAATGGTCTGTTGCAGGTTCTCCCACTCGACGGCCTGCTCGGCTTTGCGCTTGACGATGTCGTTCTCCGCGGCCTTCACCATGTCCTTGACGTCTTCGATGTGATCGCGGGTGGCCGTGGAGTCGATTTCAGCCAGCAGTTGGCCCTTCTTTACGATGCTGCCGCTCTTGACCAGTTGAGTCAGGATCATGGCATTGCCGCGTTCGGGACCACGCAGCCGCGGAGCCGTGATGGCGGCGAAGACGCGCGCCGATGTCTGGCCCGTCAAGCGCATAGTGCGGGTGAGGGGACCAGCCGCCGACTTCACCGTACGCACAGTGACCTGGTTGTCGGCCTTGGACTCGGGGGCGGGTTGGGCCCAAACGAGGTAGCCCGCGGCGCCCGCCGCCATCAACAACAAGGGCAGCAAGAGCCAGCGCAGCTTGGACTTAGAGGTGCTATCGGTCGCGCCGTTAGTGGAATGACTGGACACGCGAATTACCTGCTCTCAGGATACACAACGATGCTTTCACAAGAAAAGGCGCTTGCGGGAGCCGTTGCGTTACCACCTTTTGCAGGTTGCTGAAACACCAGGGACAGACCACTTCGTCCACGCGTCAAAGCGCGGGGCAGAGCAGTCTGTCCCGAGTTTCAGTGGCCTGCTAATCGCGAAAACGCAGGCTGTAGATGTCGGCGTCGCGCATGACGAAGCGCAGACGGACGGCGCGGCCCGCCAGACGGTTCAAACTCGCGCCGGAAGTCCAGCTAACGGTGCGCTCGATTTCGTCTCCCACCAGTTCGCGCGACTCAGCGAGCGTGAAGCCGGGGATGGGCGCGCCCGCTTCGTCCTGGATCTCGACGCGGATCCCTCCCGGCGCCGAAGTCGAATAGTTCAGCTCGAGTTGGCCTCCCTTGAAGCGCAGCGGTTTGGTGATCAGCTCGCCGCCCGCATAGGGAGCCTTGACTGCAGCAAACCCGTCCAGACGCAGCGCATAGCGGCGCAGGTAAATGCTCGGCTGCCCGTAGTTGCGCACTACGTAAAACGACATCTCCCGCGGTCCGGTTTGTACTAGGTTGAGCGCCGGATAGTTCGAGCGTGAGACCCAATTCTCGATGCCCAGGCCCGGCCGCAGAAACGCCTCCATGAAGGTGCGGTCGTAGCGGTCGCCGCCACGGCTGGAGATCAACACCGCATCCGAGCAGTCCTTGAAGTAGCCCGGATCGACGCCGATCCGCGCGGCCTGCTCGGCGGTGATCACCTGGCGGCCGGGCATGAATCGCGCCGAAATCCCAACGTAGAAATCGCCGGCGCGGAAGTATGGACTGGTTTGATTGGTGTAAAGATGTTCGGGCGGAGCGTCGCCGTAATTCATTTCGACGGGCGCGTCCCAATGCACGTAGTCAACGCTTGTGGTGCGCGACACCCAACGGTAGTTCACGTCGCCGATGCGCTTCCAGGTGCGGAAGTAGCACAGATAGCGCTGTTCGGATTCGCTCCAAAAGCTGACGTTCTGCGAGTCGAAGGCGAAGGCCTTGGAGCTCAGCACGGGCTCGGTCGAGAGCTTGCGCCAGTGAATGCCGTCGGCCGAAGCGAATGCAAAGAGACCGCTTTTATGGACTCCGGCGAGCGCCTTGAAACGTTCCTTGAGCGCGACTCCGGGCCGCGCGTCCAGCATGGGGCAGAAGTTGTGCGAAAACGGCGGATCGTTCGCCAACACAACATTGTTCTTCTTTGTTCCGCCCACTTCGTGGATGCCCAACTCGGGTTTGGTCCAATGCACTCCGTCGCTCGATTCGGCGTAGCAGGTGGCTTCTCCCGCGTTGCCGTCCTTGCCGGAGTGCGGTTCGCCGCGGTAGTAGAGGCGCAACTTTCCGCCGTCTTGAATCACCGTGAAATAGCCCGAAAAAGCGCCTTCCCAAGGTTTGTCGAGCACCAGCACGGGGCCCGCATCCACCGGCGTGGCCAAGCGCAACTCCACTCCCTTGGCGCTCTCGATCAAGTACCGGTCGATGAACAACTGGCGTCGCGAGCCGATGTCGATAGGCGGCGCGGCGGCCAGCACGAACGGAAACAACGCAGCCAAAAACCTCATGCAGCCCATTATGCGCGAAAGCCATGCTCGGAAGCGCCCGCGGTGAATCAAGCGCTTGTGACAGTTC
>CAZDIZ010000075.1:6270-28849 GCA_964505625.1 uncultured Solibacteraceae bacterium | reverse complement strand
ATGGTGACGCCGCTTTGGCTGGCGATGCCGCCTATGGTGAGCGTCAACGGCAGAATGCCCGAACCCGCGTAGCCGGAAGGCACGCGCGCGTTGATCTGCATCAGGCCGGCGTAGCCGGGCGCGGCGCCCGCGTATAGAATCTCGGCCGCGTAGCCGCCGATTTGCAGCGATACCGAAGCCAGCGGTTTAGGATACGGCTCGGTGGCCGGCTTGCCATTGATTCCCGCCGGATTAGTTTGTCCTTCGCCGGTCGCATAGAGCACCACGATGGAACCGCGCGCCGCCGGGTTTAGAGTCGAATTGATGGTGCCGTCCTGGTTCACCACCACCGCTTGTCCCGTGCCGCTGCCCAGCGTGAACACGCCCGGCGCGGTGTCGGCGACGGCCAGCGCGGTGCGCACCACCGTAGTGCCCGAATAGACGACTTCGATTTGCGTGGTGGGTTGGCCAGCGACGTAATAGGGCACCTGCACGTTGATCTGCGTGGCGGAGACGTAGAACAGCGCCGCCGGCCAGCCGTCGAACAGCACTTCCACGCCCGAGAGCAGTTTCGGGAGCATGCCGGTACTATCAAGCGCGGCGGTGGCGGGAGTGGCCGGTCCTAGTCCCGAGCCGAAGATCGAAATGATTTCTCCGGGGGCAAGTGGTCCGGACAGCATGCTGGCGCCATTGAGCACGGCGGCGGCGACCAGCGGATCGGAAATCACAGCGCCGCCGCTAGGCGTGAGTCTGCGCACGTGGTTGTTTTCGTTATCGGCGACATAGATGTTGCCATCCGCGTCCAGCGCCAGCCCGGTGGGCGTACGCAGCCGCGCTTCCAGCGCCGCGCCGCCGTTGCCGGAAAAGCCCGGTGTGCCGGTGCCGGCAATGGTCTTGATGACGCCGGAAGCGGTCACCATACGGACACGGTGGTTATTCGAGTCCGCGATGAAAACGCTGCCATCGGAGCCGACGGCGACGCCGGCCGGAGTGTTGAGACGCGCGCTCGTGGCCGTTTCTCCGTCACCCGAAAACCCCATGACGCCCGAACCGGCCACCGTCGAAATCATCCGTGGCGTCGTGCTGGTCACCTTGCGAATGGCGTGGTTGCCCTGATCGGCGATGTACAGGTTACCCGAACCATCCAGCGCAAGGAAGCGCGGCGTATCGAGTTGTGCCTGCGCGGCGGCGCCACCGTCTCCGGCATAGCCGCGCACTCCCTTGCCGGCCACGGTGGAAAGATTGCCGTTGGTGTCGAGCTTGCGCACGCGGTGGTTTAGAGTGTCGGAAAAGTAGATGTTGCCAAGCGTGTCGGCCACCACGCCGGTGGGTGAGTTCATCTGCGTTCCCGAATCGCCCTGGAACCCCGGTTCACCGGTTCCGGCAGCGGTCGAAATCATTCCATCGCGGGCGATGCGGCGGATGCGGTGAGCCGCGTATTCGGCGATCCAGATGTTGCCGTAGCCGTCCGGAGTCACACCGGCCGGTTCGCGCAGCGCAGCCGCCGTAGCCAGACCGCCATCACCGCTTGATCCAGTGCCGCCGGGACCGGCGATGGTGGTCATCAGGCCCGCAGTAGAGACTCTCCTTGCCCGGTTGTTGGTCTGGTCAGCGATGAAGAGATTGCCGGAGACGTCCACCGACACGCCGTAAGGGCCATAGAGACGGTTCATGGTTGCGGCCGTACCGCTGGCCCGAAATTCATACGTACCGTCGCCGGCGATGGTCTTGATCGATGTTCCGGCATAACGCGCGACGCGCTGGCCGTCGGCGATGTAGAGCGTGCCACTCGAATCCACGGCCACGTCTCGCATCGTCGACACCGCCACACTGCCGGCGGCCACGGCGGTGTCCCTACCGACAACCGTGGTGAGCGTGCCGCTGCCCGCCGCCACACGGCGGATGCGCAGATTGAGGTTGTCGGTGAAATAGAGATTGCCGGAAGCGTCCAGGCAGATTCCCGTCGGATCGCCGAGGGTCGAGGCAGCCGAGGTCCCGGCCGCGCCCCCGCGCACCAGCGTCGACATCACGCCTTTGGACACCTTGCGGATGGCGTAATTGCCGCTGTCGACAATGTAAAGCGTGCCGCTCGAATCCACGGCCAGCCCCTTGGGGTATTTCAGTAAACCCAGCGTCGCCGTGACGTCTTCCTTGGAGTCGCCCTTCACTCCCGTGCCGGCCACCACGCTGATGTAGCCGTCGATGGTGATCTTGTAAATGCGGTGCCCCTCGAACTCCGATACGTAGACGTTGCCGCTCAGATCCACAGCCACGTTGCGCGGGCCAGCCAGCTTGGCCGCAGTGGCGTCTCCAGTGGAATCCGCCAGCAATACCCCGCCGCCCGCGATGGTGCGGATGGTCCCGTCGGTCGACACTTTCCGCACGCGCCCCTGCAAGCCCAGGCTGTCGTCACCGATTTCGGCGATGTAGAGGTTCCCGTAGCGGTCTACGGCGACGCCGTACGGACGGGCCAGTAGCGCGGCGGAAGCGGGACCGCCGTCACCGGAGAAGCCCGGGTGTCCGTTGCCGGCCACGGTCGTGATGAGCCCCGCAGGTGAGATCTTGCGGACACGATGGTCGATCGCGTCGGCCACGTAGAGGTTGCCAGCCGAATCGACAGCCACACCTTCGGCGCTGCCAAGCTGCGCCGCGGTAGCGGGCCCTCCGTCCCCCACGAAGTCGGTCCCGGCGACGGTCTCGATGTTGTAGGTGAGGTCGGCTGCGGGCGCTGAGAGAGTAAGGAGGATTTGGATGAGGGCTATACGGACCAGGGGTATACGCGTCACGTAAGAAAGTGCCCCCACGAAGGCGCTTTTCTCAAGCCGCGATGGATTCCGATAAAGAAACCTTTTTCGCAAACGATAACGACTTCATGGGTGAACAGTACCCCTTGCTCGGGTGCCTGGCGTTGTTTGCGGCAAGCTTATCGGCCGCTGAGGCACGGCTCAACCTCAAGATCAGAAAAGACACGTCTTCCTTTGATGCAGTCAGCTCCGAACCGGTGGTTGCCAGACGGCGCGCGGCCGGTCGCCGCCACGTCATACTACAGTTCCGGGAAGCGCCGCAGGCCATTGAGAAAGAAGAACTTATGCGTCGCGGCATTCGCATACTGGGAGCCGTGCCGGAATCGGCCCTGATGGTCTCGATTCCGGACGAAACCAGTGTGGAGGATTTGAATCTGGCATGGGCGGGCGCGCTCGGACCGGACGAGAAGGTCAGTCCGGAGATTGCGATTGCGGCGGCGCTCGAAGAAACCCCATCGCACTACGTGGTGGATTTTCACGCGGATGTGGACGCCGATGAGATCAACTCCATGATCCTGGAGCACGGCCTGGAGCGTGTGGAGCATCCCGATCTGCTCGCTCACCAGCGCTTGGTGAAGGGTCCGCTCAGCCAGGTTCTGCGCCTGGTGGAATGGGACGAAGTGGCCTATGTGTTTCCGGCTTCTGAAGATTTGATCGAAGGCCGGCACGTGATAGGTTGCGCGGGAGCGCAGACCGAGGACGGCGTGATCGGGCAGTACATCGCCAAGGTCGGTGACGGTTGGGATGGCCCCGGGATGAATTCGGCCGAGTTAGGTTATTTCTTCCGAAGCCTCACCAGCAAGCTCGATGAGCAAGCCACCAGCGAGGAGATCGTTCGCGCACTGGCCGAGTGGGCGCGCTACGCGAAGCTGACTTTTGCGCCGTCGGCGGCACCGGGAATGAGCCGGTCCATCGACATCCTATTCGCATCCGGCGCGCATGGTGACGGTTATGCGTTTGACGGAGCGGGCAAAGTCATCGCGCATACGTTCTATCCCGCGCCGCCAAATTCCGAACCGGTCGCGGGCGACATGCACATGGACGCCGACGAGAACTGGCACATCGGCTCCGACACGGATGTATTCAGCGTGGCGTTGCACGAGTTGGGGCACGCGCTGGGGCTGGGGCATTCCGACAAACCCGGTTCGGTGATGTATCCGTACTACCGTCGTGTGACCAAACTGGCGGACGAAGACATCGCGGCGATACGCAGCCTGTACGCGGAACAGACCGCCACAGCGACCGGCGGCGACACACCGCAGTCTTCGCCGCTCGCGTTGACCATCCAGAGCCCGGCGAGTTCGCCGGTCACTACGGCCTCGAGCAGCCTGCTGCTGAGCGGCATCACCAGCGGCGGATCGAGCGATCCGGTGGTTAGCTGGTCGAGCGACCGCGGCTATTCGGGCACGGCGCAAGGATCGCGATCATGGTCGATTCCAGCGGCTCCACTCAGCGTGGGTAACAACGTGATTTCGGTGACGGCCACCGATAGCACGCCCACGACGGTTTCAGCGTCGATCTATGTAATCCGGCAAGCGGAGATTCTGGCACCCACTTTAGCGATTACATCGCCCACGGCGTCGGGCACATACACGACGTCGTCATCTTCGGTGGTGCTCGCGGGAACGGCTTCACATGCCTCGGGTATTTCGCGCGTGGCCTGGAACAATTCGCGCGGCGGCAACGGCGTGGCCAACGGAACCACCAGTTGGTCGACGCCAGCCATTTCGCTGAGCACAGGAGCGAATACCATGACGGTCACCGCGTACGAGCCGGGCGGGCAGTCAGCCTCGAAGAAACTCGTGGTGAACTACGCGAATACGGTGAGAGACACCGTGGCTCCGTCGCTCAGAATCACCTATCCGGGATCGACCACGGTTGCGACCACCGCCAGCACAATCGCGCTGCGCGGCACGGCCGGCGACAACGTCGGCGTGGAGAGTGTGCGTTGGCTTACATCGACCGGCAAATCGGGAACGGCCGCAGGCAAGACGATTTGGACCACCGAACCCATTCCGCTCTACGTCGGCACCAACGCTGTCACGGTGCAGGCTTTCGACGCCGCCGGCAACATGAGTTGGCGCTCGGTGACCGTTACACGACGCTAGACCCGGAAGCTCGCGTCCCCTCGCTTCGGCGATAATGGAAGCGAGGGGGCGCGAGCACATGTGCCTGGCCGTACCAGGAAAGATACTCTCAACCGAACAGATTGGTGAAAGCCGCCTGGGACGAGTGCAGTTCGGCGGCATCACCCGCGAAGCATATCTGGACCTGGTGCCGGAAGCGCAGGTGGGCGATTACGTGGTGGTCCACGTGGGCTTTGCCATTAGCCGCCTGGATGAGGCCGAGGCCCAGCGTACGCTGGAACTGTTGGAACAGATGGGCACTCTCGAAGAAGAGCTACCGCCGGAAGACCCCACTCCGCCTCGCGCCAACTGACTCACCGCGCCGGGTTCGTATACACTGCTTGTGGAGACCGACCATGAACCGGCGCGAATTCCTTTCCACATCCGTTGCGGCGGGTTTGACACCGCATTTGGCAGCAACTCCGCCTCGTGATGTCTTCACACGCCTCGATCTGGGCGAAGCGCGCCCGGCGGGAGTCATCGGACAGCGCATCGATCTGACCGTGAAGGGCAACCTGCTCAAACTGGATCTTGACAAGGATTTCATTGAGCCGTTCCGCTTGAAGCAGGGCAAGGGCGACTACGTCGGTGCGGGCAAGCTGCTGGATTCGGCGGTACGCCTGGCGCGCTACTCGGGTGACGCGGCGCTGACATCCAGGAAAGGCCGCCTGGCTGAAGCGTTGATCGCCAATCAACTCGAAGATGGCTACATCGGCTGGTACCGTCCGGCCGCGCGCATCGTGAAGGCGTGGGACATCCACGAGATGTGCTACATCCAGTACGGGCTGGTTTCCGATTACCGCTTGTTCGGCAAACGCGCGTCGCTCGATGCGGCGCGGCGCGTGGGCGATCATCTCATCGCGAAGCTCGCGGGCAAGCTGCCCGGCGTGTTGCAGGAGCCCGAAATCCATCCGCCCATGTTGATGACAGGGCTGGACCGTGCCATGCTAGCGCTGCACGCGGCCACAGGCGACCGCCGCTACCTGGACTTCGTGGTGAAAGACCTGGATGTGCCGAACTGGAAGCTCGAAATTGTGGAGGGGCGCCGGCCGCCGTACTACGGTCACGCCTACGCTTACACCACGCGCACGCTGGCGCAGGTGGAGCTGTACCATTTGAACGGCGACCGGAGTCTGTTGAGCCAATCGCAGCGCGAGATCGATTACATGCGCCGGCGCGGCGGGTGGCTGATCACGGGATCGGCCAGCAAATCCGAATGCTGGCACGGCGATCAATCGGGCGACGGCGAACTCACCGAAACATGCGCGACCGCATATTTCATACGCCTGTTCGACGCGCTGCTGCGCATGGAAGGATCGAGCATCTACGGTGACATGATGGAGCGCGCCATATACAACGCGCTGTTCGGCGCGCAGTCACCCGACGGGCGCCGCCTGCGCTATTGGACCCCATTTGAAGGTGTGCGCCCGTATTGGCCGCGCGACACATATTGCTGTCCGTGCAATTTCCGGCGCATCATCGGCGAGCTGCCGCAACTGGTGGCGTACCGTTGGGGCGAGGGGCTGGCGTTGAATCTCTACGGCGCGTCGACGGTGAAGACCACGCTTGCGGGTGGCGTGGAGTGCGAACTGCGGCAGGAATCGGATTATCCGAACTCGGGTGTGGTGTCGGTGCACGTGAATCCGAAGCGCCCGGCCGCGTTCCCGTTGCGATTGCGCGTTCCGCGTTGGTCGACGGGGTTCCGCGCCAGCGTGAATGGCGAACCGCTCGCGGCGCCGAAAGACGGGTGGGTGGAAGCGAAGCGCCGCTGGAAAACCGGCGACCGCATCGAAATAGACATGCGGATGGATTGGCGATTGGTGGCGGGCACGCGTTCGCAAAGCGGGCGCGTGGCCGTGATGCGCGGACCACAGGTGTTCACGCTGAATCCGAAGCGCAACCCATCGATCGCCGGCGCGGATTTGAAGCGCATTGCGATCGCCGCGCTTCCGTCTGCGGCGCCCGTGCCGGATGAGAGTCTGCGTCCGGGCGGCATCGCGTGCGAGGCGCGGGCCACCTTCGACGGCCGCAACATCGCACTCACGCTGACCGAGTTTCCCGATCCCGGCGGCGAGGCTACTTTCTTCCAAGCGCCCGCGCAATCGACGGCGCGGACAGATGAATTGACGGAGGCTTGACATGAAACGGCGCGAATTTCTACAAGTGCCGCTGGTTGCCGCGGCCGCACCGCGGCGGCCGAACGTGCTCATTCTCCTGGCCGACGATCTGGGTTCGGCGGACCTGGGTTGCTACGGCGGCGAAATCGAAACTCCGAATCTGGACCGGTTGGCGCAGCAAGGCACGCGCTTTGAGCGGTTCTGTTCGTTTCCGGTGTGCTCGCCGACGCGCTCGGCGTTGATGACCGGCCGTTCGCCCATGCGTTTAGGCATCGGCTACACGGTGATACGGCCGTGGTCGAACTACGGACTGCCGCTCACCGAGCATCTGTTGCCCCAGTCGTTCAAAGCCGCGGGCTATCAGACGGCCATCACCGGCAAGTGGCACCTGGGCCACGCACGGAAGGAATTCCTGCCGCATCATCGCGGCTTCGATCACGCTTACGGACAGTTGAACGGCGCGATCGACTACTACACGCACTTGCGCGAAGGCGGGCTGGACTGGCATCGCAACGGCAAGAGCGTACGCGAGGAAGGCTACACCACCGATCTCATCGCGAACGAAGCGACCGCGTGGCTCCGCGCGCGCGACAAGAACAAACCGTTTCTGCTCTACGTGCCGTTCAACGCGCCGCACGCACCGCTCGAAGCGCCTGACGCGCTCATACAGAAATACCAGCGCATCACCGACAAGCGACGACGCGTGTTCTCCGCCATGGTGGATGCCATGGACGCCGCGGTGGGGCGCATTCTCTCGACGCTCGATGAGCAGCGCGCCACCAGCGATACCATCGTGCTATTTTTCAGCGACAATGGCGGCCCGTTGGATCAAGGCGCGCGCAACACTCCTTTGCGCGGGGCCAAGGGATCGGTGTATGAGGGCGGGCTGCGAGTGCCGGCCATACTGCGTTGGCCGGGCCATGTGCGCGAGGGCGCGCGCAGCCGTCAACTAATGACGGTGATGGACGTGTTTCCCACGCTGGCTTCGGCGGCAGGCGTCACACCGCGCAACCGCTTGCCATTCGATGGGCGCGATCTGTGGCGCGGCATTCGCGCTGGAAGCGAGAACCCGCGCGAAGACTTGTTCTTCGCCATCGAACGAAATGGGCGCACGCAGTACGCTGTGCGGCGGAATGAGTGGAAGTTGGTTCGGAACGACGATGGCGATGCGCTCTATAATCTGGACTCGGATCCCAACGAGACTCGTGATGTCGCCGCGGAGAATGCGGCTCTGGCGAAGGCGCTCTCGGAACAGATTGAACCTTGGCGCGCTCTGTATCCGAAAGACGGCGTGCGCCTGACGACTTCGCCTCCGCCCGGCTGGAAGGCTCCAGCTTTATGGGCGGAGGCGGCGGTTTGACGCGCTAGAACAGCAGCTTCAGGCCGAACATGAGCGAGCGGGCGCTGCCTTTCTCGCCGGTGGTGCGGCCGAAGGAACTGCTGGACGGCGACGTATTGGGATCGGTGAACATGGGGTGGTTCAGCGCGTTCACGGCTTCCATGCGGAACTGGAGCTTCACGTTTTCGCGTATTGCGGTGTTCTTGATCACCGAGAGATTGAACTGGTTGATGCCGTCGGCGCGCACGCAACTGAAGCGGCTACTGAGACGAATGACGTTCGCCACAGGCTGCTTGGCGGAAGCGCGCTCGAAGCCAGCATCGGTATTGAACCAGCGATCCACTGTCCGCTGATCGTTGGGCAGCACGATGTCCTTCAGGTTGCCGTAGAAGAAGGAGTTGCCGAAGCCCAGCGCGTCGCCGCTTTGCCCCATGAAGAAGCCCTGCGCCTGCCACCCTCCCACGATCCGCTGTACCACTGGGTTTGCGCCGGTCAGGAACCGCTGTCCTTTGCCGAAGGGCAGTTCGTAGATGCCGCTGATCGATACACGGTGCGGAAAATCGATGCTGGAGATCACCCGTTCAGGCATCGGATCGCCCGCGTTGAGATAGGTGGTGGCCTGCATCAGCTTGGAGAAGGTGTAGCCGAATTGCATGGTGAAGCCTTGCGCGAAGCGGCGCTCGGTCTTGACTTGCAGTGAGTGATACCACGAGTAACCCTGCTGGCTGGTTGTGCTGAGACCAGTGTACTGCGGATAAGCGATCAGCAACTGAGAAAGCGACACCACCGAGCCGGATAGTCCCGTGCCCGGCAGCATCGGATAGAACGGATTGTTGACACGAGTGTTGAGGTAGTTATTCGTGGCGTCATCGCGCACCATCAAGGTGCTCAGATACTTGTTGTCGAGATAATTCAGGTTCCGCGTGATGCGCGCATGAGTGGTGCGGTTGCCGATGTAGGCGACATCGAAGAGCACGCGGGCGGGCAACTCTCTCTGAATGCTGAACTGCCAGCGTTGCGTATACGGCGTGAGTTGCGTGGGGTTGGTGAAGCTGACGCTGTTACCCACATCCGTGCTCAGGCCGAGCGCGGTGCCGACGGGCTTCAGAATGCCGTCCACGAACGGGTTGGCCAGGCTGGCCATACGGAAGGTGAGTCCTCCGTCGAGCGAGTTGGATGTCGCGGTGGTTCGCGAGAAGCCGTTCTGCGAAGCACCAATGGTGCGCGCGCCATTGCCGGTATAGAACATCCCGTAGCCGGCACGGATGACGGTCTTCGGAGTAACGGTCCAGGCGAGTCCCAGCCGTGGCGCGAATACCTTGTTGTCGGGCTCGTAGATCTGCGTTGGCACACCGTTCACACCGGCGTAGAGCAGGCCGCCGATGGCGCGGAACTGCGATGCGGGCAGCGCGGCAACAGGGTTCGCCGCGTAATTCGCTTTCGCCGTGGCTTCATACGGGCTGGGCGTCGTGAAATCGTAACCGCGCGTGGCGCGATTGAAACGCTCTGTCGTCGGTCCTTCGTATTCCCATCTCAGACCGAAGCTCACGAGCAGGTTGGGCCGGACTTTCCAATCGTCCTGGATGAACGGCGCGGTGCCAATGGACTGGATGGCGGAGCTGTCGTTGCGCGCGATGGTGGCGCTGGTGGGAACTCCGAGTAGAAACGCGGCCAAGGCCTGCCCGCGCGGCGCGGCGGAGGAGGTATCCAGAGGACCCAGCGTGTACGCACTGTCGAAGTCCATTCTGGGCACGGCCTGGCCGAAGCCTTGCGAGTAACTGCGATACCAGCGCAGGTCGACGCCGAACTTGATGCTGTGCGTGCCGGCCAACCGGTCCATGCTGATATTGGCCGTGTGCACGTCGGTGGTGTTGAGCGTCGGGTTCTCGTTGCCCAGGCTGCTGTAACCGCTCACGGCGATGGTCGGGAAGACGTAGGCGCGTGGATCGATCTGGGAAGCCAGATTCTGATCGAAGCCGTACTTGGTGGGGCTGGTACCGAGCGACTTGGCGTAGCGGTCCTCAATGAAGCGTGTGTAACCGTAGCGCAGGTTGAGAACCAGACTGGGATTGAAGACGTGAACGTCATCCAGCGCGACCGAGCGGCTGCGGCGCCGCAGGTTCACACCGCTGGCGTCGGTATTGTAATAGTCGTTGAAATTCTGTTCGATGTTCTTGCTGAAAGCGAAGCGCCCGTACATGCGGTTGGCCGGCGTGATGGTCTGATCGATGCGCATCAGATGCGAGTAGTAGACGTTCGGGTCCGGCCGGTTGGGCTGTGGAAGATTGCTGCCGCCATCCGCGGTGCCGGCGGCCGTCGGAGGGCACCAGTAATTCGACAACGCCTTGGAGAAGTTGCTGATGCGCGAAGCCGGCAGAATGTTCCCCACGAAGGGATCACGCTGCACGCGCCCGTTCGCATTCAGGCGGGCCGTCGCGGGATCGTAAACCTGATAATTACTGCCGACCTTGAGCAGGGCTGAAAAGTCACCCGTCAACTGCTGCGTGGTGGGCACGGTGGGCGTGCTGCCATAAGGTGTCGAATCGTGCTGGCCGCCATAGCCGTAAGAGAAGAACGTCTTGTCCTTGCCGTTATACACACGCGGGATGAAGACCGGACCGGTGGCCGTGCCGTCCCACCGCTTATAACCGAAGCTCGCCTTGGGTTGGTTGTTGCGGTTGGAAAACCAGGAAGCGGCGTTGGGACCCGGCCACATGCGGTAGAGTGCCGCGGTGCCGTGAAGCTGGTTGGTGCCGCTCTTCACGCTGAAGTTGATGGTGGAGCCGGAAGTGAAGCCGGTGGAGGCGTCGAAGCTGGCGGTCTGCACTTTGACTTCCTGCACCAGATCGGCAGGCGGTGTGTAGGCCACCGTCTGATAGCCGCCGCTCTTGCTGCCTCCGAGCGTGGTGGTGTTGGGAATGCCGTCCATGCTGATCTCGCTCGTGTTGGGCAGCGCGCCGTCGATCGCATAAGACGTGGTCCAGGAGTTGTCGTACGGACGTCCGCCCCACACGCCCAGGTTGCTGGTGCGCACTTGCGCCAGTCCCGGCGTCAGTTCGAGCGCTGCCATGGGGTTGCCGTGCATCAACGGCAGGTCCGTGATACGGCGTTGATCGGTGACCGCGCCCAGGCTGGCCGAGGCCGTTTCGAGCAGCGGCGTCTGGCCCGTTACCTCGATCTTTTCGCCCACCGCGCCGATCTCCATGGTGAAGTTGAGCTCGATGCGATCGTTGATGCGAACCTCGATGCCGTCGCGGACCGAGGTCTTGAACCCGGACGAGGACGCCGTCACCTTATATAGACCCGGCAGCAGGTAACGAACGTAATATTGGCCCTCGCTGTTGGTCGTGCTTTTGGAAACGACGCCGGTGGCCTGATTGACGACTTCAATCTGCGCGTTCGGGATCACGGCGCCGGAAGGATCGGCGACCCGGCCGACCAGCGAACCGCGAGTTTCCTGGGCCGGCGCGAGCTGGCACAGGAGTAACGCCCCCACAAGAAGGCAAACAAAACTCCGCATCATGACGATTTCCTCCTTCTTACCCACCTTCGAATGGATTCTGCGGGAATCCGCGCCAACGAACAACGTGAGCGACTTGATATAGTAAGTACTTTCTTGATATTCGATGCCCGCCAAGCGAACACCCCAAACCGGATTGGATTTGACGCGTGCGCCAGGCATGACGCTGCTGCCGGCCGAGGAACGGGCGCTGTTCGCGCGCGAGTTCGAAAAAGAAGTCCCGTTCTTACAGATGCTGTTCCTGTTGGTGAATAAGAGTTCGCCCGCCAAGAACATTGATCTGATCTGGGTGGACGGTGGAGTGGACGGCGGGCGCGTCAGCCTGTGGCGGGGAACCGGAACCACGCAGGCGCTGCGCAACCCGGCGCTGGAACGCGTGCGCGGGCCGGAATGGATGCCAAACCAGGAGTTCTGCGACCTGGTGAACGACCGGGGGCGCTTGGACGACCGCACCTGCTTCTTGTGCGACAAGGCCGCCGCGGGACGTGTGCGCCGCTCGGGGCACTCGGAGGTTTACCGCTGCCACGCCGGACTGACCGATATGGCGGTACCCGTGATCGCTTCGGGCCACTGCATCGGGACCCTGCACTGCGGCCAGTTTCTGACCGAACCGCCGACACGAACGGCCTTCGCCCGCATCAAGCGGGACTTGGCGCATTTGCAGCATGTCGATTTCGCCGAACTCGAACGCGCCTATCGCGAGGTGCCGGTGTTTTCGAACCTGCAGGTTGAAGAGGTACGCCGCTCGCTGGAACTGTGCGCCGAATACGTGGGCCGTATGTGGCAGCGGTTGCGCGACGGCGTACGTCTGCATCGCAGTAAGTTGCGCGAAGCGCAGCTACTCAGGACCGAGTTCGCGCACCTGATGCTGCAGGGGGCGGCAGCGGATTCAACACGAGTGCGCGAGATCACGCGCGCGCTGGGTTTCCGGCGTCCGCCGAATCGCGTGATGGTGGTGCGGGTGCAGCACGATGATGCGTACGCAAAACCGGCGGCGTCATTCGACGTGGCGTTGACCGCCGCCTTGCAGGTGATGGAGGAGATTTGCGAACGGATGCGCAATGTGGCGGTGGCGCACTTGCGGCAGTACGGCGTGTGCGTATTCTGCCACGAAACGATGGAAGCACGGGCGGCGCGTGATCATCTACGCGCGAGGAATCTGGCGGAGAAGGTCGTCATCGAGGTGGGCGAGCGGTGCAGCGTGCCGGTGAGGATCGGCATCGGATCGGTGGTGTCGAACTGGAGACAGTTGCCGGACTCCTATCAGGAAGCCTGCCTGGCGCTATCCAATCGGGACGAGCGCATCGCCGTATATGCGCCGACGGCAACGCGTCTGGAAGAAATGGAAGAACGTATCGAGAGGATTCGCCGCCATCTGAGCGAATTCCGGATCGAGGACGCGCGGCTGGAGATTCGCGCGCTCCCGGCGTCGTTGGTGGCGCAGACCGGAAGTGCACCGGCGAACGTGGCCGGGCCCCGTTCCGCGCTGCTTGCGGCGCTGGAGTCCATCGGGCTTGAGGCGCAAAGAGCCGGATGCACGCTGGACACGCTGGCGAGCGCACGCAATCGAGCGAGAGTGCGCCTGGAAAAAGCATCCACGCTGGTGGAACTGGAAGAAGCGTTTTTCTCGGCCGCCGATGAAGTGGTTCTGGAAGTACGGCATTTGCTGGCGAGCAAACGCGAGAAGATCGCCGAACGCGCGCGCCGCATGGTCGATTGGAGCCTGGAGCGCAACCCAGCGGAAGGCGCGGTTTCGCTGGAAACCATAGCCAACGCCTTGCGGGTTTCCACCGGGCACTTGAGTCGCATCTTCCCGCGCGCGGCGGGAATGCCCTTCCGGCGTTTTCTTACCGTCCGCCGCGTGGAACTGGCCAAGAAACTGCTGCTGGACCCGTTGAAGAGTGTGTCGGAAGTGGCCGCGGCGTGTGGTTACTCGGATCCGGCGTACTTCGCTCGCGTGTTCCGGCGCGTCACCGGATGTTCGCCGAGTGAATACGTGGGGGATCCGGGCCGGCTCGGCATTGCCGCCTCCGAACCGCGCGCCGATTAGCGCGGGTAGGGCTTGACACGCGCAAAGGCTTGAATACAATAGGGGTAACCCCCATTCCTTATGGTTACAGCTTGCCAGCATAAACGAAGGGAGATCATTGCCCGGCGTGATGGCGTGGACTATGAGCGCTGTCTGGATTGCGATCAAGTGCTCGAGGCCGACGACCTGGAAGCAGATCCTCCCATCGAAGAAGAAGATGACAGTCGCTGAACTCAACAAGGGCCTTGCAAACATTACGGCAATTTGGTAGAAGGACTACTGCCGAATGAAGAAGACCATAAAGCGTCAGGAACCGGCGCCCGCCCCGAAGAAGAGCACGGCGGGCAAATCAGCCGCGCCGTCGCGAAGGGATTCGGACACACCCGCAAGGCGCGAGGAAGCTCCGCCACAAGCGGCCGCGGATGTGATGGATTCCGCTAAGCAGGCCGAATTGTTCGAAAAGGCCATGCGCTTGTTCCATTCGCGCGACTACGCAGGAGCGCGCACTATCTTCGACAAGGCGGCTGGCGGCCCCGTGCCGGCGATGGCGCATGCTGCGCGGCTGCACGCGAAGATGTGCGAGCGGCGACTGAGCCGGGCGGAACCGAAGATCGAGACGCCCGAGGAACGGTATAACTACGCGGTGGGGCTGATCAATCTGCGGCGGCTGAGTGATGCCGAGGCGCAATTGACCAAAGCGCTCGAAGCTGCTCCCAACGCCGACCACCTGCATTACGCGTTGGCGCTGGCCCGCGGCCTGCAGGGCGATTACGAAGGCGCTCACCGGCACATGAAGCGCGCCATCGACTTGCAGCCGCGCAACCGCACGCTGGCGCGCAACGACCCGGACTTCGCGGAACTGCTGCAGCGAGGCGCGCTGCGCGAACTGCTCTGCTCGTAAGCGGTAGACTAAGAAAGATGCAGGAAAACGGGGCAGAGTGGGCGATCCCTGGCTTTTCCGCTTCTTGCTGGTGAAAGCGCTGTCTCCGGAGAACCGTTGAACAAGACATCCACGCGAACACCACTCGGACCACTGCGTATCGTCGCTATCGGCGGCGGAACGGGACTTTCCGCGCTGCTGTATGGTCTCAAACTTTACACGCGCCCCGCGCGTTTGATGACAGACGGCACGGGGCTCTTGTCGCCGGTGGACGTCACCGCCGTAGTCACGGTCACCGACGACGGCGGCAGTTCGGGCCGGCTGCGGCGCGAATTCGACGTGCTCCCGCCCGGCGATATCCGCAACTGCATGGTGGCGTTGTCGGAAGACGGAGCCCTGCTCAGCAAGCTATTCCAGTACCGCTTCGCGACGGGGCGCGGACTGAAAGGACACAGTTTCGGCAACCTGTTTCTGACTGCGCTCACGGACGTGACGGGCGACTTCGCGCAGGCCGTCAAACTATCGAGCGAAGTGCTCTCGATCGCCGGGCGCATCTACCCTTCGACGTCGGCTAACGTGAGCCTGGAAGCGACGCTCGCCGATGGGCGCGTGGTGGTGGGCGAAACGCTCATCAGCCGCAGCACGGCGCGCATCGAACAGGTCCGGTTGAAACCCGGCCGCACCAAGCCGCTGAAGGAAACCATACAAGCCATCGCCGAAGCCGACCTGATCTCGTTCGGCCCGGGATCGCTCTACACCAGCGTGATTCCGAATCTACTGGTGGACGGCGTGCCGGAAGCCATCCGGGCTTCGCGCGCCTACAAAGCTTACTTCGTCAACCTGATGTGGCAACCCGGTGAGACCATCGGCTACACAGCGTCGGACCACGTGGAAGCCATCAACCGGCACGCGGGCGGCAACGTACTGGACTGTGTTGTGGTCAACACACGCCACATGCGCAAGAAAGTGTTGGCGCACTATGAGCAGTTAGGCGTGCGGCCGGTGGCGAACGATCTGAACCGGCTGGCGAACATGGGATTGAGTATCGTGGCGCGGGATCTACTGGAAGAAACCAAAGTCATCCGGCACAATCCAAAGTTGACGGCGGCCGCCGCTATCCTGCTGGCCGAGGAAGGACGCCGGAAACGGCTCACCGAAGCTCTCAAGCGCCGCCGCGTACATGGAATCTAAATCATGCAAACACCCGTGAACGTAGTTCTGCTGGCTGCCGGTCTCGGCACGCGAATGAAGTCGAAGATGGCCAAGGTGCTGCACCGCGCCGGAGGCTTGGCGCTGGTGGAGCATGTGGTGCGGACCGCGCTCGAGCTGACCGAACCCAGCCGCATTGTGGTGGTGGTCGGTCATCAGGCAGAGAAGGTGCGGGCGGCGCTTGCGCGTTACGGCGTCGGCTTCGCCGAACAGACCGAGCAGTTGGGGACCGGGCACGCGCTGCTGTGTGCGCGCGAAGCGCTCGAATCGCGCGACGGATTGCTGATGACGCTCTACGGCGATTGCCCGCTGCTGGAAGCCTCCACGCTGCGCAGATTGATTGAGGCGCAGCAGGCCAGCACTCGCGCGGCAACCTTGATTACCACGTGTCTGGAAGATCCCACCGGCTACGGACGCATTCTGCAGGATGACGGCGGCAACATCACGGCCATCGTCGAACAGAAAGCGGCGACGCCGGAACAACTGGCCATTCGCGAAGTCAACTCCGGCATCTATTGCTTCCGTTCGGATCTGCTGTGGAAACACATCGGCGAAATTCGTCCGGACAATCCGGCCAAGGAATACTATCTGACGGACCTAGTGGAGATCTTCCGCCGCGCCGGCCATGGCGTCGGAACAATGAAGGTCGCGGACCCCGGCGAACTGCTCGGCATCAACACGCGCGTCGAACTGGCGCAAGTGGATACAATCTTCCGCGCACGCAAAGTCCGCGAGCTGATGCTGGCCGGCGCAACTATCGAAAGGCCGGAAACGGTCACCATCGATGGCGGCGTGCGGATCGGGCGCGACACGATCATCGAACCGTTCGCACGCATCCTGGGCGAGACGGTGATCGGCGAAGACTGCCGGATCGGTTCGTGCACCATCATTCAGGATTCGACGCTGGGCGATCGCGTGGAAGTGGGACCGTTCAGCATCGTGGGAACTTCACAGGTCGGTTCGGACGCGCACGTCGGGCCCTACGCGCGCCTGCGCATGGAGAACCAGGTGGAAGCAGGCGCTCACGTTGGCAACTTCGTCGAACTCAAGAAGACGCGCCTGGGCACCGGCGCCAAGGCCATGCACCTGGCCTACCTGGGCGATTCATCGATCGGCGCGAATGTGAATATCGGCGCCGGCACCATCACCTGCAACTACGACGGCGTAGCCAAACACCGCACCACGATTCAGGATGGCGCGTTCGTGGGCAGCAACTCGACGCTGGTGGCTCCGGTGGAAATCGGAACAGGAAGCTACGTGGGAGCGGGATCGGTCATCACCAAACCCGTGCCCGCCGATGCGCTCGCCGTGGGGCGCGCGCATCAGGTAGTGAAAGAAGACTGGGTTAAGAAGCGACGCGAGAAATTGAAGTGCGGCCAGTAGCGCCGCCGTTGGATGAAGTGCGCCGTTTCGCGGGCGTCCGTACAATGATGCGGGCGGCCGTGTCTCCCTCCTCGCCGGAAATGTAGCCGACGGTCACGCGTGCTTTCGGCTCCAGATTGCCTTCGATTTGTGTATCGGCGGTGATGCGGAACGTGCGGGTCTGCGCCGCTCTGGCCAAAGGCGAACGGCGTACCACCACGTGCTCGGAAGTGACTTCGACGACTGAACCGGAGAAGAACTTGTAGAGCGGCGTGGGCGTTTCATCCGGCGGCGTTTGCGCAAATCCGACTACAGACAGACCAAGAGCGGCGAGAAGCGAGAGGAGCACATACAAGCCTACCCGCGCGGGATGAAGGCCACCTGAACGGGAGATTAATGCTCGTTCATTCACGGCGTGTCACAGTACCAGAATCGGATGATACAGGTTCGGCAAGCGAGCTTCACCGACCGCGAGCAGGCTGCCGTCCTGTGTGATGGCCTTGACGAAACGCGCGCCTTTGCGGACGCGGAACGGCGAGACGCGGAAGTCGCGGCCGTTACGAATCTGCGCTGCAGTGATGTGATCCACTACTTCAGCCGGGAAGTCCGGCAGGAGATCGGCGCCGGGGATCAGCGCTTCGGTCAACTTCGCTTCGGCGGAGAGTTGCTGGAGCACTTCGAGCGTACGCGCCTGTTCGATGGAGAACCCGCAGGCCGCAGTGCGGCGGAGTTCTTCGAGATAAGCGCCGCAGCCGGCGGCGCGGCCCAGGTCGTGCGCGATGCCGCGCAGATAGGTACCCGCGGTGCAGTGTACTTCCACGCGCAAACGGTCCGCCGCGCACTCCAGAACTTCAAGCCGGTGCACGGTGACTTCCACCGGTTCCAGTTCGACGGGCAGGTTCTTGCGCGCCAATTCATAGGCGGGCTTACCTGCGATCTTCTTGGCTGAAATCGGCGGCGGCGTTTGCGGAAACGTTCCGCGAAACGAGCCGAGCATCGCTTCGATCGCATCGCGGTCGAGCGTGTAGTCACGGTGCTCGGAAGTGGGCGCGCCATCGCGGTCGTAGGTATCGGTCGAGTGGCCGAAACGGATGACCGCGTCGTACACCTTGTCGCCGTGAAGATAAAACTGAGCCAGGCGCGTGGCGCGTCCGATGATCAGAGGTAGAACGCCAGTGGCCATCGGGTCGAGTGTTCCCAGATGCCCCACTCTGCGTGTGCCGGCCAGACGACGCATCTTATTGACGGCATCATGCGAGGTCCAGCCGGCGGGCTTGTCGACAACAATCACTCCATCCATGCACTAGAATTCCAGCGGGAATTTCTCCTTCAATAGGGCGCTTACGGCGCCGGCGGGATCGTCGGCGGATGCACCGGCATCCTTCAACGCGCCTCGCGTGCGGTCGCCCATCACGCCATCAATGCGGCCGGGGTCGAAGCCGAGCCGGATCAGCGCTCCTTGCACGAACGCGATGTCCTGATCGTGCACCGCATCGAGCTTGACGCCGATGGCGGAGATGGCGCTGGCCGCCATCTGCGTGTACGGCGGCATGGCGGCGCCGGCTTTGCCGCCACGAACATAATCATAAACCGCCTGATGGCTGCCGCGGCAATCGAAGTGCCAGGCTTCACTGCGGGAACTCTCCGGTTTGTCGATGATCGGCATGAAGCCGTGAGCCTGGGCGATTTCCCAGAACTTGCTCAGCGGCACGCCCATCGAAGATAGATCGATGTCAATGGCCCTACCGCCTTCATGCATACTTCCGCCCGGCGCCGGACTGAACGCCTTCTTTTTCTTGGTCACATAATCCTGATGCGCTTGCCATTGCATTTCGTAGCTGCGGAACATGTCGCTCAGGCGCAGGTCGTGTCCGAGCGTGCGCAAATCCCGCACCACTTTATCGAGCGCCGCCGCCGTATCAGGGGTAGCGCGAGCCATGCGCTCCGGGAGCGGGGCATGGTTGTAAATGGAAGCCACTTTCACGGCAACCAACGGCGTGAGAAGTTTCGGCATGATGCTTTAAACTTAACAGAGTGGAAGAAGAAGTTGTAGGCAAAGCATACGATGGCAGGCTGATGCGGCGTTTGCTCGCCTACATGTGGCCGTATCGCGTTCCGGTGGCGCTTTCGCTGGTGTGCCTGCTGGTGAACGCGGTGCTGCAAATCGTCGGACCGCTGCTCACCAAACTCGCCGTGGACAAGTATCTGGTGCCACAGGCAGTCACTTCACCGCTCGACCGTTTTCTTTCCCCTTCGGCCTGGACCGGCATCACGCAGATTTCCATTCTGTATCTGACGGTGCTGGTGGCAACGCTGTGCATCGAGTTCGCGCAGAGTTACCTGATGCAGTGGACCGGGCAGCGTGCCATGTTCGATCTGCGGCGCCAGCTCATGACGCACCTGCAGAAACTGGACGTGGCGTTTTACGACCGCCACCCGGTGGGCCGTCTGGTGACGCGCGTGACCACCGACGTCGATGTACTGAACGAGCTGTTCAGTTCCGGCATCGTAAGCATCATCGCCGACGTGGCCATGTTGAGCTTCGTGCTGATCGCCATGCTCAACCTGAGCCCGGCGCTCACCGGAATTCTGCTGGCGGTGACGCCGCTGGTGGTGCTGGCAACGATCGTGTTCCGGCGTAGCGTGACGGAAAGCTACCGGCGCATCCGCGTCGCGGTGGCCAAGATCAACGCGTATCTTCAGGAACACGTAAGCGGGATCGCGGTGCTGCAACTGTTCAACCGCGAGCGGCGCAGCATGGCGCAGTTCGAAGTTATCAACCGCGATCACATGCTGGCCTTCAAGAGCGCCATCTTCGCCTACGGCTGGTTCTATCCGGTGGTGGAATTTCTGGGCATGCTGGCGGTGGGAGGACTGCTCGCCTACGGCGGGTTCGCGATACGCAACCGCGAGTTGACGTTGGGCGTGCTGATCGCGTTCTTCCAATACGGCATGCGCTTTTTCCGGCCCATTCAGGACCTGAGCGAGAAGTACAACATTATGCAATCGGCCATGGCCGCCAGCGAGCGTGTCTTCGCGTTGCTCGACACCGAGGTGCACATCGGGGCGCCCACCGCGCCGAAGCCTTTCCCCACCGATGCCGCGGCCATTGAATTCGATGATGTTTGGTTCGCTTACAAGGAAGAAGATTGGGTGTTGAAGGAGATCCGCTTCTCGATTCAGCCGGGCGAAACCGTCGCCGTGGTGGGCCATACCGGCGCGGGCAAGACCACGCTCATCAGCCTGCTTTTGCGCTACTACGACGTGCAGCGCGGCGCGATCCGCATCGGCGGAACCGGCATCCGCGAGTTTGATCCCATCGAACTGCGGCGCCACTTCGGCGTCGTGCTGCAGGACCCGTACCTGTTCACCGGCACCATCGAAGACAACATCCGCTTGGGCACCGCGCGCATCACAGGTGAGGAGTTGGAAGCTGCCGCCGAAAAAGTGAATTTGATGGACTTCATCCGCTCGCTGCCCAACGGCTTCGCGCAGAGCGTGCAGGAGCGCGGCAACGGTCTTTCTACCGGGCAGAAACAGTTGATCAACTTCGCGCGCGCGTTGGCGCACAACCCGCGCATTCTGATTCTGGACGAAGCTACGTCGAGCGTGGACACGGCCACGGAACTGAAAGTGCGCGACGCGCTGGATCGGTTGGTGGAAGGGCGCACGTCGATCGTCATTGCGCACCGTTTGTCCACCATACAGCGCGCCAACCGGATTCTAGTGATGCACAAAGGGCGTTTGCGCGAGACGGGCACGCATCAGGAACTGCTCGAAATGCGCGGCATCTACTGGAAGCTGTATCAACTGCAATACAAGGACCAGGAAGCGCGCACCCGAGGATAGAGGAGAGAGCATTCGCATGAGTTCAACCAGCAGCTTTGTAATTGACGGAGTCGTTCCCGTCATTCCCACACCGTTTCGCGAAAACGAAGAGATCGCCTGGGACAGCCTGGATCCGATGATTGCGTTCGCGCGCGCCGCCGGCGCCTCCGCCGTGTGCCTGCCGGCGTACGCGAGCGAGTTTTACAAGTTGAGCGAGAAGGAGCGGCTGGGCTTGATCGAGCGCGCCGTGCGCGCGGCAGCGGGCAAGATCCCCGTGGTGGCGCAGGTAAACGCACCGTCGCTGGGGTTGGCGATCGCCATGGCCAAAGCAGCATCGGACTTGGGTGCCGGCGCCATTGCGACTGCGGTTCCGCGGTTGTTCGCGATTCCCGAAGACGATCTGTTCGACTACTTCGACCGGCTGCTCAAGGAAGTGACGCTGCCTGTCATCATCCAGGACTTCAATCCCGGCGGCGCGACGGTGAGCGTCGGCTTTGTTGAGCGGTTGCATCGCGCGCATCCGCATTTCGAATACCTGAAACTGGAAGAAGCGATGATGGCCGGCAAGGCACTCGCCGTGCGCGAGGCGACTGCAGGGACGCTGAAGACCCAGGGACAGACCACTCTGCCCCCACGACAAACTACCGACAACATGGAATCCTCCGCGGGGGGCAGAGCAGTCTGTCCCGGTCTTCAGCGCGCGGGCGGTGTGAAGGTGCTCGAAGGCTGGGGCGGCATGTACTTGCTGGATCTGGCTCCGGCCGGCATCGCGGGCGTGGTACCGGGACTCGGACCAGTGGATCTGCTCAATCGCGTATTCCGTCTGGCGCAGGCCGGGCGGCGTGAAGAGGCCAGTCCTGTGTTTGAAGCCGTGCTGCCGCAGATTGTCTACAGTCTGCAAAACCTGGAGTTCTATCATCACGCCGAAAAGCGTTTGCTTCAGGCGCGCGGTGTGCTCGATACCGTGGTGGTGCGGCGCCCGCGCATGACGTTGTCGGCGCACGAGGCCGCGCACATCGACTTCATCAACCGCCGCATTCTCGACCTGCTCGACCAGTTCGGACTGCCACGCAATCCGGCCGCGTAAGTGAAAGGAGCGATCCGGCAATGAAATTGAAGAACATGAGTTGGCCGCAAGTGCGCGAAGCTGCACCGGCGGCCGTGGCCGTTCTGCCGTTGGGCGCCATCGAGCAACACGGACCGCACCTGGCCGTATCCACCGATTCCGGCATCGTCTCGAAGATCGCCGACGAAGTTGAGATGCGTTTGAGCGACGTGGTGGTGCTGTGCCCCACGCTGGTGTTCGGATCGAGCCACCATCACCTGCACTTTCCGGGCACCATGAGTCTGCGCGCGGACCTCTACACCGAAGTTCTGCTGGATCTG
>CAZDIZ010000075.1:0-6170 GCA_964505625.1 uncultured Solibacteraceae bacterium | reverse complement strand
GCGCGCCAAACGTCCCGCGTCGAACGGCTACATTCCCTGGGAAGACGACGAGCCATCGCGCGGCGTCAGCATGACCAAGAAGACCGAGTTTATCTCGAGCAATGGCTCGAGTGGCGAGCTGCTCAAGGGCACGGCCGCCAAGGGCGAGCATCTGTTCCGCGCGGCGGTGGAAGCCACCGTGGAATTCATCGCGAGCTTTAAGCAATGGCCCTTGATGGAGGATTTGAGAAGTGAGTAACAGCGTAGTGCGGCGGATCACCGCCACTCCGGTGCGCGTACCGGCACGCCCCGACAGTCTGAATTCTCCCGGCGTCGAAGATACCGATCGTACGTTCGCCGAGAAGTTTCACACCGGCGCGCGATGGACGGATTTTCCGCTCGAAATCAAATGGATCGTCGAGATGGAAACCGCCGATGGGCAGTGCGGCGTCGGCGAGACCTATCGCGGACCCACGCGCGAGCAGATGGAAGCGGATCTGCGGCCGTTCGCGGGTAAAGATGCGTTGAGGCTTGAATGGCGCCACCTGCCGGTGCGCGACATGCGCATCTACGATGCGGTGGAAAGCGCGGTGCTCGATCTCGCGGGCAAGCGCTTCGGTGTGCCGGTGTTTCAACTGCTCGGCGGCGCGTGCCGCGATCGCGTGGAATGCAGCGGCTGGACCGGCCGCCGCACGCCGGAGGATGCCGCGCGCAAGGCGTACGAAGCCATGCAGGCGGGCCACCGCGTGTTCAAGTTCAAGTGCTCGGACAAGGACTCGGTGCGCGATTGGAGCAGCAAGATTCGCGAGCGTTGCGGCGACGGCATCAAGCTGTTGCTCGATCCGAATCAGCGCTGGCACGACGCGGCCACCACGCTGCGGCTGATGGAAGGCGTCGATCCCGACATCATGTACGCGCTGGAAGATCCGGTGGAGCGCACCGATTTCGCGGGCTTCCGTGAAGTGCGCAAGAAGCTGGGCATCCCCATGTACATACACATCTCGAATCCGTATTCGCAGAACATGGGCGATGTGATCACCGCGCTCAAGGAAGACGCCATCGACGGATTCAACTTCAACGGCCCGATGATTCAATTCGTCGAGCTGGCCTCGACCGCAGCACTCGCCGGAATGAACTGCTGGCACGGCAGCGAAGTTGATTTGGGCATTCTGGAAGTCTCGGCGCTGCATGCGGCGGCCGCCACACCCAACTGCACGGTGCCGTCGGACATCTTCGGCGAACTGGTTCGTGAGAACGACTTGATCGTCGAGCCCATTCGCTTCGAGCGCGGACATGCACTGGTGCCGCAAGGACCGGGGCTGGGCATTGAACTGGATCGCAAGGCCGTTGAACAGTATCGCGCGGCTGAACCGATCGTCATCGAAAACGCGTAGTCTGGACAAAGGAACACGATCATGGCAAAGACCGAAATCAAACATCCCGACAAGCAGGTTTCCACCGGCGCTTACTCAGCCGGCGTTTTGATGGATGGCTGGTTGTACGTGAGCGGCCAGGGACCGCTCGATCTGAAGACGGGCCAGGTGGTGCGCGGCACCATCGAGGAAGAAACCCGGCTCACGCTGGAGCACGTCGGCAAGGTGCTGAAGGCGGCCGGCTGCACGTTCGACGACGTGGTGAAATGTACCTGCCACCTGATCGACATCAACGACTTCGACCGCTTCAACGCCGTCTACGCCGAGTTCTTCCCGAACATCAAGCCCGCGCGCACCACGGTGCAGAGCGTGCTCGGCATGGGCATCAAAGTCGAAATCGACGCCATCGCCAAAGTGCCGGCGTAAAGCCCTACTTAACGCGGAAAGGCCGTCTCGTAGACGGAATCGATTTGGAAGTCGGTGACGCCCAGCGCTAGCAGGCGATGGATGTCCGAGACGGCCTGTTCCATGGCGCGGTCGCCCTGGTAGTGGAACGTGTTGATGGCCGGCACCACCGGGATGCCGCGCAACTGCGCCCAGCGGATGTCTTCCTCCTTCATATCTCCCCGTTCAAACAGGAAGTGAAGTTTCTCGACGGGCTCGCCGCGCGCGGCCATTTCACGCAGCCGTCGCGCGCTGCTCGATAGGCGCGCTTTACCTCGGAAACGCTCCGGAATGCCCGGCGGACAGAGGAAGTACGCCGTCTCCAGCAGTCCGTTGTCTCGCATCGCGCTTTCGAGTTCGCGGTAGAACTCCTCCTTGTGTTCCTTCCCTTTGGCGTCGATCATCAAGCGAATGCGCCCGCGCGCCAACTCGCACAACTCGCGGAATGTCATGGGACGCGTGCCGCCGGGGGTGGCTTTGAGTTTGGCAATCTCATCCCAAGTCATGTCTTCGACAAAACGGCTCACACCGTAAAAGCGGCGGAAGCTCTGGTCGTGATTGACCAACAGGCGGCCGTCCTTGGATTCCCGCACATCCACTTCCACCATCCAATAGCCGCGCTTGATGGCCGCTTCGATTGCGGCCGGACTGTTTTCCGCGCAACTCGCATCGACGATGCCGCCGCGGTGCGCGATCAAACGCAGCGGCGCCGCGGTGCCCAAGCGATAGACGAACAGACGGCTGGGCGCGTCCTCGGGCAATAGCAGAAGCTCCGAACCGTAGATCGCCATGCCTTCGCGCGTGAACGGTTCGCCGCGATCGGTTCGACCTGCCGTGATGCGGCGCTCCAGACGCAGCGACGGAAACTCCATCCAGTCGATGGCACCCACGCGTCCCGCAAGCAGCCCTCCACCCGCCAACTTGCCGGAAACGAACTTCAAGTCCTGGTAGGCATTCGCGTTGGGATTCGTGATTACGCTGCGCTGCTTACCTGCGTAATCCCAGACGTAGATTTCGACGCTGTTCCAGTTGCCACCCGCAAGCACGCCCGCGTCCGCGGCCACGCAGCCGATGCTGTCTTCGACCACGAACTTCGATTCAAGCTCCAGGGTTTTCAGATTGCGGCGCTGGATCACCGTGGAGCTTTTGGGACGGTATTCGGACACCGGAACCCAGATGGAATCGCCGCGAATGCTGCAACCGCCGGCGTGGTAGCGTTCGCCCTCCTGCACTTCGATGTGACGGAGCAGATCGCCGCCGGGATAGGAAAACTCGTAAAGGTGTCCCTTGCGCGCCGCACGCTCGACCGACGTTACATAGACGCGATCGCCCGCGCGCTCGACGCCCTGCACGTGATGTGTGTCGCCCTTGAGTGCCACCACACGCACTAGTAGAAGCTTGTCGAGATCCTTGTTCTCCTCGGCGCCACGCAGACCGGTCGCCGCCAGCGCCGCCCAACCCAATCCTCGCACTCGAAATCTGGCCGTGAGCACTTTCGCGCAATCCTCCCACGGTCATGATGACAGAATTGGCTACTTCGTACGTGCCGGTGCGGCGCCGCCAGCGGGTGGGCGCAGATTGGCCGGCCGAGGATCGTCGCGCGTGTCGATGTCGACGAAACAGAGCATGAGCAGCACAGCGAGAAACAGCAGGCCGGTAGCGAAGATGATGGCGTAGAGCGGCTTGTCGTGGCGCAGGTGCATGAAGTAGAGCGCTACAAGCGTTCCCTTGATGCTGGCGATGGAGAGCGCGACCACTACATTCACCGAGTGAGTACCGAAGTTGACGCCGGCCGCGAGCACTGTGATCACCGTCAGCGTGAGCAACGCGCCGAGTACGGCCGCGTAGGTTTTCGTCGAAATGGCGTGTGCGCTCATCAGCTCACCAGGTACAACAGAGGAAACAGGTAGATCCAAATCAAGTCCACCAAGTGCCAATACAGGCCGGCCAGATCCACGGGCGTGTAGTACTCGCCGGAGAAATCGCCTCGCACCGCACGGCGCAGCACCCAGCCAAGCACGCCCATTCCGGCAAGGATGTGGATTCCGTGCAGTCCCGTCATCATGAAGTAGAAGCTGAAGAACAGGAACTCGCGGGAATTCGTAGCGCCGTGATAGTGATACAGCTTGCCGGGCAGCAGCCCTTCGTGAATCTTGTGCGAGTACTCGAAGTACTTGATGCCTAGAAACACGGCCGCCAGCGCAATGGTCAGCGCCAGGAACAAAATCAGACGTTCACGTTTCGAGCGGCGCGCCGCGTCGACGGCCATCACCATAGTGAAGCTGGACACCAGCAGCACTACGGTGTTCACGAAGCCCAGCGTGCGATCCAGATGATGGTGCGCTGATGCGAATGCGTCCGGGAAGCGCGACCACAGAATACCGTAGCCCACAAACAGGCCGCCGAAGAGCAGGATTTCGGTGACCAGGAACAGCCACATGCCGATCTTGGCGGCGTCGAACTGTTGCTCAGCGGTGGTGAAATGGTGCTGTAGAAACGTCGCCTCGGCGTGCCCGCTCATGCGTGCACCTCCTCAGGATCGAAGTCGTACGGGCCGTGTTCGGCGACGGGCGTGTGTTCGAAATTGTGCGTGATCGGCGGCGAGGTGGTCCGCCATTCGAGCGTCATGCCACCCCACGGGTTCGGCGGCGCGTCGTACGGTTTCCGCAGCGAAGCCAACAGATAGGCCAGCACCACGAACAGACCCAGGCCCAGCACCCAGCTACCGACGGTCGAAAACGCGTGCAGCGGTTGGAACTGATCCAGATAGTTGTAGTAGCGGCGCGGCATGCCGCGACTGCCCAGGATGAACTGGCTCAGGAACGTCATATTGAAGCCGACGAAGATGAGCGCCGCCGCCAGCCGCGCGGGCCCTTCGGCGTAAGTGCGCCCGAAGATCTTCGGCCACCAGTAATGCAGTCCAGCCAAGAACGCCATCACCGTTCCGCCCATCATCACGAAATGGAAATGCGCCACGACAAAGTAAGTGTCATGTAAGTGCACATCCACCGAAAGCGTCCCCAGGAACAACCCCGTCAAGCCGCCGACGGCGAACAGCAGCAGGAACATGATGGCGTAGAGCATGGGCGCTTCCAGTGAGATCGAACCCTTGTACATGGTGGCCACCCAATTGAACACCTTGATGGCCGAAGGAATGGCGACGAAGAAGGTGAGGAACGAAAAGATCATGGTGGCCAGTTGCGACTGTCCGCTCACGAACATGTGATGTCCCCACACCAGAAAGCTCACTAGCGCGATGGCGACGCTCGAATAGGCAATGGCCTTATAGCCGAAAATCGTCTTGCGCGAAAACACGGGCACCACTTCGCTGATGATGGCCATGCCCGGCAGAATCATGATGTAGACCGCCGGATGCGAGTAGAACCAGAAGAAGTGCTGGAACAAAACCGGATCGCCGCCCAGGCGCGGATCGAAGATGCCGATGCTGAACACGCGCTCCATCAACAGCAAAAGCATGGTGATGCCGAGTACGGGCGTCGCGAGAATCTGAATGATGCTGGTGGCGTAAATGCCCCAGACAAACAGCGGCATCTTGAACCACCTCATGCCCGGCGCGCGCAGCTTGTGTATGGTGGCGATGAAGTTGATTCCGGTGAAGATGGACGAGAAGCCCAGGATGAACACACCGAGCGTAACCAGACTGACACTGCCGCTCGAACTGGTGCTGTACGGAGTGTAGAACGTCCAACCGGTATCCACCGCACCGGTCACCATCGACGTTACTAGAAACGCCGCGCCGAGCAAGTAGATCCAATAACTCGCCAGATTCAACCTAGGGAACGCCACGTCTTTCGCGCCCAGCATCAGCGGCAACACGAAGTTGCCGAGCGCCGCTGGAATCGACGGGATGATGAACAGGAAGATCATCACCGCGCCGTGCAGCGTGAAGACCTTGTTGTAAGCCTCCGCGCTCATGATAGTGTGCTTCGGCGTCAGCAACTCCAGACGGATCAGCATGGCGAATATGCCGCCGATCAGAAACGACGCCAGGATGGACCACAGATACATAACGCCGATGCGCTTGTGATCCACCGTGAGGAGCCAGGAGCGCCAGCCGTGGGTTTCGTTCAAGTAGTTAACCGATGTCGCCGCCATGACGCCTCCTTATTTCTGTGCCTTGATGAACTCGACCAGTGCGTTGATTTCGCGCGGACGCAGCAAGCCCTGGAAGGTGGGCATGATCGGCTCGTAGCCTTTCACCACTTTGGCCTGCGGATCGAGGATCGATTCGCGGATGTAGTTTTCGTCCACCACGACGCTCTTGCCGCTTGCCAGTTCCGCCTGATGGCCGAAGATGCCCTTGAAACTAGGCCCCTGTCCACGCACGCCATCGAGCGAATGACAGGTCGAGCA
>CAZDIZ010000074.1:0-28898 GCA_964505625.1 uncultured Solibacteraceae bacterium | reverse complement strand
TACCCTGACGCCGGGCGGAGAGGCACGCCAACCATGAAGAAAAGCGATCATCGTTGTCAGGCGAAATCTAATAGGCGACAACGGTAAATACAATCGGCGACAAGTAAACATAACAGGCGACAATATATTTCCGCTGAACGAAGGGCGCAAAACTCCTGCCCGATTTTTGTCATTATTTCACAAAATCGGCAGGTTGTTCTACGCTTTATGTGTTCCCCCTATGCTTACAGGGGGTTAATAATTTCTGATCAGCAGTTCGCCGACCTTTTTTCGCTTATCACCGCCGGCGGCTGTATATGACGTTTGGACGGTCTCGATCCTGAATGCTTTGAAGAGCCGCCGGATTTCCGGGACGTCGTTAATGGACATAATAAATTTGCCCTGGATACCTGCCAGTTGAGCGCTCATTTTCTCATAATCCTCCCGGCTGAATACGTCTGTGCCGTAGCAATCTTCAAAGCCGTGGTAGGGCGGATCAAGATAAAAGAAGGTATGGGGCTTATCGCACTGCTCGATGAGCTTTGCGTAAGGCTTATTTTCAAT
This sequence comes from uncultured Solibacteraceae bacterium, assembly GCA_964505625.1. GTDB lineage: Bacteria > Acidobacteriota > Terriglobia > Bryobacterales > Bryobacteraceae > JAJFUV01. The sequence continues at coordinate 28,355 of CAZDIZ010000074.1, read as the reverse complement.
GTACACGTGAGCAAGGCGCAGGTGTATTACTGACAGCTCCTCTTCCAAGCGCAGCAGATTGAATCCGGATCGCCGCGTAGTGTTAATATTAAATGATGGTTTATAAACCTTTCCGCCATAGCCGGACCGCAACAGGTAAAAGAACCGAACCGCGCGCTGGATGTCCGTCAATGATTCCGGTTCTTCCAGTTTGAACCGGGCAAATTCATCACGCGCGACCAGTATCCATTTTAAATAACGAACGAACTCCTCTAGATGATGCTTCACGACCCGGTAAAGCGTGACGAGGTCGGTATTGATGTCATTGATAATTTCGACCTGTGATTCCTGCTTCTTGAATAGCATCCACGCAGCACCGGCGAATACCTCGCAATAGCACTGGTGCTCCGGTATTAACGGGATTATCTTGCCGGCCAATAAAGATTTTCCTCCCAGGTACGACAAAAAGCTTCTCATTAAGTTGCGCTCCTTGAAATGTTTGGATGCGCCTGCTATAAACGGTCGCCACTTCACTTTGGGGCGGATGGTAGCAGGTCATCCTGTCGTGCGTTCGAGCGCATGGTTTGGGGAGTTGCAGCTCCCGAAATACTGTCCGCCTTCTCTTTACTAATATTTAATGATCATCATCCGATTGGTGTTTTTCGGCCGTGTTTCGTTGCCGCCGATGCCCGCTGTGGCATACGTGGTCGCCTCGGCCGGAGCGTACTTGGTGCTGATCTCGTCAGATCCCTGGCCAGATGCGCTAACGGCCAGCGCGTGCGCGTGTTTTTTGAACACATCCGCCTGGTTCGTGCCGACATGGTCGCCGTCCGTGCCATCGCCGCGATCGGTCCGGGTGGCTGCGTCGGGATCAACGCCGGCTGAGTGATCCCAGATGCGGATAAATTGGCCGCGAGGATCGGGCAGATTGAATGTCGTGCTGCCGTCGCCGTCGCCGTACATGGTGCCGATCACTGCATACAGCGCCGCGTAAGTCGTCCTGCTCACGGCAGCGCCGTTTTCCTCAAACCAGCCGGACGGCGGCGTTTCTCCGGGCCATAGAAGCTCAGCGCCAGGCGGCAGGACGGACAACGGATCATAGACCCGGATGCCGCCAGTTACCTGATAATTCGTCCCATCGAAACAGATGGTGATGATCTGCCCGGACAAGATGTCGCTGGCCGCCAACGCCTGATTGTAATTTTTTTTCAGCGCGACGGCGCCTAAATTATTGATATTGATCGTCGCGGCCGCGGTGTTGGTGAAATTGGCTTTAAACCGGATCGGCATTCCCGCCACGTGAGCAGCCAGAGCCGGATTCAGCGCCAATACATAGGCATTGGCGCTGCCAGTCGATTCGGCATACTCCAGCGCGCCTGAGCCGTCTGCGTCCGCACCGTCGTGGCGGTGTGTATTCACCGCGTTCAGGAAGTCCGCCGTTACAATTGTCCCCTGGGGAGGCGTGTCTGAAAATACTGTTTTAGCCATTATTTTACTCCTTTACGTGTATGCAAAAATCACCTGTGTATGCGCAGGTTTCAGCTCTGTGAAGAGCCCCTCCATCGCCGTGGCCAGCGGCCCGTCCACCAGGCGCTCGCCGGCGCGGGACTGCCCGGCCCGGAAGTAATACAGAGGCGTAGCCAGAAAAATCACGCGCCAGCGGAAGATGCCCTCGTCGCCCGTGCCGTCGGCGCCGGCCGTCAGCTCCTCGATGACAATCGTATAGCCCCACGATGCCGCCAGCGCCGTGAAGTGCGGAATCGATAGTCCGCCTCGTTCCCGGAGCTTGGCGACCACGCGGGCCTGGCGCATCTGCAGCGTGTCCGTCGCATCCGGAACAATGCCGCAGACGCGCTCCCAGTCCGCAATGCTGTCGCCCGCGGATTGCGGCATCATCTCGCGCAGCAACTGTTCAGCACTTGCTTCAGCGGCATCCAGGTATTCGCCCTCCAGCTCCAGGTCCGCGTCAAAGACGCCGCCCAGATCAAGAGGAAACAATAATTTCAAAACGTCTTTATGTGACACTAACTGTTCCCGCCCTCAGCATTTGATAGGTTGTCGCGGCGACGTCCGCCGCCGGCGCGGAAATCACCGCATTGTCCGCACCCGCATCCATCGCAATCTGCGTGATCTTGGCCCGATAAAGCGTCTGGCCGGGTGTCAGCGTGTTCAGATAAGCCTCGATGGATTCAGCAAGCGAGGAAAGATCCAGACCTGTGCCCGTCACCGTCATCGTGACATCCTGCGCGACCACCGTCGGGCCGACGACCGACACCAGCGACGCCGTCACGGGGCGCTGCTGATCGATATACGCCTTGACGCGACTTACCAGGCCGCGAATCACATATGTTTTCCCCGTGTCGGTAAAAATATCCGCCGACAGCGTGATCTGCGTGCCGCTGTCCACCGATACGACCGTGGCTTCCAGGGCATCCGTTACGTTTTCCGCGATGTCGCCCTTTTTAACCGTGTAAGTCGCATCCTGGAAGTCGCCGGCGCTATCCACCAGCTTGCCCGCGGATACACTGGTGGACGTGCCGGTCTGGCAATGAATGATGTATGGCTCGCCGACATAGGCGAAAATGTCCGCAGCCAGCGTCAGTTGCGTGCCGCTGTCCACGGAGGCCACTGTCGTCCGGGTGCCGCGCAGCGGGTTTTCCACGATATCGCCCGCCGCCACAGCATGGTCGGCTTCGAACGTGCCGCCGCTGTCATTGAGCTTGCATGCGCCAACAGACGTGACCGCGCCGATGCGGGCCGACGAGCTGGGGATCTCGCTGCCAGTCACGGCCGCGTCCGCCAGGATGATTACGTCAACCGTTCCCAGGCCCTGGGCCAGCGGCACGCAATATGCCCGCGCGACGCCATCGATCTCCAGCGCCCACTTGATATAATCGTACTGATTGCCTCCTGCAGGCGGGCGGCGGATATCGTCGAGCACGCGTGCCAGAAGCGCCGCATCGGACTCGCCGGACAGGCGCGTAATGGCGCGGGTCCAGGCGTGATGCTCCAGGTAGGCAGTTTCAGCCGTGTCCGGGAATATCTGCCGGGCGATCCAGTCCTGATATTTGTAGATGCCCCACAAGACCGACGCCAGGCAGGCGCTCTTGAGATAGATCAGGCTTCCTCTTGATATATCAGCGTCCGCGTTTTGGTTTTGCCAGTCGGTCACCATCTGTTGAAACAATGCGTCAAAGTCTTTCTGATAGTTCACTAGATCACCTCAATGAACATACTGAATTGAACAGGTTCGTCGCTCCCGGCCGGAGTGGCTTCTACCATCAGATACAGGCGATGGCGATCCCGCGCCGGATCGCGTTGCGCCAGAACATTGATGGCCCTGGCTTTTCCGGTGTCGATCATCCATTGGAGCGCTTCTTTGCAATAGCCGACCGCCAGTTGCGCCGTCTGATCCGTGTTTTTCGCGCGTGTCAGCAGATGCAGGCGCGACCCGAATTGCGGATCGAGAAAGAAAGAGCCGCGGCGTACCGAAAGACTCAGATAAATATTGTTCATCAGCGTGGACGTCTTGGAAAAGGTCATGATGCCTCTGCCGGTCTGATTGTCGATTGTTACGGCATAATCCATTTATGCACCCTTTGTGACGGAAGTTAACACATCGGCGTCCAGCAACTCCTGCTGCGGCTCCCAGCCCATGCCGTGCGTATGGTTTCGCAGCCAGGTCAGCAGGCGCTCATCGACCAGGTAACGCATTGTGCCGGAGCTGCCGCCCAGCGATATTGCCGGGCTGTTGATCGTGCATCCCGTTGCCGCATTGATGTTCACAGTCGGGCTTGTCGCGCCGATCGACGTCGCCGCGTTGATCGTCACCTCCGGGCTCGTGATATCGGCGCTTTCTGTGGCCGTCACTTTGGCGACCTTCGTTGTGATGTCCACCTCGTTTTCCACTGTCGCGATGAGCTTATTGCCGCTCACTACTTCAATCGTCTTGTCGCGCTGGAGGTGGATTTTGTCGCCCTCGTCCGTGTAGAGAGCGACCTCGCCGGCCTCAACGGCGATGCGGTAGCGCCGGTCGTCATCCGCGATCGCCACATAGTGATTACCGTCGCGCAGGATGACCAATTCCGCGCCGGCTAGCGGGCGCGACGCCATGCCGTAATGCTGGACGAGTTCCCGGTTTTCGATTGTTTCGCCCGGCCGGCCGGTGGCGGAAAACCGCCGGATCAGCCCTTCGCATACAGACACGACGATGCCGCGTATCAGATTCATCATGCCACCAATCCCGGCACGCCCAGCCGCAGGCGCGTTATCGCGCCGGTTTCCTTGCGCAGCTCGAACGTCCGTCCGTAAATCAGATAATCCCCGTCGATCTCCTGCTTTTCGTCCGCCACGTGGCAAAACGCCCCAAAGCGCCAGTTCTTCCCGGCCTGGCTGTGCCGGCCGACAGTGTAGGTCATCTGCTCGCCCTCGCGGCGCTGCTGCTCCATGATCAGCCTGGCGCGCATCGCCGGGCTCACGTTGTCGTTGCATTCCTTCGTCACGTAGAGCTTGTAAAACGGAAACGCCGCATCCTCGCGGGACGCCGTCATATTGACGGCCGCGGCGGACGTGTCGTCGTCGTAGCCCTGTCGCTGGCCCACCACGATCACCTTGCTGTAGCGGCGAGAGATATCATGAGTCACATCCGACTCGATCACATTGTTGCCGAGGCCGCTTTTGGACAGCGTGAGACTGTATTCCGGCGCGCCCGACACCGGCGGGCGGCCGAACACCAGCGCGCCGGACGGCTCGCAGTAAAACAGCATTCCGCGCGACAGAGCGAAGCTTTTCAACACCTCGAAGATCGTCATGCCCGGCTCGATCTGTCCCAGGCGTTGCGCCGTATCCAGCACGTCGCAAATGCTCGCGGCTGACGAAGAGCGCTTGCTCTTGATGCTGCCGACAATGTTTTCCTGATAGACAATGTTTTGGCGTTGGATGAAGGGCACGTTAGCCAGCAGCATTTCCGCCAGGGCCTTGAGCTTCATGCCTTTCACCGTCTTCCAGTGCGCAGGCTCGCAGTAGAAATCCACGAGCAGACCCATCAGATCCCGGCCCTCCACCGCCAGTGACGTGCCCGACTTGCTGACGCGGCGCGTCACCTTATCGACGATCCCCGTCAGCTCCGTCGCGCCGTTGATGCGCAGCTCGCACAGATGTCCGGGCGTCACGGGCGCGTCCGGATTGGCGAGCTCCAGGGAAAACGCGTCCGCCGGCGTGTAGAGATCCGCGTCGATCCGGTAGGAGAGGAACTTATCCACGCGCATCTTATTGACGTACAGTTCAACCTTGTCGGACATAAATGCTCACCTCGCCCGACACCGCATTCGGCCGGGCAATCCGATTGACCTTGATCAGCCGCTCCGCGTCGGCGTAGGGCAGACCGTATTTGAGACAGACCAGGTGCAGCGGCAGCGGATTGTCCAGCGTTACCGTCACCATCTTTTCGCGTTCCAGGCGCACCGTGTTCACCTGGGTGAGCAGCGCCGCCGCCATTTTTTTGAGATCGTCCATGTCGCGCGCGACTTCCACCGCCGCCGCCAGGCGGGCGCGTACCACGGCCAGCGTGGCTTCCAGTTCCTGCAAATGCATCACCTGAAAATCCGGATCGGATTCCCTGGCCGCGCGGTCGTCCTCGGCGAAAAGCGCCGCGGCTTCCAGCGCCAGGCGCTGCGCGCCGGCGATGAGAAGGTGATTGCGCATCACCAGCCCCGCCGACCGGCCCGCGGGCGACGTCGCCCCGTCGGCCAGGTCTGCGAAACTGTCCTCCAGATCGCCTAACGCATCGTCCAATTTCGCCACAAACTGAGACGGAAAATTCCACAAGCTGTCGAACGTCCGCGCCGTCCGCTCCAGCACGCCGGACAGGCTTCCCAGCACGCGTCCGGGCAGCGCCAGGCCGTAGGTCAGCGTGGCCTGGAGGGAGTTGAGCGGGCTGGCCACCCGGCTCACCGTGGCTTCCGCCTTTGCGAGATGTTTCTCGATTTCCGCCACCGCCGCGCGCGTTGCGCTGGTGTAGCCCTGCATCTGCGTTAAGAGCCCCTGGGCCGTATTCAGCGCCGTCGATACGGCCGCCGGATCCACGCCGGGGATCGCCGCCAGGGCCGTCGTCAACAGCGATTCCTCTTTGGCCTGCGCCGCGGAATACGCCTCCTCCACCGCCGACTGCACGCTTGGCGCGGTCTCGACGGACAGCTCCGCGCGCATCTGCTCGACGAACGTGACTTCGATGGCGGCCGTGCGAACGTCGGCGTTGTGGTTTATGGCGATGGATTCTATTTTCCCCCGGATCAAGCCGTATTTCGGGTGCACAAAATCGATCAGGCCGGGCTTGGCGAGAGCGGCCAGCAGCCGGGTGTGCTCTTCATACGAGGATATATTTTCCTCATCGTCCCAGAACCAGCACCGGAAGCGGATCGCATGCGCTTTCTGTCCCATGTCCTCCAGGTCCGCGCCGTCGGCAAACGGATAATCGTAACGGACGATCGCCTTTTCGAAGGTGTCCTCGATGGTTTCAAACTGAATGATCACGTCATCCAGCAGGCCCTCGTCCGTTTCGATCATCGTGCTGTCGAATTCAGCGGCCATCAGCGCACCCCCAGCGGATTATCCCACGTGCCGCGGTTCAGATCGACGGACACATTGGTGCGCGGATCGGCGGTCTGCGCCGTCACGCGACGATTGTCAAAGTCGGCAATGATATTTATTTTCATATCGTTTTTGATTTCCGGCTCTCCGTGTATCCGATCGTACAGCCATTCCCCAAACGAGTTGTTCTTACCGCCCGTGAACATTTTCATGGCGCCATTGATGCCTTCGTTTATGATCGATCCAATGGCGTATCCTACTGCGCCTGCGGCAACCAGGCCGCCTGCGCCTTTAGCCAGACCGGCCAGCTTCCCGGCCATGCCCGCGCCTTTGGGAACGCCGGACGGTTTGGTGAAAAGATCTTCCAGTTTTTGACGCGCGTCCGGATTGGACGGCGAAAGCGGATTGGACATCGAACCCGGCCAGTTGGTAACAAAAACCGGCGTTACTCCGGTGGCGGCTTGCACGGCCTTGCCTTTTGCAATACCCGCCGCGTCGCCCAGCAATCCTTTTATACCGCCCAGCCCCTTCAATACTTTCGCGCCGGCCGCGCCGCCGCGCGCAACCTGAATCAGCCCATAAAGTCCCGCGCCTGCCGCCACCGCGCCGACCGTGCCGGATATCGCGGCGGCCGCCCCTTTATTCTTTTCCACAAACTCGCCCAACTTGGACGTGGCGGTATTGAGCAGATTGATCACCTGGGTCAGCGGAGCAAGAAGCGGGTCAAACATGGCGGCCAGAGTTGAGCGGGTCGTTCCGCCCAGTTTCTTTAAAGAAGCGTTGAAGCCTTCGCCCCAGATCGATAGTTTTTCAGCCATGCTGAGCGCGTCATTGGCGGAAGACTCAATATCCCGGAATCCTTTTTCGGCATTGATAAACGTATTGGCCGCCCGGCCGCCTTCCTCGCCGAATATTTTCATCAGCAGGCCCAGGCGCTGGCCGTCGTCCTTAATCGCCTCGAATTTTTTCTTGAGCATATCCGTCGCTGCCGCAAGACCGACGAACTTTCCGCCCTTGAATACATCCAGTCCCATTGCCGCCAGTTCCTTGCGGCGGGTTGCAAACGCCATCAAAAAGTTATTGAAAGAAGAGCCGGCGCGCTCGCCCAACGGCGACAAAGCGCCCAGCGCCGTGATGGAATCCTTTGCGGAGATCCCCAGCGCGTTCGCGGAACTGCCGGCCATGCGCAGGCCCTGAATCAAAGCGGGCAGGTTGGTTGCGGCGGCGTCATCCACGCGGGTCAGCCAATCCGAAAACGCGCCGTAGTCCGCGCCCCGGAATTTGAACATCGAACCGATGTTGGCCAAAGAGTCTCCAACAACTTCCGGCGCGGCGCCGGAGAGCGTCGCCAATGCCGTTGCGGAAAAGGCCGCGCCGGCATCGCCCGTGACGTCTTTTAAGTCCATGCCGGCCTTTAAAAGCGAGTTCTGAATGCGCACCACGTCTTCGGCGGAAAAGGGCGCCTGAGCCGCCACGGAAATTGCCGTGCCTTTGACCTGGCCGAGCATGGTCGTCAGTTCATGCGCGCTTTTGGCCGAGGAGGCGATATTCATTTTGACGCCCAGCATGGCTTCCTCTAGATCGCCCGCCGCCCGGACGCCGGGCAGCGCCTTGTTGATGGCATAGGCGCTTACGGCTATTGCCTTGAGCCCGGACGTGATATGACTGGTCATGTCGTCGAAATCGCGCTTGACTTTGCCCGACGCGTTTCCTAAACTCAGCACCGAGTTTTTGACGCGCGACAAGACGCCTTGCATCATATCGATGGCGGTGAACTGGAGGGCAACGGTCATGACATTCGACATAATATTTCCATCCTTCGCGATTCTTGCGGGCCTTGCGGCCGCCTATGCTCTGACCAAAATACGCGGCGTCCATCTGCTGGTCGCGCTGCTTTATGCCATAGGCGGCGCTTTTGCCGCGTTTGCCGGATTTCTGATCTGCTATCCGCTGCTGGGCGACACAGCGATGGCATTTCTCCCGGCGCCTATTTCTTTTGTTCTGTGGACGGGTTTTTTCGCCCGGACCGTCGGACGATATATTTTTTGGCGCCGGACGCGGGGGCTTCCCGCATCTCGATAAACGCCGCGCAGTACCCATCCACTTCGGCCGGCGTCATTTTTTCAATTTCCGCCCCCGTGAACCCCATCTTTCGCAATGCCAGCACCATTTTTCGGAGAGTTCTCATCTGCGTTTCGAAACGATGCCTGGCGCTTCTGCAACCTCCCCAGCGCTTCGTTGATTGCGGCCATATCCATGTCATACAGGTTCATCAAAAGGTCCGGCGTGATGTCCGCGGCGGGGATATGACCGAGGCGCACGACCTGCCTGGCCAGCACACACAGCCCCAGATAGCTGTCATTGTGCCGCGCGCGATCGTTTTCGAGCGCGTCTATGGTGTCGCCGACGCGCTGCGGGCGCAGTTCCAGTTCCCGGTGAATCTCGCCGTTGTACTCAATGCCCAACGGCAGAGTGCATGTTTCCGTCAGTGTTTTCATAGATGCTTCTCCTTGCCCGGCAGGGCTATTTTACCGCTTTGGCCGAAAACTCGATGGCGCGCACGACGCCGTCCGCTTCACCGTCAAATTTCGCTTCGCCGATCTTGGTCGTGTAAACGCCGGTGTATCTTCGGCGCGTGCCGTTCTGGTAATCGACGGTGATCGTGCCGCCTCGGACCTCCGTGAAGTCAAACTCCTCTCCGTCCAGCGGGATCACATAATCCAGCTTGACCGTCGGACGTTCCTGCTTTTTGTAATGGCCCGTGCCGTTCATCAGCTTGACCGCGCCGTACAATTCGCGCTCCCCTTCGGTGACCGATTTGAAATCGGTAATTTTCTTGCCGTTGATTTCGAGCAGCACCTGGCTCACAAATTCTTCAGACATTTTATCCTCCTTGTTTTCACCCCCGCCCGGCCTCCCCCATCAAGGGGGAGGGACACACAGCGGGATTGTTACAGTAAGAGATCAATCCGGCCGGCGAAGACGTGCAGGCCGTTCACCACATCGCACGGGATCTTGGCGTTCAGGCGATTGGCGTCTTGCGAATCGCGCTCGACCAGCACGCCGGCGGCGTTGGCCTCCACTTCCTCGACAATTTCCAGATCCTGAAGCTGGTAGAGCACGTCGAGGATCTGGTCGCGCACGGCATCCGGCGTTTTGCTGGAAAGCTTTTCCCTGGGGAACCGCAGCGCGATCCGTGTGCGGACGGCCAGGCGGACGTAATCCAGCGTCCGGATGGTCGTGATGTCCAGAAGCGCCGGGTCGTCGATGCCCTGGGCGTCCTGCACGTAGGTGCTGACGGCGCGGACAATCTGCACGACCTCGCCGGGGCCGACTTCCAGCGGCGTTGCCCCGTTGGCCAGGCAGGATTCCTGCTCGGTCCGACTCAGGCGGGACGCAACGGGCGGCGCGGCGATGCCGGCCAGGGCGAGAGTATTGAGCGGGCGCGCGGGATCCTCCTCCGAGGCCAGAACCGCGGCATAGGCGGCGGCGATTTCGAAGAGCGGCGAGCGGGTGCCCCGCAGGTAGCCGCAGGTGATCCGGCCGGAATTGATTGCAGCGGTGAGCGTGGTCACGGTGGCCAGCGCGTCGTCGGCGGCGATGACGCCGATCGCGGGCCGCTGCTCCATCGGTCCGGACACGCTGTCCAGATGCGTTTTCAATGCGCCGTAAGACGTTTCGTCGATAAAGGGCACGGCAATGATGTCGTACTCGCCCGCGAATACGGCGCTAAGCGCCGTGGCGAGCGTCGGGTCGACCGAACCGGGCGTTGTGGCGGTAAACGTGGCGGTCGTCGAGGCGGCCGTGACGACGGCCTCGAAATCCACCTGGTTGGCCACGACGCCCTTATTTTTGGCGGTGAATGTGACCGTGCCCTCCGAGTGGGCCACGGTAAACGGCAAAGCCGGATCGTTATCCAGCAGCGCCTTGAGCGCCGCACCGATGACCGTCGGCGTATCGCCGGAGACGATGCCGATCTGGTAGCGAACGTTTCCGACATACAGGGTCAGCGTGCCGCTTCCGGTGGCGGTGGTGGCGATCGCCAGGGTGTGCACGCGGGCAACGGGATTGCCCGTGGCCGCGTCGTCGAGCGCGCAAATGGACAGATCCAGATAGGCGTTGGCCTTGATCGCCGCGCGCGCCATGAGGTGGGCAATCGAGCCCGCGCCGAAATACGTCGCGGCTTCCGCATCCGAAAAGACCCGCGTCGGAATCAGCTGGGCGACCGTTCCGGCCGCGAGCCGCTGCGCGATAATCAGCATGCGCTGCCGGTTGGCCGGCAACGTCCGCATCGCCAGCCTGGTGTTGAATTCAAAATACTTTCCCGGCTTGCGGATTGACGCGGGAATACTGTCAAACGAAATATTGGGAGACGACATGGTTTTCCTCCTGTAACAAAAGGTTCAAGGTTCGAGGTTCACGGTTCAAGGATTTCTTTTTTCCCCTGTTCTTTTTTCCTTGTCCCTGGAACCTTCTCTTCAACGAGCGATCCGTCGGCAATGAGGCGGCGGTAAAACGCGCTGTCGGCGACCTCCACGGCGTTGCCGTCGGTGATAAACTCACGGGGCTTGCCTTCTTTAGGGCAACGGCTGCCCGGCGCTGCTTTGACTAACATGATTCCCTCCTTTGCTTTCCTATCCACCATCCACTATCCACCATACACTATTCGCTGAGCGTCACCAGATCCGACGCATCGGCTTCATTGTCGTCCGCCGGATCCTGCAGGTAGTAGGAAAGCCCGACCTTGAGCAGATCCGTGACGGTTTCGTCGTCCATCCGGGTGACATTGAATTTCGTGCCGAATTCCAGGCTAAACACGATCAGGCCTTTTTGCCGCAGCTCTTCCGTCGTGGTATTGCGGAATCGCTGCGGCACGATCGGCGAGATGGCCAGGCCGAGTTTCTGCAGCAGCAGGCATTGATAAACCCCTTCCAGGATCGGCGCGATTCCCTTGCGCCGCATCTCCTCGTTTTGCAGATGCGAGAAGACGATGTCGACATAGCCTTTCACGGACAGGCTGTACGTCTCCTGCGTGACGCGGGTGAAATCGCCCTCTTCAACGGATACGTAGATCGCCTGCCGGGGAATGCCGTCGACGCCGCGCTGGATGTCCAGCCTGCCTGCGGCATCGGAGAGTTTGTCGCCGATTCTGTTTTTCACGGCTTCTTCGATTTGATCGAGCATCGCTAAAATCCTTTCATCGTCTGCCGGGTGAAAATCCGGTCCCCCGCCGTCGCGCCGACGCGATCCGTATCGCTGTCCGTGGAGATGTCGCCGCCCGCGCCCAGCATGATGTCGCCGGATTGCATTTTGGCCAGGAGTGCCAGGGCGCTTTTGTATCTTTCCGAGACGCCTTCCGGCGGCGTGATCCGGCTTTTGCGGGCATAGAGACGGTACACGGCGATATCGCAGGCCAGGGTGGAGATGATGCCCGGCACAGGCGACAAGGGCAAACGGTAGTGCCCGCGCAAATAGCCGTCGATCAGTTCGCCGGCGTCCGTGATCGCCTTATTGACGTTCGCGGCAATGATTTTGGCGGCCGGCACCATGTCGTCGGTGAGCTCGATCATGTCCTGCTCGGGGATGACGGTCTTCAGGTCGGAAATGGTACAGTACATAGGCCTCCTACTCCGTAATCACGGCGTCGATAATTTTGAGCCGGAATTTCATGGCCGTCAGGCGCGACTCGCCGCTGCGCAATTCGATTTCGGCAAAGTGGCGTCCGATGGCGGCCGTGTCGGCGGCGGTCAAATCCACGTAACCCTGGCCGGACGCGGGCGCGGACCACGCGCCGGCTTTGGGCGCGATCACATAATCGTCATCGTCCAGGTCCGCCTTCGCGCCAAAATACGGCGTCCAGGTGGAATAGTCCTCGCCCAGGTCAAACACGATCCGGGGCGTGTCGCCCTGGACCACCACCACGTCGCGGCCCTGGACGGCCGTGGCGCTGTACACGCGGCCCTGCATGACGGGCAGGACCACCACGGCCGAGCCGCTGCCGCCCATGCCGGTCGGCGCCTGCTCCAGCGCGTTGGCCGAAAGCCTGCGCACGCCCGCGTCGTCCTCAGTCATTTCCCACAGGTGATCGAGTTTCGATCCGTTCGCTTCGAGCGCGGCCTTGATCGCGGCGGCCGACGGCGCTGCCGCGTAATCCACCGCGGCCAGGCGCGACGATACGGCCGCATCGAGGCGATCCAGGCGCGCGTCGTCGTCGGTGAGCGGATTGGCCGGAATCGCCTCCACGGCGGCCAGCACGCTGGAGAGCTCCACATCAAGGAGATCCGCGCCGAACATCGCGTCATAGACGTTTGCGGGCAGCACGACGCAGCGCTGCCAGTGCGCAAGACAGGTCGCCGGGTCGGTGTAGATGACGAGCAGATCCGTAAGCGTGGACGTGTCCGTGGCGTCGAGACGCACGTTGTACATGCCGTGCGCGTCGTAGGTGGTCTGCGTCACCGGCGCGTGGCGGACCGCCAGCGTGCCGCCGGCCTTGGAGAGCATGACGCCGGTCGCGGCATTGTCGAGCGCCGCGGCCAGATCGGTTTCCAGCGTCACGCCGTCTTCCTTGTCCAGGAGCGGCCCGAACTTGATTGTGACAGCGGTCGATTGTCGTAAATGAATGATCATCACCCGTTCCTCAAACGCCTGTAGTACTGCTCTTTCGTCGCGATGGCCCCGCCGACAAATTCCAATGCTCCAAACGCGCCCAGAGCGGGTTCGGAGACGAGGTATTTGCGTACAAACACCCAATCAATCCTGATATTGCTGGTCTTGGCATTCGCGTTGCGGTTGAAAAGAGTAAAATTTTTCCCGCTGGCACCTGTGGCGCCAGAAAATTCGTCATGGAAGTTTAGCGCGCCGCTCGTGATATGCTCCTGCAGGTCGGCATGTACTCTCCAGGTATTGCGTATGTTGCCCACGGCGAGCCCTCTAGCCGTGCCGTTTTTGAAACTGGGCGAAGCATTAGCATATACGTACCTGTCGTAATTGCCCTCTTTGTACCACATAAATCCAGCCACATTATCGCCTATGATCGGGAAACAGCCCGAATGACCGAGGTCCCAGGCGACGGTTAGTACAGACAGAGACATTTCGATTGAACATGGAAGCGATAACGTGAACTCTTTGGTTTCCAACTTCCCATTCGTGCCGTTGTAGTAATACGGTATTGAGGCATAAGTACCGCCCTCAATACTGACTGTGCCTGTGACAGTCCATTTGTTGCCGTCAACAGTTGTGAAATGGTCGAAGAACTGAAACGTTGCGTCGCCAGCGCTCACGGCGGCCGCTGCGGGATTGCCAAAATGTAGGGCGAACGGCGTCGCATCAGCGCCGATCGACGCATACTTCGCCCACACCAGGGCAAGCTGGTTCGGCGTCGCACCAGAAATGGACTCAATCCAGTACGGCACAAGCGTTGCGCCGTCCGCCGCCACAATGCGCAAATCGGAAAAATCAGGTTTGCACAGCCCGTAGCAATGAACGTCAGCGCCGAGCGCGCCGGCGGACTCGCCCACAAGGATGGGCACCTGGTAATCCGTCACCGCGCCGGCCGCGCGCGATACAGATCCGCCGATGCGGTATTTCCAGCCGTCCAGGACGCCCACGTTAGCCCTCCGTCGGCGTCAGCGAGACAGTCCGCAATGATCTGAGAGCCTCACGCAGACTGGTTTTCTCGGTTTGCAGTGCCCGCTCTTTCGCGTTGTATTCATCCAGCGCCTGCGTGCGCTCGTTCTGCAGCGCGGCAATCGCGCCGTCGATGGCCTCCAGCTTCTGGGCAATGTCCGTCGCCTGGGCGAGCGCTTCCGCACTCAATTCGCCGTAAGTCACATTAAACATTTCGTTCCTCCGTTTTGTGGTTTCCCGGCTGATGGTGAACGGCGAATGGTTTCGATTCACTATCCACCATCCACCATCCACCATCCACTGTGGTTTACGTTGCGTACGTGTCCTTGAAGAGGTAGCCGAGCGCCGCGTGCACCAGCACGATGTCGGTCTCTTCCGCCACTTCGTACACGTCCTGATGCTCCGCCGGCTCGCGCCAGGTGGTGACGCGCCGGGGCTGGCCGTCTTCGTAGGCGATGCGCGCCTGCAGGCCCGCCGTCGCGACTTTCAGGCCCAAAGTCTTCGGGCGATGGAAGAGGAACCCCATTCCCTTGCCGGAATTGACTTCCCAGATATTGACGCCCGTGAATTCCGTGCCGGCCTTGGTTTCTTTGGCGGTGTTTTTGATCGCTCCGCCGACCAGGACTTCATCCAGCTCCAGCATGGCGGCCAGCAGCTCCTTGGTCATGACGCCGCGCTGGGTGTATTTGATCTTGTCCAGGATGGCTTCGCATTCCGCCAAAGCCATGTAGGTTGCATCGTCCAAAACCAGCACATTGGCCTTTTTGCCGGTTGCGCCCTTGATGGCTTTCTTCGCCTTGGTGATATCGGCCAGGAAGGTATTGGTGTTTCCCGCCGGAGACCACAGGCCTTCGGCGTCTTCTCCGCCCGCCGCGCCGTCCACCCAGGTGCCGCCCGTGATGAGCGACGCCACGCGGATCTCCTTCTTGAGATCGACTTTGTCGGATGCAAAGGCGATGGCGTCCTCATCCGGCTTCAGGGGCGGGGCGTTTTTCAGCTTGGAAAAGCGGCGGTCTTCGTCCGTGACTTCCTTGGCGAAGGCGTATTCCTTGGTGGCGACGGACGCTTCTTCCAGCTTGTACGAGCCGCGATTGGCGCGCGTCCCGGCGGCGCGAATTCCGGCCTCGTCACGGAACCAGTCCGCCCGCTGATAGATGGTGATCTTTGCCTTCGGGTCCGCGCCGTCCAGAATCGGAAACACGCGGTCGGCAATGTAATCTTCGTTTTTGAACGCGATGGAAATGTTCTGCAGCGGTCCTGCGACCATCGTTTCTTTCACGTTGGGAGCCATGTTATTTTTCCTCCTTAAAATGGTTGATGGTGAATGGCGGATGGTGGATAGCAAGAGAATCTATGAACGATTCACTATCCACCATCCACTGTTTTTAGTGAACGACCGTGCCCAGCGAGTAAAGGGTGACGGCCTCGGCTGCGGCGGTGACGTTGTCCAGGCGACACAAAAACCGCTTGGAGTTGTTCTGCGCGATGGTCATCGTTCCGGACAGCGTGACGCCCGCGCCCGCGGTCACGGTGATCGTTTCATCCTCATCCGCGTCGTTGCGGATGGTAAACTCGAAACTGGATCCCACAACGGCTCCGGGCAGCCCCGCGACGATCAGCGCCGCCGTCGGCGTGACGTCGTTGCGCGCGCCGCCCGCCGGATCCCGCAGGATCAGGCCGCCCAGCAGCTGGGCGATGGTGTACGTGGCCGCGCCGGCCGTGGAGACGGTGGAGACGGTCGTCCGGCCGAGCTTGTCCATCGTATTGGGCGCGAGGCCCATGCTGTAAATCGTGACCGCTTCAGTGCCCGCGCCGGTATTGGTGACAATGGCCCGGAAACGCCGGGTGTGGTTTACGGGTATCGTCATGCCGCCGGACAGCGTGACGCCCGCGCCCGCGGTGAGCGCGATGGTTTCATCGCCGTCGGCGGTGTTTTTGATCTCGAATTCGAACGAGGAGCCCACAATCGCTCCGGAGATCGCCGCGACGATCAGCGCCGCCGTGGGGGTGACGTCGTTTCTGGCCGCGCCGGCCGGGTCGCGCAGGATCAGGCCGCCCAACAGCTCGGCGGCGGTGTAGGTGCGGGCGCCGTTGGTGCTGTCGGTGGTGGCAACCGCCACCGATGTCAGGGCCGTGACGCCGGGATTGACGGGCAGCAGCAATACGCTGGCCAGATCATCCTCGGCGCCGGAGGCTTCCAGAATCAGCGCCCGGGCATACGCCGGGGCATCGGAGGCGTCCGTGCCCTTGCCGGCGTCCGCCGCGGATACGTATTCCGCCTTGACGATGCCGTTCACGCCCAGGGCGCCGTTCATCTGCAGCTTGCTGACGCCGATAATGCGCACGGCGGCCGCTTCTCCCTCGGCCGGGCAGTTCTGCAGGATCCCCAGGGCAATCTCGGTTTCCGAGTCGGGCCGTCTCACGCCGGTGGCGGAGAGCACAACCCACTTGTACTGATCATCCACCAGGCTTTCCGCCGCCGGGAAGGACAAATCCAATATTTTATTTTCTGTCGACATGTTCAGTCCTTTCTTGGTTTTTTAAGTGAATCTCCGGCGCGCCCGTCAGGCGCGCCCCGCAATCCTGTCCGCGGCCGCCTATCCCTCGCCGCGGAATTCGGCCCGGTATTCCCGGGCCAGGTCGGGATTGTCCCGCTGGACCTCCGCAAAGGCCGCGGCATACGGCAGGTCTTTGTTGTCCTTCATTTTCGCGCGGACCAGGGTTTCGAGCTTCTCGCCCGCCGTGCCGGTCCCGCGACCGGCGTCCTTGTCCCTGGTCGCCGTTTCGCCGAACGTCACCAGGGGCTTGGACGAGGCGAGCAGCGCCTTCATGCGGTCGAACGGCGTCGCCTTTTCCCCGGCTTCGCCAAATTCGATTTGATTTTCGTTTTCGGCCAGGACAAACAGGATCTCCGGCAGACCGAATTTGATGCCGGCCGGGGTGATCTTCCCCTCCTTGACCAGGCCGTCGCAAAACGCGGCGATTTCGCTCTTGACGGCGGCCCGCCGGGCCGCGCGCTCTTTTTCCGCGAATTCGGCCGTGACTTTTTCGCGCTCTTTGGCGGCGGCTTCGGTTTTTGCCTTCTCAATGTCCGCCTCGGTAAAGGCCGGGGATGCCGGGGTAACCGGGGAAACCGGACCGTCGTCGGGCATCTTGGCCAGAAATTCGTTGAAGAACTTAGCCAGTTTTTCTTTGAACGTCATATTGTCCTCCTTGTCGGTATATGCTGCGGTTAAAGGTTCCGCGGCGGGCGGGTTGCCCGCCGCTCTCAAGTCGTCTATCTTCCAGTCCGGAATCAGCCGGTCCGCCAGCGACGTCCATGTGTAGGGCGCGTCCGTAAACTCGAAGCTTGTAAAGTCGCCGTCGGCGAAGGCGACGTCCGGCAGGCCCTTGACGGCCGGCGGCGCCGCTCCCAGAAAAGCGACATGACGCAGCGTGCCGTCGGGATAAAAGGCGGCGCTGCGCTTTTTGAAGCGGCCGGCCTGAACCATCGATGCGAACGTGGGCTCGACCTGCCGGAACTTCGCCAAAAGGACGTTACCCCGTTTGTCCGCGCTTTTTTTGAGCCCGGCCACCCAGCCGTACGCCGGCTTGTCATGGGCCGGATGCCCGATGCAGGCGGGCGGCTCGTGAATCTCCGCGTTGAACCTGGCCAGGGCGCGGTCGATGAGCGCGTCGCCGTCGTGCAGTTTCCCGCTGGAATCGGTTTGCGGGCCGCCGCGAAAAATGGGCACCCAATCTTCAAAACCGGCAAATTTTGTCATTTTCCCTTCCTCCTTCCGCGCAAAGCGCCCGGACGTCCGTTGAGGATGCCCCGGATTCGCGCGAGGTTATGTTTATAAACGGTGTCAATGAAACTCCTGCCCCGTTGGCCGCCTTTTGCGGTTTCGGGCCGTTCTGGGGCGTTTTAGCGCGCATGGTCCGCTCCCTCCCGGATGAAGGCCTCCGCGATCCGCTCGATGCGCCGCAGGTCCCCGTCGGTCAGCACAAGAAACGGCCGGGCGGGGATGGTTGATCCGGGATGCCGAACAGCTTTGACCGGATGCTTTGCGCCCGGCCAGAATAATGCGCGCCCATTGACGGGGCGAATGGTGTGCGGTCGGGTTTTGCCGCCGAGCTGGTGGATGCGTGCATACTCGACGTTTGTGCCCACGCGAACGCTTTTGTTGCGGGCGGCCACGGTGATAGATCGCCGCAGCCTGCCGCTATCCGTCAGGGGCTTTCCGGAATCGCGCCGGGAACGCGCCGAAGGCTTCCAGGCTTCGGGCCTGCCGCCCGCCGCAAAGTTGCCTTCCACCACACGGGCGATGTCTTCGCCGATGTCCTGCATGAGCGGTTTGAGGTTTCCGCCACGCGACAGGATGGCGGTCAGGCCCTTTTGAACATCGCGGTCATTGATGTCGATGTGGATCTGCATATCTTCGCACCTCTTGACTTTATGGCTCAAATGGCCTAGCTTACGTCTCAAAGGGTATCTTCGGCTTAGGGGGCCACCCGATCTGAACTGTCGAAGATAACCGGTTCGTGAGCCGGGCCGGTCACTTGCCCTTTTTCTTTGGGTACAACAACACGCCCTCGCGTTGCTTTTCCAGATACGTCATGTTTGCCGTCGTCGTGCCCTTTTTGAACGGCAGGAAATTCGTCACGCCCTGAAATACGCCATTGACGACTTCGTACACGGCCAGACCGCCGATCCGTTTTTTATCCGCCGTTTTCCACAAAGAGATATAGCGCTTGGTCAGACGGACAGCGCCCGTGCTTTTATCATTCTGCGGCGTGAGCCATACTTCGTAAGGCGCAGTCAGCATCTCTTCAAATACCGGAATGGACACACCATGCCCCTCTTTGGTAAATTTCCACTTGGGCGCAGCGCCCGGCGTCTTATCCACAAGAAAGGAGCGCAGTGACAGAATGACGGGCTCACCCAGTACGTCACGCACGACACGCTCTTCTCCGTAACGCTTGACGAACTCGGCGCGATAGAAATCATCGGATTGTCCATGTGGCAGTAGACGGGTTTCATCCAGCTCGGGAATGTCGGCAGGACGGACATTCGCCAATGCCTTGCGCCGGTAATCCGACGCTGTTTCAATTTTCGGCACGGCTGCCCATTGGCCCGGCTTTTCCGAAGCGTCTACGACGCCACCCCACGCGCTTTTTCCGGGGTTGTGCGCAAAGCCCGAATCCGGCATCAACAGGCGCGCGGGCATTTTGTTTCCGGTAACCGGATCGACCGGTTCAATCAGCTTGCCCGTCGGTTCGTCGGTTTCCACGGTCAGGTTTTCCGCGCGGATGTCGCGTTCGGAAAGCGTCACGACGCCGCAACGGCAACGGAAGCCGTTGGGCGGATACCAGGTGTCCCAAAAGGCATGGTCGGCCGGGTAAACTTTCCCGTGCATGGCCGCGTGCGAAGGACGCGTGCGGCTGTCGTTGACCGCGCTGTATTGCCAATAAGGCCGGCGGGCTTTGACTTCCTGCATCTGCTTATAGCGTCCCACGCTGTAGGCCGTCTGAATGTTTGTGCGGAAGATGTTGTCGATGCGCCAGGCGCGCCTGCCCGTCCAGCCGCGCTTTTCAAAGACGGCGGCGCAGTCTTTTTTGAAATCGGCAAGCGTTGTGCCCTGGTCAATGGCCTTTTGCATCGCGGCCATGACGGTTGCCAGTTCATCGCCTTTGGCAATGCCGGATACGGCAAAGGCGCGGGTTTTGGCTTCATCGGATAACCGGCGAAATTCACCGGGCGACATGGGTACTTTGTCTTTCCAGAAGGCCTGGGCTTCTTTATTGGGCAGGGGGACGATATCGATCATCGGGCCTCCTCTCCAACCGTCCAGCGGCCATACAGATCGGCATTGAGCAGGGCGGCTTCCAGCGCCTGCGCCAAAGCGTCCATGTTCATATCCGGATACAACGCCAGCAGGTTTTGCATGGCGTCGTCATAGCTTGCCGCGTTCTGCACGGCGGACAGTATCTTTGCTTCGTTTTCGGCGAGCAGGGCAGATGCGCTCTGCAAGGCCAGGGCGGCAAGATTTTCGACAACCTGCTGATCGGGCGTGAACGCCGCGCCCGCCGTGGTCGCGGCGTCGGCGAATTGCTTTTCCTCCCGGTTGTCGTCCGCGGCCCTGCCGGCGCCGGGCGTCGATGCCCGGACAACAACAAGCTCTTCGTCCGGCGCCGGCTCCGGAATGCCGTAGGTTTCGTAAAAATAGGCTTTCGCCACGGGCAGGCCGATGTCGACGACCAGCGTTTTGTCCACGTTCACGCGGGACGTCAGGTCCGGCTTCGCGTTGGCGAAGGTCTTGATCTTCGGATACGCCGTCACGCCGGGAAAGTTTAAATCGACAATCCAGCGGATCAGCGATTCATTGAGACACTCGTCGAGCAGATCCGCGTCGGCCTCGACCAGCTCCTGGCGGACGTCGTTCTGCATGTCTTCGTTGCCGAGCTTGCCGGGCGTGCCGTCGGCGGAGGCGGTCTGTCCCAGCACCGCCTTGGATATCTGACGGTCCATGTATTCGCACAACTGCTCGTAGGTGGCCTTGCCCGATCGCGAGGCTTCCAAAAAGGCAATGTCCATCGTGTTGGGTATCTTGACGCCCGTATCGGACTGGATGGCCTCCAGGGCGTCCATCAGCTCCTTTTGTTTGGCGGGCATTGTGCCGGACGGGTATTTGCCGACGATCGTCGGCATGCCGAACTTCTCGAGAAAGATCATCCAGAATTTGATGCCGTGCTTCTTGAACCACACCGGCCACCACAACCGGCGGCCCAGGCCCGTGCCGTAGGGATTGTCGGAATCGCCGAAGCTGAACGTCACAAACTTTCTCTCCGGAACCGCCTCGCCGTCGATCATGTTCTGCGGCGTGAGCAGACGCAGTTCCCGCTGCGGCGTAAACACAAACCGCCGGGGATGCTTGCCCAGGAACCTGGAGACGGCCAGCGCGCCCTTCCGGACGGTCCAGAGGATTTCGACGTTGTAGAAGCCGTACAAAATCCCCTTGAGCAGCTCCTGCCTGGCCTGATCAAAGTTGCAGTTTTGCAAAACGCCGGAAACATATTCGGCGACAATCTGTTCCTTGCTCGCCGCCGCCGGCCGACCGGTCCGGCGGACGGTTTTGGCCGGAAGGATTTCCCATTCCTTGCCGACCACGGACATGATGCGCTGCTGAATGACGCTGCCCGCGTGCGCGTCGCGATCCACTTCGTCGTACAGGCGCAGGCCTCGGCCCGCCGCCTCCGCGCGCAATACGGGATCCGGATTTTCCAGACGCTTGATCCAGCCGGCAAAAAGGTCGATGTCCTTTTCCAGCGTCGCGACTTCGTCAGTTGCCGGAGCGATAATTTTCTTTTCGTCTGCCATGTGTTCAACCACCCCCCCCACCCCCGCCTAACCTAAAGGTCACGCGCGCGGGGGACAACAGGAGCTCCTATACGTTCAAATAATGTCCCATGCTCGCGCCGGACGTCGCGCACTTGACGCCGGTGCTCTCAAATTCAATCTCGCCGCCCCATTCGGCCCTGGTGGCATACCAGGCCATCGCGCCGGCAATGGCGGAATCGCCGTGCCGCTTCTTCGCGTCCTTGCCTTTTTGCCGCGTCTCCGGCACTTTGGCGACGCCCTTGATCATTTTGACGGCCCGGTGATCGTCAATCAGATCGGCGTCGCGGGCGTCGGTGATGGTCCCGTCCTCAAACGCCGCCTTGTAAGCGGGCATGGCGTCGCGGTACCACTGCTCGGTGATCATGACCTGGGCGATGCGGTCGGCGCCGTAACGCTGCATGGCGCGCTCCGCCAGGTACTGGCCGTTGCCGCGCGCGTCGAAGGCGCCGTAACGGAAGCGGGGCAGCCGCTCGAGGATGTAATCGACGATCTGCTCCTGCTGCGCAAACGGGATGTTGCGCAGTTCCAGGTGAAAAAGCGCCCGCCAACTGGCGTTTTGCTGCTCCAGCAACGGCTTGATGACGGTCAGATCCCCGGAGCGGCCGAAGTCCTCGCCGACGACGGAATTTTGATGGGGATCCAGATCGGTCAGATGCGGAAGCAGGTGCTCCCCGCACCAGTCTGCGACCTCCGCCTCCCGGACGGGATCCGGCAGTTCAGCGAAAACCGTCGGCTGTTCGTAACGCATCACGGGAATGTCGGGGCTGAGGCATTTTTCAATGACGGCGCGGGTGAGCCACACGCCGCTGCCCTGGCTGGGAATGCAAAACAGTTCCTCATCGGCGTCGTCGCCGTAGGAGTCGATCATGCCCTGGCGCCATTCCGCTTCCGCCTGGGGAGACCAGGCGCGGCCGAGGACTTCGCAGATCCGCCGGTAAAGGCCGTCGGCCAGCGCGTCGTCGAACGTGACGCGGTGCAGGCTGTAGGGCTTTTTCCCGGCGCGAATGTCCTGGATGACGGAGTTGAATTCGTTCTGGTCGCCGAAATGCGTGGAGATGACGCGCACCTGGCCGCCCCACATGAGGAGAGCCATCGCCGCTTTCAGCAATCCGGGCAGATCGTCGTGAAACGCGGCTTCATCGATGACGACGCGGCCCTGCTTCCCACGGAGATTGGTGGGGCGGCTGGACAACGCGGTGATGCGCCAGCCCGATTCCAGCGTGATCTTGTAGGCCAGGATTTTCTTTTCGTTGACGATCCCGTTTTCGTCTTCATCCGGTTCTTCATACTCTTCGATTGCGGAGGCGGCCAGGTTGTATGCTCTGGCCCAGTTGGCGCAGTCGTTCACGAATTCCAGCGCCATGTCCTTGGTGTAGCCGATGTACCAGACGTTGCGCTTCTCTCCCTTACCCTTTTCGGAGGCGTAGAGGGTGTCGTCGGCGGCTTCCGCCCAGGAGATGCCCACCCGGCGCGACTTTTCGATGAATTTGACGTCGGCCGGATCGGATACCCAGCGGACCTGATACGGCAACAACACGCCGCCCGGCGTCTGGCGGGCCTGGTCAAAGTCATTCTGTAAGGTCTGGTCGGTCATCATCACACGATCCCCAGGATGCGTTCACGGATTTCCTTTGCCGTGCTCTCAGACATGCCGCCGGCCTTCGCGACTTTCATGACGTCGTCGGCGGTTTTCCTGGCTCTTTCCCGAACGTCGGCCATCCATTTTTTCTGGTCAACGCTCGCTTTTGATATTTTGGCCACCATGACGCCCATTTTCGGCAACAAGGCGGCAATATCGGCGTCCTGTTTATTGATGAGGATGTCGAAGGTCAACTGCTGGATCAGCCGGATCAGGGCTTCATTCATGTTGCCTTCGTCATCGCCGACGGTGGCCACGATTGCCTTTGCCCGCTCCGTGGCCTCCCGAATCGCCTCGCACTTGGCGGCGAAATCCTGGCCGAAGCGGTGCACGGCGGAACGCGATATGTCGTATTCCTGATCGCGCAGCCATTTCGCGATGGCGTCATAATTGGAAAACCCGCTGGTGATCAGCCGGCGCTCCAGTTCAGCCCGGATCTCTTCGGGCAATAAGTGTATTTTCGAACGCGCGGGCATTATCCGATCATCTCCTTGATCTTCTTCAGATCGTTCAGGACTGCTCGGTACCGGTTTCGGGATGTGTCCAGATCCGCCGTCCAGGTGGCGATCTTCTGCGGATCCAGCTCCTCGATGTCCGCCAGGGGATCCAGCGCTTCGCGCAGGTTATGAATCAGGCCGGCGATGCTGATCTCCAGTCGCTTCTTTTCCAGTTCCAGTTCCTGCCGGCGTCCTAACCATTTGAGGCGTTCACTCATATATCACCATCCGGTTTCATCGATTTGACTTGCTTTTGCTTTTCCACCCGCAGATACGGGCAGAATTGATTCTGGTTCACGGCGTCTTTCACTTCCGTCATGCGCTGGATATTGAGGGTCACGATGTCACGGAGGTCTTTGGCTATGCTGGAAAAGTCCCGGCAGAGCGACGCGTTGGCCTCGTACATCTTGCGCTGCTCGTCCATGTCTTTCTTGTACTGGTCCATCACGGCCCAGAGCCTGCGGTTGTCGGACCACCAAAGATATATGACCAGGCCGACGATGCCGAAATCGGCCACTACTTTCAATATTCCGGATAATGACAGTGTGTCCAATTATCGGCCTCCTGGCCTGCGTTCGAATTTTCCCTGACACCGGACGCAGCGCGTTGCCTGCGGATTGGCCTGCAAACGGTCATGCGGGATCGGATGGCCACAATCCTCGCATGTCGCATCCGCACTATGGGCATTGGCGATAGCGGCCGCCTTCCGCGCCCAAAATGATCGCATGGCCGCGTCCTGGTAGACTTCGCTGGCTGCCTGTGCCCGGTCCAGTGCATCGCCCATTATTCTGCCCCGCTCATTTCTTCATAAGTCGCAGCGACTTTGTGCCGGTGAAAATATCCTGGCCATACGCGCACCACGCCGTACTTGATCCAGCGGCGCGCCCACAAGCTAACGGAAGACAAATGACTGTATCTGTCCGGCAGGCCGTCGCGGCAGGCCATGACCTCGAGATAGACCTGGGCGGCTTGCTTTTTGGTGACTATGGGGTCGCTGTCGAAGCGGCAGAGGTAGTCGTGGATCACGCCGCCGCGCCGCGAGGTCCCCCGAATCACCGGAACGCTCTCGTAATCGTGCACAAATCCGGCGGGCGCCTCTACGCGGCGCCCGAGCACCTCCGACCACACGGCAAAGGGGGCGTGCAGCCGCGCAAAACGGGCGTCTATGTCCTCGTTGATCAAGGCTGTGAGTATTTCCGTCATTGCCCTTCCTATGGCTCCGGACGCCGGCGGGAAGGAGATGGGAAACCCGCTTTTGTCCGGAGCCGCCCTTGGAGTTTTCTTTATCCGTGCGTCAATCAATATGGCCAGAACGACTGAACCCGGCCGTGCGATTGATCCATGCGGTCGGCATGAATGAATCCGTTATGAAAGCCGATCCGCCGGAACCCGGCGTTGATCAGCGCAACGATCATTTTGATGCGGACAGGCCCCTCGGTGCAGCGGATATCCGCCGCCTCGCCCGAAGGGTGATTATCGGCGTGGGAACCGATGGCCTGGTTGTGCGCCGGGCAGCGATAGCCGGAATTGACCAGAAACGGAACGCCCGCGGCGCTGCGCGCGGAATCCAGCATGTCAATCAGGATGGGATCGGTATGATTGCGCCCGCAGCCGCAGCGGCAGACGAAATCAGAGTAGGTAAACCATTTCCATCTACCTTCGTAATTTAGATCGTCCATCGTCTTTCCCTGCGCAAAATAAAAAAGCCCGACGCCGGAATCTGTTGTTCCGGTGTCGGGCTTCAAGAGCTCCTGTACTTCCCAAAGGGCGGTCAGGCCGCCTCGATAACTATAAAAGATCGACTTACAAGTTTATTTCTACACCCGAATTTTGTAAAAATCAAGCATTTTTTAAAATAAATTGCAATTTTTTTTGATACGCGGTAAATAGATCGATTTCACTTTTTTCAAAATAAAAAATTGTCATAAAAAAGGCGGCCCGAAGGCCGCCTGCAAAAGGATTTTAAACCTGATCCGGTACGAATTTTATCTGAGCGCGCGCGGCGCTGAACGCTTTGGCCGCTTCAAAGAGGCGTTCGCTCACGTCCAGAAAAACCACGGAAAGGATGCCGGGCTCCACGTCCGGATTCAGGTGATCATCAGACGTGAGGATGGCCATTGTGGAGGCAATCTCCTGGATGCGGGAGACTTCATTGATCGCGTCCCAGATGGGCTTGAGCGGAATCATGGCATTGTCCAGGCTGTTATTGCTCATCGGTCACCTCCTTGCCGCAGGCGTCGGGGGCCCCATAGCGAAGGACGTAACGCCGAAGGACCGCAAGCTGTTCTTCCATTTCGCGGTGCAGTTTTTCGGTCTTGAGGACGGCGGCTGCCAATGCCTTAATTTCCGCACTGGGATCATAAGTATTGGTTGTATTATTCATGGCTGCACCTCCTCCTTTTTGGAGGTGTCGGCCAGCGCGGTGCGCAGATCAAACGGCAAAAAGCCGCCGGACGCCTCAGCAAAGCAACGGCTGATTTCCTTTTGCCGGACCTGGCCTGAAATGACGGGCAGCGCCAAACCGATATCGCGCAGCGCCGTGGCGATGGCGTCGGCGTGCTGCGGCTCCAGGCAGCAGACATGGGCGGCTTCGTAATGCGTCAGCTTGCCGTGGACGCGAAACCAGTAAAACTTCTCAACCTTTTCCAGTGAGTGACGATCCTGCAAAAGCTGCGTAAGCCCCACGCCGCGCCGGAAATAAGCCAGCGCCTTCTTCTTGGTCTCTTCGATCAGCGCCTCGCTCTGGATGCGCTGCAGGGCGTCCTCCATTTTGTTGAAGGCCAGAATGTAGTTTTCCTTGAACCGGGCCGCCTTCGGGCCGGTAAAGCCCATCGCCAGAAACACGAATCCGTCGCGCGTGATGTTGTACATGGGGCGCTTTTCGCCTTTGGCATCTCTGTATTCAACGGGCTGAAAATTCAGCCGGTTGAACTCTTCCGAACATTCAAGGTTTTGGATAGTCTGCAAAACGTTCTTATGCTCTTTGCCAAAATAACGGGCAACTTCCCAGGACGTGGTGACGGTTTGATTGTTGACGATGACAACAACGGGGTGCTGCTTGGTGTCTTCTTTCATTTGGTGCCTCCTGACGGTTTTTAGGGGTTACGCTACGTTAGCTGAGGTAGCGGGTCTCACTAATCGCCGTCAGACGACGGGGGTTATTCGCGCGAACGCTGTTGTATTGGCCCCTCTCGACCCGCCTCATCGGCTAATTGCGTGACCCCGTGTTCATGGAAGGCACAAAAAAACCGCTGTTGACGGGCGCGGATGATCCGCTGACGGTGTTTAGGCCTTCAAAATAAGCGAAATGGTTATGATTTGTCAAGAACATTTTCATTTGCGTCCGGATCCGTTTTTTTATATAATTCACTCATGGACTTCAATCACGCCGCTTACAAAGAATCGCTTTTAAAAATCCTCGATATGGGGCGCGAAGGGCACTTGTTGCTGCTCAACCGCATGACGATGATCGTGGATGTGGCTAAAACGTATCTCTGGACGGCTTCGGTCATTCTGGGCGTCTCCCTCTTTCTGATTAAAGACGCGGGGGTTTCTCCCGCCTCCGGCGCCGCGCTAGGCATCGCCCTCTTTCTCGACGCGGCGGCTTTTCTGCTCGCCCTTTATGTCCTCTGGGGCAAAGGGGCCAATGTTTCTCATCTTTACCGTCCCCATGATCTCGCCGCGCAGTCTCATGACATCTGCGCCACTGACCCGCACGCCGATACGAATGTGATCGTGGTGCTGATCAACGGGCTCAATGAATGCAACATCACAAATCAAGCCAGAAAAAAGAAATTAGTAAAAATACTAAGAATAGCAGCTCCATGCCTGTTTTGCTCCTTTGTGTTTATCCTTGCCGCCGCTCTTTTGAGGCTTTGGCATGTCTGATCCAAAGCCTGAACCTCCACCAAAACCAGATCAAAAACCGATTCCGCCGCCGGATGATTCTGACTTCAGCGAGGAATGACTATTTTCTCGCCATAGACCCAGCGGCGGCAGTGGGAGCAGCGGACGCGGAACGCGCCCGGCTCCCGATCCACTTCCAGGCAGGGCTTGTGGCAGTGGGTGCACACGAAGGTGAGCGCGGGCTTTGCCGCGATCTTCTCCCTTTTCGCCAAAACACTATAACCAGGATTGAGCGCCATCTATCCCCCGATCCCCCGGATGATCTCGCCCACGCGGACGAGGTTGCGCCGGCGCTGCTCTTCGGTGATCCGGCTCAAATCCTCCGTGGATTCCGCCCGTCCGGCGCCGGACATCAGCCGGGTCTCTTTGGCGCGCAAATCTTTTTCCGCAGCGCGGGACCCGTCCTTTTCCTCGCGCTCGGCGATGGTGATCATCACCCGCTTGAGGTAATTATGGCTGTCCAGGGGATCGCTCCAATTTTTTTTGACGCACAGATCCAGCGCCTCGCCGATCCCCGCGTGGCTGATCCGGTACGTCTTTTTCTGGTACGAAAACGCCTGGCTTTCAAACAGGCGCTTCATTTCCTCGACGAGCAGGCGCAGTTTCTTGGCCTTCACCGAAAAGGGTGTCACGCCGAACAGCTGCACGTAGCCCATCACCAGGTTGGAGTATCGCGTACCGAAACTCGGCAGCGCCTCAAAGACAAAACGCAGATCCTTGTCCATTTCAATATGCATGA
>CAZDIZ010000073.1:1540-29453 GCA_964505625.1 uncultured Solibacteraceae bacterium | reverse complement strand
CCGCCGAAAGCCAGCGCGGAAACCCGGACGCCCGTGCGGCCCAGAACACGCATGGGCATTCCTGTTTTTGCATCGACCTGCGTGGCCACGGCCGCCGCGGCCAGGAAGTCGCGCCTGGAGATACTCATATCGACACCTCCTCGAAGCCTCAGGGTAGCAGAATGTGTGCCCGGCCGAGCAGCCTGCTAGAACACCAATTTCAATCCAAACTGAATCAGGCGCGCTCCACTTGTACTGGCGGTTCCGGTGATGACGCCGAAGCTCGACGACGGCATGGTGCGT
The DNA here is from genome assembly GCA_964505625.1 of uncultured Solibacteraceae bacterium. Classification (GTDB taxonomy): domain Bacteria; phylum Acidobacteriota; class Terriglobia; order Bryobacterales; family Bryobacteraceae; genus JAJFUV01. The sequence continues at coordinate 29,171 of CAZDIZ010000073.1, read as the reverse complement.
CCGGGGATGCCGAAGTTCGGGTGATTGAATAGGCTGAAGAACTCGGCACGGAATTGGGTCATCAAACGCTCGTTGACCGACGTGTTCTTGAACACGGAGAAATCCCAGTTCTGAAGGCCCGGCGCGATCAGCGTGTTCTTGCCGACGCTGCCCAACCGGAACAGGGGCGGCATGGCGAAGGACGCCGTGTTGAAGTAGTAAGTCCCCGAATCCACGCCGCGCCTCTGATAGGCCGCGCCGGTATCGATGCCGGCGTAGGGATCGGCCACCACGTTGGGCCGCTGCGCGCTCGAACCGATGGCGGCGTTGTCGCCGGAGGTGGCAAGCGTGAACGGCGGTCCCGTTTGCATCGCCGTAATGCCATTGATCTGCCACCCGCCAACGATCTTATTCGCGATGCCGCCTTCGTTCAGAAACGCCTTGCCCTTACCGAACGGAAGCTCATAGGCATAACTCACCACTGCGCGCTGTTGGATGTGATAGGCCGAAAGCCCCTTCTCGGCTCTGAAATCGCAACGGCACTGCGGATTCGACGGCGTGTTGTCGAAGTTCGATGAACTGTGGCTGTCGGAGATGGCGCGGCCGAAGGTGTAGGAGAACAACAGCGCGAAGCCGTTCGCGAAGCGGCGCTCCACCTTGGTCAACAGCCCGTGGTAGGTGGACGATCCGCCGTTGTCCGTGCTCACGATGTAGTTGTTACTGAACAGCGGAAAATCGACGCGCTGCGCGAGCGGCAGCGGGTTGGCGGTGTCGGTCACCAAGATTTTGGAACCCTGTTGGAAGTTGCTTCGACGCAGCAGCTTCTTGCCCGCGGAGCCGACGTAGCCCACTTCCCAGACTAAGTTGGAGACGATCTCGCGCTCTATCGCCAGGTTCCATTGCTGCATGTAAGGTACGCGCATGTTGGGATCGACGGTGAACGGCTGTATGGTGCCCGTGGGGCCGGTGGGCGACGGAAACAGGTTGTCCAACTGAAAACTCGGCACGAAGGTATCGCCGGCCAGGTTCTGACCGAAGAAGTACGGAGGGTTGTTGCGCAGGAACTGCGCCTCATTGCCTTCCTGCACGTCGTAGAAGACGCCGTAGCCGCCTCGCACGACGGTTTTGTCGATGGGGCGGTAGGCGAAGCCCACGCGCGGCGCCCAGTTGTTCTTGTCGGGGGGAACCAGCGACCGCGAGGTCATGGGACCGCCGGTGTCCACCACGCCCTTGCCCGGAACGTAGGCCTTGGTCGAGTTCGCCATCAACAGTCGTCCGCCTGCGTGATCGTTCAGATCCAACACCACGAAGCGGTCGAGCTTCTCGACGTACGGCGTAGTGTATTCGTAGCGCACGCCTAGGTTCAGCGTCAACCGGGAGGACACCTTCCAGTCGTCCTGGAAGTAGAGGCTGTACATGTTCACGTAGTTGTGCGCGACCTGGTCACCCGCGGCCGACGCGATGCTCTGCGGAATGCCGAGGAGCAAGTCGGCGATCGAACTGCCGGTGTTTGAAACGTTTGGCAGGTTCGTGTATTGGCCGGTGAAGTTCGCCTGCCCGCGCGCGGTGCCTCCCACGTAGGCCGTCAAGCGAGTGCGCCGGAGATCGAATCCCGTTTTGAAGGTGTGCGCGCTTCGGACCCAGGTCAGATTGTCCACGTACTGATACGTTTGCGTGACCGAGTTGGCGGGGTACTGGTTGCCGTGCCCGACGCTGGCCCAACCGCCCGAGAAAGTGAACAAAGGTAGGCCATAGGCGATCGAGGGATTGGCCGTGGTGTTCTTGAACCCAAAGGTGTCGCGGGCTGGGTTTTCGCCCATCGATCCATCAGGGACCGTGAAGTACTTAGCTCGATTGAAACCGGCCCGCACCTCGTTGAGCAGCGTCGGCGTGAAGATGTGCACCCAATTGAGCGCCAGGTTCTGTCCGCGCACTTCGTCGATGATGCCGGTGAGCGGCAGAGTGCCATACTGCGGGCGGAAACGGTCGGAGATGGAGTAGCGCGCGAAGAAGTTGTCACTGTTGCTGATGCGATGGTCGAAGCGCAGGTTGGCGCCGTTGTTATCGTCGATGCCCGGCACTTTGCCCGCATAGTTGCGGCCCACCAAGCCGGTGTAGTTCGGAGATGGCCAGAGCGCAGTGACCTTGGGCGCCACGCTGTTGATGCGGGTGGACGGAACGCGGTTGCCTGAAAAAGGCTGCCGGGTGCGGCTTGCGGCATCCCACGTGGTTGGATCGTAAATCACCGGACTGCCGGCGGCGGAGAAGTCGCCGCTCTTCATCGCGTCGGTCGGCACGTAAGTGAAGTTGGTGGCGCCGGACCGCTGGCGCGATCCTTCGTAGCTCAGGAAGAAGAAGGTCTTGTCGCGCCCGCTGTAGATCTTCGGCAAGTGGACCGGGCCTCCGAACGTACCGCCGAACTGATTGTAGTTCAGGCGCGCTACCGAGCCGGGTTGGAAGAACGTACGCGCCGCGAATTTGTTGTTGCGGTTGAATTCGAACAGGCTGCCATGCGGATCATTGGTGCCGGATTTCAGTGCGGCGATGACCTGCGTTGAGCCGTGACCAAACTCCGCGCTATAGGCATTCGCGAGCAGTTTGAACTCCTGAATGGCGTCCACCGACGGGGTTACGGTAGGCGTCTGAAACGCCAGATCGTTCGTGTCGACGCCGTCCAGCAAGTAGCTGATGGACGTGTCGCGCGCGCCCGCCACGTTTACGCTGCGGGAGACGCCTTTCTGCCCGGCGGTCGCGCCGGCCCGGGATGGAATGGCGCCGGGCAACAGCCGCGCCAGTTGCAGATAGTCGCGGCCGTTCAATGGCAAGTCGACAATCTGTTTATTCGCGATCACAGAGCCGATGTCGGAAGTGTCCGTTTTCAGCAGTTGCAGGCTGGCGGTCGCTTCCACGCGTTCGACTACTTGCCCCACGGAAAGCCGCAGGTCAATGCGCGCCGTCTGATTTACCTGTAGCTGAATGTTGCTGATGACCTGCGTCTTGAACCCCGCGCTTTCCGCCGTCACGCTGTAGGCGCCGGGAAGCAGGGATGGAAAAGTATAGTCTCCACGCTCATCCGTCGTAACCGAGCGTTCCTCGTTGGTGCCCAGATTCTTGAGCGTTACTTTGGCGTTGGCGATGACGCCGCCGGTTTCGTCGGTGACGGTGCCCACCACGGTGCCGCGCTGAAACTGCGCGGCAGCAGGCGTGACCGTCACGATGCTGAGAAGGACCACGGCCGCTACAGCGCCGATGGTGAATAGCCGCGGAAGTACGGCAACGGACTCACGCATAGTATTCTCCCCCTCGGTTGGTGTATTGCTTTGATAGCCGCCCCTGCTATGAATCCAGTTGGTTCCATAGTAATCCTGAAGCAAAGGCGTGGCAAGAGTCTTGTCGAGCGGGTATGATGGCGGTGTTTACCCCGGGGAAAGCATGCTTAGATACGCTCTGATCGCGATGTTGTTTGCGGCCGCGCTGCTCGGAGGCGGCGAACGCACTCTCTACAACGGAATTCAATTGCCGGCCACCTGGCCGCCGCACTATGAAGATGTCACCGCCGAACCGATGCCGGTGCCGTACTTGGCGTCGCCGCCGTCGATTATTCCGATCGACGTGGGGCGGCAGCTTTTCGTCGACGATTTTCTGATCGGCTCGACGACGCTCAAGCGTACCTATCATCAGGCGCAGTACATCGCTACCAATCCGGTGCTGAAGCCTGACCGCCCATATGAACAGCCGCGCGGCGCAACAACAATGGTCTTCAGCGACGGCGTGTGGTTCGACCCCAAGGACCGCTTGTTCAAGATGTGGTACATGGCTGGCTACGTGAGCAACGTGGCCTACGCGACATCGAAGGACGGCATCCATTGGGAGAAGCCCGTGCTCGACGTGAAGGCCGGCACGAACCTGGTTTTCGAGGGCTACCGCGATTCGACCACCGTCTGGTTCGATCAGGAAGAGAAAGATCCGGCGCGCCGCTACAAGCTGTTTCTGGTGAAGCGTTCGCCGTGGGCCATGGAACTGTACTACTCTCCCGACGGAATCCACTGGAGTCCGCGCGCAGCCACCACGACGACGAAGATGGGCGACCGCTCCACCGTGTTCTGGAATCCGTTCCGCCGGGTGTGGGTTTACAGCATTCGCGCCGGCAACAAGCGCGGGCGCATACGGCACTATTATGAAAGCGCCGACGCGGCGGCGGGCCTCGCGTGGAAGAAGGACGAGCCGGTGCCCTGGACTGGCGCCGATCGCCTGGACCCGTCGCGCGCTGATCTGAAGACGCCCACTGAACTCTACAACCTCGACGCGGTGGCTTACGAGAGCCTGATAGTGGGCTTGTTCAGCATCTGGCGCGGTCAACCGAAGGACCGTCCCAAGCCCAACGATCTTCTGGTGGGCTACAGTCGTGACGGTTTTCATTGGTCGCGGCCGGACCGTCGCGCGCTTGTCCCCGTGTCGGAAAAGAAGGGCGATTGGAATTGGGGCAACATACAATCGGCGGGCGGCTGCATGTTGGTGGTCCGCGACAAGCTCTACTTCTATGTGAGCGGACGAGCGGGTGTGGACGGATCAAGCCAGTCGGGCGTATCCACGACGGGGCTCGCGACGCTGCGCCGCGACGGTTTCGCGTCGATGGACGCTGCGGGAAAAGAAGGAACCCTGACCACGCGGCTGATGCGTTTTTCCGGCGAGCACTTGTTTGTGAACGCGGCAACGAAGGGCGGGGAACTGCGCGTGGAGGTGCTGGATGAACGCGATCGCGTGATTGTGCCCTACACGCGCAAGAACTCGGTGGCGCTGCGCTCCGATGAAACCATCGCGGAGATGCGTTGGAAATCGCGGCGGGACCTCAGTTCGCTGGTGGGCAAGCCGGTCAAGTTCCGCTTCTATCTGAAGAACGGAGGTCTGTATTCGTTCTGGGTCACGTCGAGCGAGGACGGCGCGAGCCACGGTTACGTCGCCGCCGGCGGCCCGGGGTTTACGGGGCCTACCGACACAGTGGGCATCGGCGCCTATAAATAGGAGAGCCACAGATGATCTGGCTTTTGATGTTTGCCTCGCTGGTTGCGCCGCCGCCCGCCAAGGTGGTGAAGAACATAGAATACGCGCGCGTCGGGAATCTCGCTCTCGAACTGGATCTGTACTTGCCGGAACAGAGCACCGCGCCGGTACCGGTGATTCTCTCGATACACGGAGGCGGCTGGCACGGCGGGAGCAAGGAGGCCAGTCCGGGCACGCACTTCACCGAATACGGCTACGCGGTGGCGGCTATCAACTATCGCCTGATTGGGCAGGGCGTCTTTCCGGCTCCAATACACGACTGCAAGGCCGCCGTCAGGTGGCTGCGCGCCAACGCGGCGAAGTACGGCCTGGACACGCGGCGCATGGGCGTTTGGGGCGCTTCGGCCGGTGGGCATCTGGCGGCGCTGCTGGGCACTTCCGGCGGTGTTCGGAAGCTGGAAGGTGATCTCGGCAATGCGAACGAGTCCAGCCGCGTGCAGGCCGTGGTGGACTACTTCGGCCCCACGGATCTGACCAAGTGGCGCCCGAATGCCGATCCATCGGTAAACGAGAAGCTGTCCGAGTCGCGCCTGATGGGCTTCGACGTGGTGAAGTACCACAAGCGGGCGGCGCGCGGCAATCCCATCACGTATGTTTCAAAGGATGATCCTCCGTTCTTTGTCGGCCATGGTGAACAGGACAAATTGGTGCCGGTTTCACAAAGCGAACTCCTGCATGCGGCGCTGGTGAACGCACGTGTGGCGAGTCAATTGCGGATCGTGCCCGGCGCCGGCCATAGCGTGCCGGGCCTGGGACTCGACGCCGAGGTGCGCGCGTTCTTCGACCAGCATCTGAAGCGGTGAGGCGGGGCGGCAGGCTATACTGCGGTAAGAAACACTGTTTTTCTGGTTCGCTGGGCGCTGGGAACGAATCCAATGAGCATACTGGTATTCAGGCACGTACCTTACGAGCATCTGGGATTGATTGCACCCGCGTTGGAAGCCGCGGGATTGACCTACGAGTACATCGACCTTCCGCTCGACATTACCAGACCAGTGAATCTTGAGGCCGCGCAAGGAGTGATCTTCATGGGTGGGCCCATGTCGGTCAACGACGGACTCGACTATGTGAACCGGGAGTTGGCGACCGTGCGGGAAGCCGCGCAGCGCCAATTGCCGGTGCTCGGCGTGTGCCTCGGAGCGCAGCTCATCGCCAAGGCTCTGGGTGCGCGCGTGTACCGCAACGCGGTGAAGGAGATCGGGTGGTACCCGGTACATTGGACCGACGCCGGATCGGCGGATCCGTTGCTCGCGGGCTTACCGAACCCGGCCACGGTGTTTCATTGGCACGGCGAAACCTTCGACCTGCCCGAAGGCGGCGCCTGGCTAGGCTATTCCGACGGGTGCCGGCATCAGGCATTCCGCCGCGGCGCGAATATTTACGGTCTACAGTTCCATTTGGAAGTCACGCCGGCCATGATCACCGGCTGGCTCAAGGAGGACGAAAACGAAGCGGACGTTCGTGAAGTGACGGCCCCGATTGACCCGGAAGCAGGCGCGGCCGAGCTGGCCCGGATGGGTGAGACGGTTTTCGGACGGTGGGCGGCACATGTTAAAAGTGGGTCCTTCAGTTAGTTTGCCCCCAAAAAAATCCTATACTGGACGAACAGTTATTGATATGCTGTACTCAGGCAGACATCTGGGAGGGTGCGGGATGCGAGACGTGGTTGTTCTTGCTACCAGATGGGAAAGCCATTTAAGATAAAGAAGTATTTTGATCGAAACCAGTTGAGGGGAACATGATCTACTCTCGATCCGCGGAGTATGCAATTAGGGCGTTTGTTTACCTGGCGGAAGTGCCGGAAGGCAAGTTCGTCATGGTAAAGAACATCGCTCAACAAACCGACATTCCAACTCACTTCCTGGCCAAGATTCTTCAGCAGCTTGCCCGCAAGGGATTCCTGCGCTCCAGCAAGGGCCCGACCGGCGGCTTCACCCTTCGTATGAAGGCCAGCGACATTTCGTTGCTGAAGATCGTCGAAGCCATGGATGGACTCAACGACTACCAGCGTTGTCCCGGCGGGCTTGCAGAATGCAACAACGAGGCGCCGTGCGGGATGCACGACAGTTGGACCGAGCTTCGCTCCTACATCTTGAATTACCTGGAGCGGACCAACATCGGCGAACTGGCCAAGGCGCAGGAACTCAAGCGCCGGGCCGCGGAAAAACCGAAGCGCGGCAAAAAGGCCCTCGCTGCCCGTAAAGGGTAAGCAGCGTGGTATCAGTTCGCGGGAGGATGGAGAAACATGGGTAATGCTGTTCTTGTCCCCATGGTGGTCGAACAGACCGCCCGGGGCGAGCGCGCCTACGACATCTATTCGCGCCTTCTGAAAGAGAACATCATCTTTCTGGGGACGCCGATTGACGACGCCGTCGCCAATCTGCTGATCGCCCAGTTGCTCTTTTTGGAGGCGGAGGATCCGGAGCGGGACATCTCGCTCTACATCAACTCGCCCGGCGGTTCGATCACCGCCGGCATGGCGATCCTCGACACCATGAGGTTCATCAAACCTGACATCGTCACGATTTGTGTGGGTCAGGCAGCCTCGATGGGTGCGGTCCTGCTGGCGGCAGGCACGAAGGGCAAGCGCTACAGTTTGCCGCATTCGAGAATCCTGATTCATCAGCCTTCGATGAGTGGGCTGGCGGGTCAGGCGGCCGACATCGACATCTACGCCAAGGAGATTCTGCGGATGCGCGAAACGCTGAACCAGCTTCTCGCCGATGCCACCGGGCAACCGGTGGACCGGGTGGCGCGCGATGTGGACCGCGATTACATCATGGATGCCGAACAGGCGGTGGCCTACGGCATGATCGACCGCGTGATTTCCAGCCGCGATCTGGCACCGGCCGCGAAACGCTAACCAAGAAGGGCGGGGGAGAACACCTCCCGCCCTTTGTTTGTCTTCTTGCCGCGAGCGCCCGCTCGCGGCCTTTTCACTCTCTGCAAATCGTCCGGAAACTCGTGTCAAAACACGGGCTGTTCACACAACTGTAGCGAAACTGTCATCGGCTTTTAAGGCAGAGACGGTATGCTGCATGGCGAGGGCGTAGTGTAGGCCGCCCCGAAACCACTCATCATGCCGCCCGAACTGATACTAGCGCTGGTAGTTATCGCTGTTGCTCTGTGCTTCGACTTCATCAACGGTTTCCACGACTCCGCCAATTCGGTAGCCACGATTGTTTCCACCCGCGTGTTAACGCCCTACCAAGCAGTCCTGTGGGCCGCTTTCTTCAACTTCATTTCCGCCTTCAGCTTCGGCACCGGTGTCGCCAAGACCGTCGGCGCGGGGTTGGTGGACCTGCGTGTGGTGACCGTGCAGGTGATCCTGTGCGGTCTGATCGGCGCGATCGCCTGGGACCTGATTACCTGGTGGCTGGGATTGCCCACTAGTTCATCGCACGCATTGTTCGGCGGGTATGCCGGCGCCGCAATTGCCAAGACGGCCCTTGAGAAAGGGTTCTCGAACAGTTTCGGCGTCCTCATCGCGAGCGGATGGATCAAAACTATCGCGTTCATGATACTGGCGCCGATGATCGGACTTGTTGCTGCTTATGTCTTCATGATTGCCGTTTATTGGCTATTCCGAGATGCCAGCCCGAAGCGGATGGACGTGTATTTCCGCAAGCTGCAACTTGTTTCGGCGGCGGCATTCAGCTATTCGCACGGCACCAACGACGCGCAGAAGACCATGGGTATCATCACCGGCGTGTTGGTAACGACGGGTTACCTGCAAAGCTTCGTTGTGCCGATCTGGGTGATTCTGGCGGCGCATGCGGCTATTGGATTAGGCACTCTGTGCGGCGGTTGGCGGATTGTTCACACCATGGGTGCGCGCATCACGCGTCTGAGACCACGCGGAGGCTTTTGCGCGGAGACGGCGTCGGCGGTGTCGATCCTGCTGTCAACCATGGTGGGCGTCGGCGTGTCGACCACGCACGTCATTACCGGAGCGATCGCGGGCGTCGGATCGATTCAACGGTTGAAGGCCGTGCGTTGGGGCGTCGCCACCAGCATCGTGTGGGCGTGGCTGCTCACGATTCCTGCGGCGGCACTAGTCGCGGCGGGAGCGTATATGATTGTGCATTTCTGTTTCTAGGTGCTAAACCGAGGTTGGCAGCTTACAGAATTTGCTGTAGGCTTCGTCCCAGCCGGCGGTGGACTTGGGCTCGACGGTGGTGAGCGGGAACGAGGCTCCCACAACGCGGCGCGCCTCGGCCAGAGATTTCAACGTGCCCGCGCCGATGGCCTGCACTAGTACGTTCCCGGCGGCGGTGGCTTCCGTGGGGCCGGCGATTACGGTGCGGTTGGTCGAGTCCGCCACAAACTGGTTCAATACCTGGTTGCGCGAACCTCCGCCGACGATGTGTACCACGCGGATCTTCTTGCCCGACAGTGCTTCCAGGCTCTCGAGTACCTGGCGGTAACGCAGCGCGAGACTTTCGAGAACCGTGCGGCACATGCTGGCGTGATCGGCGGGCGGCTGCTGCCCGGTTTTGCGGCAGTAGTCGGCGATGCGCTGGGGAATGCGGCCCGGCTCCAGGAACGCGTCCGGGCTGATGACGGCGGCGAACGGCGCGGCTTCTCCGGCCATGCGTGCCATCTGTTCGTAAGAGTATTCGGTGCCTTCGAGCGCCCACGCCCGGCGGCATTCCTGCAACAGCCACAGTCCGGCGATGTTCTTCAGCAGGCGAATCTTGCCCGCCGCGCCGATTTCGTTGGTGAAGTTGAGTTCGGCACAGTGCGCGTTCACCACCGGCTCGTCGGCTTCAATGCCCATCAACGACCACGTGCCGGAGCTGATGTAGCACCAGCCGTCGCCTTGAGCGGGCACCGCCGCGACGGCCGCGGCCGTATCGTGGCACGCAGTGGCGTACACCGGCACCGGTCCGAGTCCGGTGGCTTCCTGCACCTCGGGACGAATGGGGCCGAGCAGCGAGCCGGGCTGCACGATGTCTGGCAGCAGCGCCGCATCGAGCCCCAGCTTGTCAAACAATTCCGTGGCCCAACGTTTTTTGAGCGGATTGTAGAATTGCGCCGTGCTGGCGATGGTCAGTTCCACTTTGGCGACGCCGGTCAGCCAGTAGTTGAACAGGTCCGGCACCATCAGCAGCGTCTTGGCCACCTTGAGCGACGGCGCGCCGGCCAGCTTCAGCGCGTGAAGTTGGAACAGCGTGTTGAACTGGATGAATTGCAGGCCGGTGTGGGCGAAGATCTCCTCGCGCGGAACCACCGCGAAGGTCTTCTCCAGCATCCCGTTATTGCGCGCGTCGCGATAGTGGCGCGGGGATTCGACCAGGCTTCCGTCGGCGCCGAGCAATCCGAAGTCGACGCCCCAGGTATCGATGCCGATGCCGTCCAGCGCCACCTTGCGCTCGCGGTTGGCGATGCCGAGTCCCTGAAGAATTTCATGGAACAGGCGCAGCGTATCCCAGTAAAGACCCATGGGAACGCGCACGGGCGTGTTCGGGAAGCGGTGCAGTTCTTCGAGTACAAGCTTGTTGTCGGAAAGCGTTCCGAGCATGGCCCGGCCGCTTTCGGCGCCGAAATCAAAAGCAAGATAATTCTTCATGGCCTCAGTCCGTTTATAAGTGTCACATCTCGATGATGACTTTACCGACGTCTTCGCGGTAATCGTCGAGTACCTTGAAGACCTCCGGCGCCTGCGCGAGCGGCGTCCGGTGAGTCACCATGGCGTCGGGAATCTTGCCCGCCTCCAATAGTTCAATCGCTTCGTGGGCCGTGTGGTTGGAGCGCTTCAACGTCTGAATGGTCAGCTCCTTGCCCATGGCCAGATGCAGATCCAGCTTCATCTCCGATTCCACCGGCAGGCCCACCAGCATGTACTGTCCGCCGAAGCGCGCGATGGACAGGCCCGAGTTGAAGGTGCCGGAATCGCCGGCCGCATCAATCACCACATCCACGCCGCGTCCGCGCGTGTGATCCATCACGACGTCGCGCAGGGAAGCGGTGTTCACATCAATGGCGACGCCGGCGCCCATGGCTTTGCCCATGCGCACGCGGTGCGGCAAGCGGTCGGCGATGAAGATCTCGGTTGCGCCGGCCACACGGGCCACCGCCGCGGTGAGCAACCCGACGGGCCCCGCGCCGATGATGGCCAGGGTCGATCCAAGCCGGATTCTCGACATGCGCAATATGTGTACGGCGACGGCAAGCGGCTCGACGACGGTGCCGTTGACGTAGTTCATGGTGTCGGGAATGTGCACCAGGTTGGCCGCGGGAACAACGGCGTATTCGCGGAGCAATCCGAGCGTGCCCGGCGTGCCCATGAAGCGGCTGCGGATGCAGGCGTTGTGCCGCCCGCTCATGCATAGCTCGCAGGTGCCGCAGTTGAGTGCCGGCTCAACCAGCACGCGGTCGCCGGGTTTGAAGCAGGTAACGCCCGCGCCCACTTCCACGACATCGCCCGAAGGCTCGTGGCCGAGGATCTGCGGGTAGGCGGCCGGCGTGTGGCCGATGCGGCCGTCCTTGTACCAGTGCAGATCGCTGCCGCAGATGCCTACGGCTTTCACCTTGACGAGGACTTCGCCCGGCCCGGGAGCCGCGGGCATCGGCATTTCGCGAGGCTCCAACGTGTGTGGAGCGACCAATTGTACGGAGAGCATGATTAAGAAGGCCAGTATATCAAGCCTTCCACCACGTCAGACGCGCAGTTCGTAGCCTTGCGCGCGCATGCCTTCGATAATGCGTGTGCGCACGCGCGTCAGGTCGTCGGCGGTCAGCGTGCGTTCGTTCGACGAAATGGTCAAACGATAGGACACGCTTTTGGTGCCTTCAGCCAGCGGAGCGCCGGAGTACTGCCGCAGGAATTCGATGCGTTCGAGTTCTTCACCCGCCAGCGTGGTGAGCTTCTGTTCGATGCCGCCCACCAGGTCGCGCGTTTGTGCGATGACACTCAAATCGAACGCGCTCGACGGGAAGCGGCGGATAGGCTTGTAGCGCTTCTCCGGCGTGCCGAGAGCCAGCGTCGCACCGAGATCGATATCCAGAACTGCGGCGCGGCCTTCGACAACCGTTGGATGCAGTTCGAACAAACGCCCCACCACTTGTCCTTGCCAGACGACTTCCGCCGCGCGCGCCGGATGCTCGTATACGCGGGCCTCGGCAGGGCGCACCGCCGCTTGCGGCAGCACGCATTCCACCAGGCGCTTCAATTCGAGCAGGCCGGCTTCGCCGTCTTCACGTGCATAGCAGACTGCCATCAGGTGCGGGATCTCATTCGGGAGACCCGAAGCTTGGCGATGAATCTCGTTGCCGATTTCGAACAGCCGGAACGTATCGAGGTGCCGCGCGTTGTCTTCGATGTTGCGGACGATGTTGGGCAGCAGGCTGGTGCGCAGCAACCCTTGCTCGACCGAAATTGGATTGGCGACGCGAATGTGCGCGGCCGGGTCCATGCCGAAACGCGCAAGCTGCGGAGGATTCACGAACGAGTAGTTGTAGACTTCCGTGAAACCCTGCGCGCTCACGATGGCGCGAACCTGACGGAAATACATTCGCTGGGGTTCGACGTGCGGAGGCGTGGTCGGGATCGCCGGAGGAGCGATGGGAATCGACGCATAGCCGATCATGCGCCCGACTTCCTCGACCAGATCGTCCTTGATGGAAACGTCTTTGGTGGCGCGCCAGCTCGGCACGGTCACCGAAAATACGCCGGGCGCGGGTTCGCTGACGCCGAATTCAAGACGTTCGAGAATCTGCCGCACTTCGCCCGGATCCACGTTGCGGCCCAATTTGCGCATCAACCAATCCAAGGGCAAAGTGATCGCCGGAAGGGTCTTCATGGGCCGCGCCGCATCTGCCAGGCCGCCCGTGATGGTGGTGCCGGCGGAAACCTGATACAACAACTCCACCATGCGCGCCAGGCCACGAACGGTGTTCACCGGATCCTGCGACTTCTCAAACCGCATGGACGCATCCGTGCGCATCTTCTGCTGCGCGGCGGTGCGGCGAATGTTGGTGGGGTGGAAGTTGGCGCTTTCGAGCACTACGCGTTTGGTGCGCTCATTAATCGCGCTGTCGAGCCCGCCCATGACGCCGGCCAAAGCAATGGGCCCGTTGGCATCGGCAATCACGACGTTGGTGCCCTGCAACTCATGGCAGATCTCATCCAGAGTGACAAGCTTCTCGCCCGCGCGAGCCGGACGGATGAAGATGGTGTCGCCCGAAAGCGCATCCATGTCGAAGGCGTGCATGGGCTGAGCCAGCTCCGCCATCACCCAGTTGGTGGCATCGACGACGTTGCTGATGGGGTTGAGGCCGATCGTCATCAACCGGTACTGCATCCACAACGGAGACGCCTGAACGGTGATGTTATCCATCACCAAAGCGCTGTAACGTGGACAAAGATCAAAGTCTTCCACCGAAACGCGAACCGGAGAAGCTCCCGTTGGGACCAGATCCAGACGAGCCGGCTCTTTCAACTTCAAGCCGAGAATCGCGGCGACCTCGCGAGCCATGCCGTGATGGCCCCAAAGATCCGGCCGGTGCGTCATCGACTTGTTGTCGATCTCGATGGTCCAGTCCGGCTCACAACCCGGAACGGAAGCGCCGGGAGCGCAGTCGAGTTCAAGAATCCCGGCCGCATCGCGATTGACACCAAGCTCGGCGCCGCTAGCGAGCATGCCATCGCTCTCTATACCGCTGATGACAGCCTTACGGATCTCGCGGCCTTCGAGCACGGTGCCGGCGGGAACATAAGCGCTGACCAGTCCAACGCGAGCATTCGGGGCGCCGCACACCACGGTCTTGACGCCATAGCGTCCCGTATCGACCACGACCTTGCGGTTGTGGCTACCCTCAATGGGCTCAACCGAAACAAGCTTGGCGGCGACCACCTGTGCCAGATGCGCGCCATAAGGCTCGACGCCCTCGCACTCGGCCGTCTTCATGGTAATGAGCAGTCCGAGTTCCTTGGCGGGAACCTCAAGCCCGGGAACCAACTCGCGAATCCAGTTGTAAGAGAATTTCATGGGAAAGCCTCAAAAGGGAGACAGGAGTCAGGAGACAGGAGACAGAATGCCGCGCGCGTAGCCGTGTACCATTTTGCCCACCTCATCGATGTCGCCCGAGAGAGTTTCAGTGTTGGCATAGCCGAGATCCCGCGCCAGGATCAGGTAATACCTGCTCTCTTCGATTGAACCTTGGGCCATGTTCAGAAAGCGCACCTTGTCGGCCCGGCCTCTTTTCTTGAAACCCTCGGCGATGTTGGCGGGGATTGAAACAGCAGCACGTCTCATCTGGCTCACAAGCCCGTACGTCTCGTGCTTCGGAAACGAAGCGGTCATCGCATAAACGGCCAACACAAATTCGTGGGCCTTCCGCCAGATCAACAAATCCTCGAACCTCTGGGCCGCCTCGCGAGCCATTCTGTCTCCTGTCTCCTGTCTTCTGTCTCCTTTAGAACTGCTTTAGGAACCGCAGATCGCCGCCTTGCAGCAACCTTATGTCGTCGATCATGTAACGCATCATGACCAGTCTTGTCAGGCCTAGGCCGAAGGCGAATCCGTTCCATTCGTCCGGATCGATTCCTCCGTTTCGCAGCACGTTCGGGTGCACGAGGCCGCAGGGCAGCAGTTCCAGCCAGCCGCTCTGCTTACATACCGCGCAACCGTCGCCTCCGCAGATCAGGCATTTGATGTCGAGTTCGAAGCCCGGCTCGACGAAGGGGAAGTAGCCTGGACGGAGCCGCACGGTGACTTCGCGGTGGAAGATACCGCTGAGCAGCGTCTTCATGTAATAGATCAGGTGCGCGATCGACACTTCGCGGTCGATCATCATGCCTTCCAGTTGATAGAAGGTGTGCTCGTGCGAGGCGTCGATTTCTTCGTTGCGGAACACGCGCCCCGGCGCGATCATGCGCAGCGGCGGGCCCAGGCGTTTCATACCGCGCACTTGCACGGGCGAGGTGTGCGTGCGCAGCAGATTGCCGTCTTCCAGCCAGAAGGTGTCCTGCATGTCGCGCGCCGGATGGTCGTGCGGAATGTTGAGCGCGTCGAAGTTGTTGAACTCGGTCTCCACTTCCGGCCCGCTGAGCACGGTGAAGCCCAGCGACGTGAACAGATCCTCGACTTCGGCCTGTATCTGCGTGATGGGGTGCAGGCTACCCGGACGCGCGCCGGGAGCCGGCAGCGTCAGGTCCGTCCACTCCGCATCCAGACGCTTCTTGAGCGCTTCAGCCGCGAAGGCGCTTTTACGTTCCTCGATGGCCGCTTCCAGGCTCTGCTTGGCCGCGTTCAGAAGTTTTCCGATACGTGCACGCTCTTCCGGCGTGAGCTTGCCCATATCTTTGCTCACGGCGGCCAGCGTGCCTTTGCGGCCCAGGATCTCCACGCGAATGGCTTCCAATTCCTCGGCTGTGGCCGAGGCCAGGACACGCGCTTTCGCGCTTTGGGACAATTCCTCTAACTTGCCTTCCAGCATGGTGTTGGGTGTTAATTCTTTTGGTGTTGCTTTAGGCCTTGGGCAGGAACATCTGCGGTTCCTTGGTCAGTTCCCAGGCCAGATGGTTGATGTAAAGCAGCAACGCGGCTTCGGAGTAGCTCTCGTGGAACTTCTCCCAGACGCGTTCCTGCCAATTGTCTTTTAAGTAGGCCGAGGCGTCCATGTCCTTGGCGAAGAATCCATCCTCGTGCGGCACGCCGAGGAAGTCGAGCACCGCGCGCACCAAGTCGAGTTGCGAGATCAGCACGGCCTGCGCGAGGTCGCGCGCGAATTCCTCGTCCTGCTCGTTCAGGCGCGTCCAGACGCGCGGGCCGGCCTTGGCCAGCGTTTCCGAATTGAGCTTGTGCAGGTACAACCGCGCCTTTACGCGGTCAAAAAGTTGATAAGTCTTGAGCTTGCCGATGGAAATGCACCCGAGCAGGCGTCCGGTGCGTTCCTCTCCAAGGGCAATAAAAACGTCGGAAAGCTTCATCAAAGCCAGCGTAGCATACGACGTGCGCTACAATGAGACAGTTCAGTCCCCTTTCCGCGATCATGAGTAATCTCATTGTGCTTGGCGCCCAGTGGGGCGATGAAGGTAAAGGCAAGGTCGTCGATCTGTTCTCGGAACGCTTCGACGTGGTGGCCCGCTATCAAGGCGGGCACAATGCCGGCCATACGGTTTACATCGGCGGCCGTAAGTACGTGTTGAAGTTGATTCCCAGCGGGATTCTGCGGCCCGGCAAACTGGCCGTTATCGGCAACGGCGTGGTCATCGATCCGGCCGCGCTGCTCGACGAGATTGCAGCGCTCGAAGCCGCGGGCGTGCAGGTGAAAGGTCAACTCGCGGTGTCCAACCGCGCGCATGTCATTTTCCCGCTGCATCGCATGGTGGAGAAGGTGTCGGAAGCACGTGCGGACCGCGTCGCCATCGGCACTACTTCGCGCGGCATCGGTCCCTGCTACGAAGACAAGATCGGACGCCGCGGTATCCGCATGGCGGACCTGATCGACAAGGACGCCTTCCCGGCGCTGTTCAACTATCTGGCCGAAGACAAGCAGACGCTGGCGCGCGCCTTCGATATTCACGAAGACGTGGATTTCGAAAAGGTGCGCCAGCAGTACGCGGAATACGCCGAGCGGCTACGGCCGCTGGTCTGTGACACGGCCATGCTGCTCAACAACGCCATCCGCGACGGTAAGCGCGTACTGTTTGAAGGCGCTCAGGGCACCATGCTCGACATCGACCATGGCACGTTTCCGTTCGTGACTTCCTCGAGCGCCACCGCGGGCGGCGCCGCGACGGGGTCCGGCGTGCCTCCGACGAAGATCGACGGCGTGTTGGGCGTCTCCAAGGCTTACATCACGCGCGTAGGCGCGGGGCCGTTTCCCACCGAGGATCATGGCCCTGCGGGCGACGAATTGCGCAGAGTCGGCAACGAATTCGGAGCGGTCACTGGCCGCCCACGCCGCTGCGGTTGGTTCGACGTGCCCTTGCTTCGTTACACCGCCACCATCAACGGGTTCGACAGTCTCATCATCACCAAGCTCGACGTGTTGGACACCCTCAGCGAGATTCCCGTTTGCGTCGGCTATCGCAAAGGCGGTGTGCCCGTCACCGAGATGCCGGCGACGCGTAACGGTTTGGACAACATCGAGGCCGTTTACGAAAAGCTGCCGGGTTGGAAGACGTCTACCAGCAGTGTGAAGCGCTACCAGGATTTGCCGCAGTTAGCCAAGGATTACCTGAAGTACCTGTCGGAAGCCGTTGAAGTGGAAGTAGGCTGCGTGTCCGTCGGACCGGACCGGGATCAGACCATGTTCGTCCCCGGTTCGAAAATGGAGCGGCTGCTAGCCTAAGTTCTTATCACGCAGGTCGGATTGCGGTTTTAGTGGGGAGTTGAGCACCGGCGCACGAATGAAGTCGGACCGGTTACTTACCGAACCAAGACCCATGCTCCTTCGGGGGCTGCGGGGGAGTCCGTTCGGACTCCTGGTGCTAATTCTCGCCTCAAGGCTCTGTTTCGGAGCGGACGCATTCGATGAGACGTGGCGGTGGGTCCGCTACGATACCGACTACGGATTGCCGTCCAATAGCGTGAACGATGTGGTGGAAACTCCCGCCGGCGGCGTCTGGGCATCCACGAGTGCGGGCCTGGCTTGGTACGACGGCTATCGCTGGCACGCGATGGGGCCGGGTCAAGGAGTACCTGCGGCACGTTCTTCCTCGGTGCGCGCGTTCGGTAAGGCGGGGATACTGGCGGTTGTCGGTGGCCACCTATACAAGGGTGGAGAGAACGGTTTTCACCTGGTTCCACTCAAAGCGGGCGGCACGGTGCTTCGCGTCGCCGCAGTGGCAGTAGCGGGTTCGGACCACCTCCTGATGCGGGCCTTCGACACGCTCTACGAGCATTCGGGCGGCGTCACGCGTCCGTTCGTAACCAAGTCCGATGCGCCCATGCATGAGATTGTCGGCCTTCACCAAACCCGCACCGGAACCATCCTGCTCAACACGCGGAAAGGCTTCTACCGATGGTCGAACGGCGACTGGGCACTGCTAATGCCCTATCCCGGTTCCAACATCCTGTTCAATACCGTCGCTGAAAACCGCGACGGCGTGGCCTTGGCCGCAGCGTTTGCTCCCAGAGAAGCAGTCGGCGTCTGGGAGTGGCGAGGTTCCGAACGTCCGAAGCTTAGCTTTGCCGGTGAGGGAATGTTCCAGGGTGTGGACATCGACGCAAATGGCGGCGCGATGGCGGTTGACCTTACCGGCCAGATATTTGTTCGGCGAAACAGCGCTTGGAGTGTGGTTTCGCTCTCGATGTCCCCACTGGAGCGAGCCTCCTTTGTGAAGTTCCGCGACAGCGGCGATTTATGGGTCGGCACCACGAACGGGCTGTACTTGTACCGTTCTTCGTCGTCCCGCTGGACGTTGTGGAAGAGCGCGCCGACAGGCTCTCGCAACATGGTGAACGAGATCATCCATGCTCGGGACGGTAGTATCTGGACCGCTACCGGCAACGGCATCGGGGTGCTTCGCCAAGGCGCCATGCAGTGGACGTGGCCGGTTCCGCTGAAGCGGCCTCTGGTCGTGACGGGCCTCGCGGAAGACGAAGAAGGCGGCATATGGGCGAGCAGTGGGGCGGATTTTACGGGTGCCTACCGTTTCGACGGGCGCCAGTGGCGCCATGTCGGCCCTTCGGAAGGATTGCCCGACCTGCGATTTCACCGGATACAGAAGGACCGCCGGGGGCGGCTCTGGTTCCTGGGCTTTCCTGAGCAGAACACGCGAGACGCGAATGCGTCCGCCCGGTCCGGTGTGTACGTTTATTCCAAAGGCCGCTTCGAGCCTTGGGGCGACGGCGAAACCATGCCGGGCACGCGGTTCTACTGCTTCGCGGAAGCTGATGACGGCGCCTACTGGTTCGGCGGCAACGGCGGTCTGTTTCGTTGGAAGGCAGGCAAGTGGAAACGCTGGAGGACAGCCGCCGAAGTGCGCGGTTGGGTCTTCACGCTTGCGATTGACCGCCTCAACCGGGTCTGGTTCGGAGATCGTTCGGGCGGCCTCGGCCTGGTGGAAAACGACGAAGTCCGTTTCCTGACCACGACCGATGGGCTGATCAGCGACGCGGTGTGGGACCTGAAAATCGATCCCTCCGGGCGATTGTGGATTGCGACCTACGGCGGTCTCGGTTGCTACTACAAAGGCATCTGGTCGAGGTTTACCCACGGTCTCGCCAACCACAATCTATGGCCCATTCTCGCATTGAAGGACCGCGTATACGTCGGCACCGCCGCTGGGCTTCACTCGCTCAGTCTGGCCGAGAGCTTCCTGCCTGGACCCAAGGTCTCCATCACTCCGGCCAGCATTGCGGGCAACGCCGTCGCCATTCGTTGGCAAGCCTTCCCTTACTGGGGAGAGGTGCCCGCTCAGGACGTGGAAACCCGCTTCCGTTTGGATGATGAAGGTTGGTCGCCGTGGTCCGCGCGGCGCGAGATTTCTTACCTGCAATTACCGCCGGGGCCGCACGAGTTCCGTGTGCAAGCTAAGAGCCTCTTTGGCAACCTGAGCGACGAGTCCGGCGGAATCCAATTCGAGATTCC
The DNA here is from genome assembly GCA_964505625.1 of uncultured Solibacteraceae bacterium. Classification (GTDB taxonomy): domain Bacteria; phylum Acidobacteriota; class Terriglobia; order Bryobacterales; family Bryobacteraceae; genus JAJFUV01. The sequence continues at coordinate 9,584 of CAZDIZ010000073.1, read as the reverse complement.
ATATCCGCTCTACCGCCAGCCGTCGTTCTTTGTTCCGGTGGGGATATTGCTGGTGGCGTTGGCGTCGCTCGGCAGCGCTTACGTGGGCCGGCGGCGGAGGCACGAGGCACAGTTGCGCCGGGGGGCCGAGCAGCATCGAGCCATCCTGCAAACTGCGCAGGACGGTTTCTTCATGATCGACTTGCGGGGCGCCTTTCTGGATGTGAACGACGCCTATTGCCGGATGCTGGGTTACACACGCGAAGAAATGCTCGGGATGTCGGTGGCCGATGTCGAGGCTATTGAAACCGCCGATGACGTGATCCGCCGCATCGAACGGATGCGGCGGAGCGGCTCGGATCATTTCGAAAGCCGGCAGCGCACTAAGAGCGGCCGCGTGATTGACGTGGAAGTAACAGCCGCTTTTCTGGCCAGTGAGCAGAAAGTCTTCTCGTTCCTGCGCGACATCACGCAACGAAAGCTCGCCGAACAAACGCTGCGCAAGAGCGAGGAGCGTTACCGGCAGTTCATCGAAACCGCGCAGGAGGGTATCTGGGTGGTCGACAAGGACGGCACCATCACCTACGTGAACGACAAACTGGTGTCCTTGCTGGGATACTCGCGCAACGAAATTCTGCACCGGCCCGTGGACGACTTCATCGAAGAAGACCTTCGCATCGAGGCGCGCCGTAACCGTGAGCGGCGTAGGCAGGGCTATAAGGAGCAGTATTCCTTCACATTCCGGCGCAAGGACGGGTCGCCCTTGCACACCATCGTGTCGGCGAATCCATTGTTCGACGAGCGGGGCGAGTTCCGCGGGTCGCTCGGCATGCTCACCGATATCACCGAACGCACACTGGCCGAACAGGAACGCATCCGGCTGGAAGAGCAACTCCGGCAGGCGCAAAAGATGGAGAGCATTGGCCGTCTGGCCGGTGGAGTGGCGCACGATTTCAACAATATCCTCACCGTCATCAACGGTTACAGTGAAATTCTCCTCAAGGAGCTGCCACCCGATGCGCGTGCGCGCACGCACGCCGAGCTGGTTCGCGCCGCCGGTGAGCGTGCCGCCAATCTCACTCAGCAGTTGCTCGCCTTCAGCCGAAAACAGATCATTCAACCGAGGCCGCTGGACCTGAATGCCGTGGTCGCCGACACCGGCCGCATGCTGCGCCGCATCGTCGGCGAGGACATCCAACTCGAATCCCGTCTCACGTCCGCCGACTGCCGGATTCTGGCCGACCCGAATCAGATCCACCAGATTCTGATGAACCTTGTCGTGAACGCGCGCGACGCCATGCCCAAGGGTGGGAGAGTGTTGATCGAAACCGATGCCACCCAAGTTAGCGCCGAAGCCGCGGCGGAACATCCCGACGCGACGCCGGGCGCTTTCGCGGTCCTGTCCGTTTCCGATACCGGCATCGGCATGGATGCGCAGACCTTGCGGAAGATCTTCGAGCCGTTCTTCACCACCAAGGAGCAGGGCAAGGGTACAGGGCTCGGCCTTTCCACCGTGTACGGAATCGTGCGGCAAAACGAAGGCTGGGTGTCGGTCGACAGCCAACTCGGCGCAGGCAGCACGTTTCGAATCTATTTACCGTTGATTGGCGAATCGGAGGCTCCGCGCCTGGAAATGGATCAGAACGGACTGGCGGGGCGCGGATCGGAGACCATTTTGGTGGTCGAGGATCAGGAGGACCTGCGTCAGTTGACCGTGGCGATTCTGGAAACCCAAGGCTATACAGTGCTCGCTGCCGCCGACGGTCAGGAAGCGCTTGAAGTGGCCTTGAATTACGAAGGCCCAATCCACGCCATGGTGACCGACATCGTGATGCCCGGAATTACCGGACGCGAACTCGCCGAGCGCATGAAGGTCGCCAGGCCCGATACCCGCATTCTCTTCATGACCGGCTACACCGAGGATGTGATCGCGCCGAGCGGCGTGCTCGCCGAGGAGATCGCGCTGATTGAAAAGCCCTTTACTCCAGACGAGTTAACCGCGAAACTTCGTACGGTGCTTGAATAGCGTTTACGCGCTTTTCACTGCGGGGTAAACCTTCCGTATGGCCGCCACAACATCGGCGATGTCGCCATCGCTGTACTTCGGGTCGATGCTCGGGCCGGCGAAACACTTCACGATCGAGGCGCTGCGGCGGCAGGCCTCCGGGCCGTAGACGATCGACTTGCCGCGCGGTGTTTGGAAGGTGGGCCAGTTGGGGCGCGGCGCCACTTTCTTCTCGATAAACGGAATCGTGGGTAGCAGCGCCGCGCTGCCGGGCCGCGTGACCGGCACGCCTTCGGCTTTCATGCGCTGGACGAAGTCGTCGCATTGCGCCGCGGTGTCGAAGCGCAGAAACACGATGGCGCCGGGGTCGCCCTCGGGGTCCGGCCGCTTGCGAAACGCGATGCCTTTCAGGTCGCGAATGCCTTCGTAGACGCGGCTCGATCGTGTGCGCACATCGCCCAGGACACGGTCGAGTTTGCGCAACTGAGAGAGTCCGACGCTTGCTGTTAACTCGTTTATCCGCAGGTTGGTGCCTGGGAATCCTTCAAGCTTCGCTTTACCGAGGATCTTTTCGTGATAGGGCCGCAATCCGCCCACGTCGTGGTAGCGCACCGCGCGTTCGTACAGCACGGGATCGTTGGTAGTCAGCACTCCGCCTTCGCCCGCGGCAATCGGTTTGGTGATTTGCAGGCTGAACATGCCGATGTCACCTATCGAGCCGACGGCGCGGCCTTTGTACGTTGATCCCATGCTCTGGGCGGCGTCCTCGAAAACCTTGACGCCGTGTTTGCGCGCGATGGCCAGGATGGGGTCCATGTCGCAAGCCACGCCACGCAGGTGCACCACCATGATGGCTTTGGTGTTGGGCGTGATACGGTGTTCGATGTCGTTGGGATCGATATTGAACGACTCGTCGACCTCGGCGAACACCGGCAGACCGCCGGCCAGCACGATGGTGTTGTAGCAGGAAACAAAGGTCCACGCGGGCATAATGACTTCGTCGCCCGGCCCGATTTCGAGCGCCGCCATAGCCGCGTCCATGGCTCCTGTGCCGGTGGCTACGGCCAAAGCGAAGCGTGTGCCCATGCGGGCCGCGAACTCGCGTTCGAAGGTGGCCGCTTTGTTGGGCGGCTCCGCGCCGTGTCCGTAGTAACGAAATGGATTGCGGGACTCCAGGACATCGGCGATCTGTTGCCGTTCCTGATGGTCGTAGTACTGCGTGCCCCAATAGGTCGAAACGAGCGCTTTGTCGCGCACGGGTTTATCGGCGGCGCCTGCTCCAGCGGTGGCGGCCGTAGTGGTGGCCAGAAAGTCTCTTCGTTTCACGGTGGGTGACCTCGATCCTACTTAACAGTGTCTTCTTCTTTGATCGAGCGAAGCAACAGGAGCGCCACAGCCGTGATGGCCAAGCCGGCGACGGTCAAATTCCAGCCAAGCGCGGCGGCGCCCTTGGCGCCCGAAGCCTCGGCCAACGAAGGTGTGCGCGCGATAGTGACCATCAACGCGTTGTTGAGTGCGTGAGCCACGACGCCGCATACCACCGAGCGTGTCTTCCAGACGGCGTAGCCGAAAACGATGCCCAGCCACAACGTGGGCAGCAGTCGATAGATGGACGCATGCGCCAGCGCGAACAGAAACGCGGCCAGCAGGATGGCCGGCCATTTGCCCCAAGCACGGAAGCCGCTCATCACGAAGCCGCGAAAGAAGAGTTCCTCGCACACACCCGGCATCACGCCGATGGCCAACCATAGCACCCACAGCGGCACCGGCTTGTGATCGAGCAACAGTATCTGCTCCAAAGCGCGTACCAGCGACTCCGGCGGCGGCAACAATCGCACGAGCACGCCACTCGCCACCGTCCAGGCCGCGGCGCCCAACAGAATACTGGCCAGCAATCCGCGCCACGGAGGCATGCGCAAACCGAGCGTTTCGCGTACGGGGAAGCGCCCCAGCGCGAGGAAGGCGAGGCACGGCAGCAGGAAGAATCCGAATTCGACGCTCACCAGTTGCGCGGCCGCGCCGAATCTGGTGAGCATCAGGCTGCCGTAGAAGGCCAACACCAGAACCAGCGCAAAGCCGAAGAACGCGAAACCCGGAGTGGGACGCTGCACCTCCGCGCGGCGAAACGCAAACAGGCTGCGCAAATCCACCTTGCCGCCAAGCAATACGTTTTCCCGCTCGAATACGCGCGTCGCCACCAGAAACGCCAGTGCGGCGTACATGGTGGAAGCGAGCAACGTCAGAAAGACCAAATCCGGATGCACCTCGCCGACGAACAGCGACTTGATCAGCAGGGCGATGTTCACCACCGGCACGAAGGCCAGGTAGCCGTTTAATTCGATACCCGGCGCCATTGTGATCATCATGGGAATGGTCAGTCCCATCATCACCGGCGTCATGTAGTTCTGGCCTTCCTTGAAATCTTTGGCGAACGCGCCCAGCGCCAGGAAGATGCTGGTCACCATCAGCGAAACCGGCGCCAGCAGTGCAAACGCGAGCAGGAAAGCTCCGGGCGAAAGGGACACCTCGACGCCCGGCATCTTGATGCGCGCGAAGGTAGCCGAGATGCTGGCGATGTTCACCAGGCTGGCGATGAGGCCGATGCTCCAAACCGTGAAAAACTTGCCCGCAATGATCTCGGTCGACCGTAGCGGGGCGCACAAGAGCGTCTGCATGGTGCCGCGCTCCTTCTCGCCCGCAGTCAAGTCCAAAGCCGGATAGAAGCCGCCCATCACGGTGATGAAGATGAGGAAATACGGAAGCATGGTGCCCAACGCGAAACCCGACTTGCGCTTGGTTGGAGCGACGTTTTGCGCCTCAACGCGGACCGCGGTCGTGAAGCCCGCTTGCAGGCCATTTTGAGCTTCGCGTTGTTTGAGAAGTTCGCGCCGGAAGTTGTTCACAGCACTCTCGATCCGCCGCCGCGCGGTGATCGAATCCGGACGAACTGAATCGTAGAGCAGGGAAGCCGAACCCAATCCGCCAGCCTCGATCTGCTTTTCGAATCCAGGCCACAATACCAGGACTGCGTCGTAGCGCCGGTCGAGAATCAGGGGCCGCGCAGCGGCCACCACGGGCGTTTCCGGCATGCCCTCTTTCGTGGTGGATTCCGGCGCAACCAAACGGCCCGCCTCGAATTCCGCCTTCAGCGGCCCAGGTATGCCACCCCAGATTTCGACCTTGGCCCGTTTCTTGGCTTCGATCTCGGCGACCAGTGAACTGGGAACCGTGCCCCAAATACTCACGCGGCTGGTGCGCGCTTCCTGCGCTTCCGACTGCGACTCCATCAGCTTGCTCATGCCGATCATTAACAGCGGATAGAGCAGAATGGGTACGACCACCATCATGAACAGCGTGCGGCGGTCTCGCAGCGATTCGATGATCTCCTTGCGGTAGATGGTCCAGACAATGCGTGCTCTCATTGCGCGTCGCCTCCCTGCGTGGCGCCGATGTTCTTCAGGAAGGCATCGGTCAGGTTGCGCGCCTGGGCGCGCTCGATCAGTTCCGGCAACGTGCCCTGGTCCACGATGCGCCCCTGGTGCAGCAGCAGGATGCGGTCGCAGAGATACTCAGCCTCGCTCATGATGTGCGTGGAAAACAGCACGGCGCGGCCCGCCGCCTTCTCGCGCTGGATGGCATCCACAATGAACTGTCCGCTCACCACATCCAGCGCCGCCGTGGGTTCGTCCAGGATCAGCAAGTCCGGTTCGTGCAGAAACGCGCGGGCGATGTTGGCGCGCTGCTTCTGGCCCGACGACAGGCCACCGGAAGCGCGCGCCGCGAACGACGACATGTCGAGCTGTTTGGTGATCTCATCCACGCGCCGCCGCAGGCGATCTTCTTCCATGCCGTACAGGCGGCCGAAAAACTCCAGCGCCTCGCGCGTCGAGAGGCGACGGTACATTTGCGTGTCGCCAGACAGGAACCCGATGCGCTGCTTGGCTTCGAGCGGTTGCGTGCGAATATCGATGCCGCCAACCTCGACGCGGCCGCGATCGGGCGTGAGGATGCCCGCGATCATGCGCAGGATGGTGGTCTTACCGGCGCCGTTGGGCCCTAGCAATCCCACGATCTCGCCGGCACCGACGCGCAGGCTCACGTCGTCAACGGCGCGTACTTCGCCGAACTGCTTGGACAGGTTTTCCGCGATGAGCGTGTCGGTCATTGTTAGAATGTTCATTCTAACTAGGTTTCGAAACCCATGCTTAATCGATCTTGGACTCTTTTTTCGCGCCTTGCGCTGGCCTTACTTGTGGTGGGCGCCGCGTGCGCGGCTCCCAGTGGACGCACTGCTCTGGACGAATACGTCGCCAAGCCCGATCCCGCTTACAAATTCGATCTGGTGCGCACCATTCCAGGCGATGGTTATACGGCCTATGTGCTCGACATGGCCTCGCAAACTTGGCTCACCGAAAAGGAAGTCAACCGCACGCTCTGGAAGCATTGGGTGATCGTGATCAAACCCGAGAAGGTCTCGGGCTCCACCGGACTGCTGTTTATCGACGGCGGCAACAACGGCGGCGATCCTCCCGCCAAGGTTGACCGTACGCTCGCGGGAATCGCCACGGCCACCAATACGGTGGTGGCCGACCTGCGCATGGTGCCGAATCAACCGCTGGTGTTTGCCGGCGAAACGCGCCAGCGCCGCGAAGATGCGATCGTCGCCTACACCTGGGACAAGTACATGCGCACCGGAGACGCCAAGTGGCCTCTGCGTTTGCCCATGACCAAAGCCGCCGTGCGCGCCATGGACGCGGTCACGGCTTTCGCCGCGACGCCCGCGTTCGGCAACGTCAAGATCGACCGCTACGCCGTGGCCGGCGCGTCCAAGCGCGGCTGGACCACCTGGACCACCGCCGCCGTCGACAAGCGCGTGGTGGCCATCATGCCGCTGGTGATCGACCTGCTCAACATGGAGAAGTCCATGATCCACCATTACCGCGCATACGGATTCTGGGCGCCCACAATTCGCGACTACGTCGATTCCAAGGTCATGGATTGGGTGGGCCGTCCGGAGTTTCGCGCGCTCATGAAGGTGGTGGAGCCCTACGAATACCGCCAACGCTTCACCATGCCCAAATACATTGTGAATGCGGCCGGCGATCAGTTCTTCCTGCCGGATTCCTCGCAGTTCTACTTCGACGATCTGCCCGGCGAGAAGTACCTGCGCTACGTTCCCAACACCGATCACTCGCTCAAGAACTCCGACGCGCCCGACACGATGACGGCGTTCTATCAGTCCGTGCTGAATGGTACGCCGCGTCCCAAGTTCACATGGAAGATCGAAAAGGACGGCACCATCCGCGTGCGTTCTGCCACCGCGCCCACCGAAGTGAAGCTGTGGCAGGCCACCAACCCCAAGGTGCGCGATTTCCGTCTGGAGGTGGTCGGGCCAATCTATAAGAGCACCGTGCTCAATGGCAAGAACGGCGTCTACGTGGCCAAGGTGCCCGCGCCGCCTGCGGGCTTCACGGCGTATTTCGTCGAGATGACGTATCCCGGTCCCAACAAACGTAATTTCAAATTCACCACCGGCGTGAAGGTGTTGCCGGAGAAGTATGTGGCGGAGGCGCCGTCAGGTGCCCGGAAAACCAAATAGAAGAGCGTTTCTCTCGCAAGCCGCCGGAGCGATTCCAGCGTGGCGGCTGGGCGCCAGTTCCGCGGCGCCCATTTGGGACGCGCACTGCCACCTGCTCGGTGTGAAGGGCGAGACGCCCGAACAGCGCGCAAGCGAACTGCTCGGCGAGGCCAGCCGTGTGGGGATCGAAAAGCTGGTTGTCTTCATGGGATACCCGCTCATCGCCGATCCCACGCCGGAGCAATTACGCGAGCAGAACGATCAAGTGCTGCGCGCGATGCGTGCGTTTCCGGACCGCATACTCGGCTTCGTGTACTTGAACCCGCGCTATGCCGACGCCAGCTTGAGCGAACTCGACCGATGCGTGCGCGACGGTCCCATGACGGGCGTGAAGCTGTGGATTGCCATGCACGCAAATGCGCCGGAGTTGGACCGGATTGTGGAGCGCGCCGCCGCGCTCGGCGTGCCGATCTACCAGCACA
>CAZDIZ010000073.1:0-1440 GCA_964505625.1 uncultured Solibacteraceae bacterium | reverse complement strand
GCGGACAAACGCGCGATTTTGTGCGGCAACCTGCGCCGTCTGATTGAGGCGAAAGGGAAACGTTCATGATCGTCGACACCAACGTGTACCTTTCGCGATGGCCTTTCCGGCGCTTGCCCGGTGACGAACCCGCGAAGTTGGTGCGCACACTGCGCCGTCACGGCGTGGTTCAGGCGTGGGCTGGAAACTTCGACGGAATACTGCACAAAGACGTTGCCGCGGTGAATGAACGCCTGGCCGCCGACTGCGCAAGTTTCGGTGGCGGCATGCTGCTGCCGATGGGCACGGTGAACCCCGCGCTGCCGGATTGGCGCGAAGATCTGCGGCGCTGCCACGAACGGCACCGCATGCGCGGCATTCGTTTGCACCCGAACTATCACGGCTACGATCTGAGTAGTCCGCTATTTGCGGAACTGCTCGAAGCCGCCACCGCGCGCGGGCTACTGTTGCAGATCGTGGCGTGCATGGAAGACGTCCGCACGCAGCACCCACTGATGCGCGTTAAAGACGTCGACCTCGCGCCACTCACTGCGCACCTGGACCGCCTGCCGCGCGCACGTGTGCAGGTTCTCAACGCGAAGCGCGTCGTAGCGGGTGCGCGCCTCCATTTCGATATTGCGATGATGGAGACGTTCACACCGTCCGCCCGGCTGCTGTTCGGATCGAACTTCCCTCTGTTTACCTTCGAGAGTGCGTTACTCAAAGCGCGCGCGAGCGGGGCCGTCTTTCCCGATAAAATAGATTGAGCGCCACCGATGTCGAAACCCCGCTGTCCCGGACAAGACACACGCTATTGGAAACCTGAAGACGTTTTCGAAGTGCCGTGCACGAAGTGCGGCCAGGCGTTGGAGTTTTTCAAGAACGATCTAAAGCGTAACTGCCCCAAGTGTGGAGCGCCGAACCTGAATCCCCGCAACGATCTTTCCTGCGCGGCGTGGTGCAAATCGGCGGAGGAGTGCTTGGCGGAAGTGGGCCGCGCAAAATCGGAGGAACCCAAGTGAGTTTGAAACTAGCGATTTCCGGCAAGGGCGGAGTAGGGAAGTCGACGCTGGCCGGAACCCTGGCCCGTTTGTGGGCGGCCGGTGGACGCCGCGTGTTGGCGGTGGACGCCGACCCCGACGCGAACCTGGCCTCGGCGCTGGGTGTTCCCGCCGAATTGCGCGCGCAAGTTCGCACCATCAGCGAAGAGCGGCAGTTGATTGAAGAACGCACCGGAGCCAAGGCGCGCGAATTCGGCCAGATCTTTCGGCTGAATCCGGACGTGTCGGGCATCGCCGAACAATACGGCACGCACTACGCGGGCGTGGACCTGCTGGTTCTGGGAGCGGCGCAACGCGCCGGAGCCGGCTGCGCGTGTCCGGAAAGCGTGCTGCTGAAGTCGTTGGTGCGCAACGTAGTGGTGAAACCCGGCGACGTGGTCATCCTGGACATGGAAGCGGG
>CAZDIZ010000072.1:0-29726 GCA_964505625.1 uncultured Solibacteraceae bacterium | reverse complement strand
TGCTCGCGGGTAACCAGGTCGAAACGCCGGCGCCGGAGGCGCTGGAACTAGTCGCGCGCTTCACTGCGAGCGAGCTAGGACAACGCGCGGCGCGCGCCACTCGCATCGAGCGTGAGTTCGATTTCCTGTGCGCATTCGACGACATCGTGTTGCGCGGGCAAATCGATTTGTGGTTTGAAGAGGGCGGGGAACTGATCCTGGCCGATTACAAAACCGACCGCCACGAAGACCGCGCCGAAGCCTACGCGCTGCAACTACGTCTGTACGCGCTGGCACTTGAAAGAATCTACGGGAGGCTGCCCGGCCGCGCCGTGCTCTGCTATTTGAGAACTGGAAACGAAGTGGATGTTCCGCTCGACCGCGCCGCGCTCGACGCCGCGCGCCAAAGCGTGCGCGCACTCGTAGACGCACAAAACACTCTGGAGTTTCCAACGCGGGAAGATGAACAATGTGTGCGGTGCGGTTACTATCGCGGCGCGTGCCCGGCGGCTACTCGCTCTTAGGTTCGCTATCGCACTTGCCCGCTGCGATGCGCTTTTCAACGGCACGCATCAACCGTGAGTGCACATCCTCGGGTAGCGATTGCGCTTCCATGCCCTTGTACACCTGGATGGTCTTCTTCGTGGTGTCGTAAACCACCCAACAGTTGGGGCATTCCGAAATGTGCTTCTGCAGCTTCTCGCGCAGATCCGGCGCGATGTCATCATCGATGAAATCGCTGATGCCGTCGACGAATTCCTTACATGTAAGCAAAGATGTCGTCCCCCTTGCGCTTGAAGAATCGCGTCAGCTTCTCCCGTAGTTGAAGCCGGGCGCGCAGCAAGCGGCTTTTCACCGCCGGTACCGACAGATCCAGCACCGCCGCGGTCTCCTCCGTCGACAAATCTTCCACGTCCCGCAGCACGAAGACCGCGCGGAACGCCGGCCGCAGGCTCATAATGGCCTTGTCCAGCATCTCGCGGATTTCCTGCTGCGAGTAGCGCTGTTCCGGGTTGTCGTCCCAGACAGCGATCTCGCGGACCACGTTCTCCTCGCCGGTATCGATGGTCTCATCCAACGAAACGGTGCGGTCCGTCTTGCGCTTGCGCAACTTCATCAAGGCTTCGTTGACGGCGATTCGTACGATCCAGGTGTAAAACTTTGACTGCCCCTGGAAACCGCCCAAATGCTCGTAGGCCTTGAGGAAGGCCTCCTGCAAAACGTCCTCGGCGTCCTCGTCACTCTGTGTGATGTTCTTTGCCAGACGAAAGATTCGGCGTTCGTAACGGCTCACCAGTTCGGTGAATGCGCTGGTGTCGCCGCGCTGGGCGCGTACGACGAGATCACCTTCGTCCGGGGTCGTCGATTGGCTCTTGGCTGGGAACATTGTCGGACTCACCAAGCACGCTACAGTCCTTACTATAGCGTGACCAAGGCCCGACTCTCAAAGGCGGTATGCTACGCTGAAAAACACACGCTATGAGCAGCATTACAATCACACTCCCGGATGGGAGCCGACAGGAGGTGTCCGCGGGCAGCCGGCCACTGGATGTGGCGCGCTCCATCAGCCCGCGTTTGGCCGAAGATGCGATCGCGGCCAAAGTCAACGGAGAACTGTTCGACCTCACCCGTCCGTTTGAAACTGACGCAACCGTCGAGATTCTGACCACTCGCAGCCCCGAGGCGCTTACCGTTTACAGGCACTCGACCGCGCACCTGCTGGCTGCAGCCGTCCTGGAACTTTTTCCGGACACGAAGCTAGGTGTCGGCCCCGCTACCGATACCGGTTTCTTCTACGATTTTCAGCGCGAGCAAGGGTTCACGCCTGAAGACCTGGAAGCCATTGAAGCGCGCATGTGGGATTTGCAGAAGCGCGATCTTCCGTATGAAAGAAAGCTCACGCCCAAGGCCGAAGGTCTCAAGAAGTATGCCGAAATGGGCGAGAACCTGAAGTGCGAACTGATCGACGAAAAGGCCACCGACGTTTTCAGCGAATACACGCTCGGCGACAAGTTCATCGACTTCTGCCGTGGCCCGCATGTGCCGTCGACCGCGAAAATCAAGGCCTTCAAGCTGCTTTCGATCGCCGGCGCGTATTGGAAGGGCGATGAGAAGAGTGCGCAGATGCAGCGCATTTACGGCACGGCGTTCTTCAGCAAGAAGGACCTGGACGCCTATCTCGCGCAAATCGAGGAAGCCAAGAAGCGCGATCACCGCAAGCTCGGTCAGGAACTCGATCTATTCAGCATTCAGGAGTTGGCCGGTCCGGGACTGATCTTCTTCCATCCCAAGGGCGGCACCATACGACGCATCCTGGAAGACTGGATGCGCGATCAGTACGTCAAGCGTGGATACTCGCTGGTCTATACGCCGCACGTGGCGCGTTCGGATCTGTGGAAGACTTCCGGACACTACAATTTCTACGCCGAGAACATGTTCAAGCGCATGGAACTGGACGATGCCGAATACCAGCTCAAGCCCATGAACTGCCCGTTCCACATCCTGATCTACAAAAACAAGCTGCACAGCTACCGCGATCTTCCGGTGCGATTGGGTGAGTTGGGAACGGTGTATCGCTACGAGCGCTCCGGCGTCATGCACGGTCTGCTGCGCGTGCGCGGCTTCACGCAGGACGATGCGCACATCTTCTGCACGCCCGAACAGATCGAAGACGAAGTGGTGAGCTGTCTGGAATTCGCCGAAGACGTGCTGCGCTCATTCGGCTTCGAGCATTATGAAGCCGAGCTATCGACGTGGGACGGCGGTGCCAGCGGCAAGTACGACGGCACGCCCGACCAATGGCAGCTTGCCGAGAACGCGCTGCGCAAGGCCACCGACCGCCTCGGCATGAAAGTGAAAGTGATGGCGGACGAAGCGGCCTTCTATGGTCCGAAGATCGATGTGAAACTGGTCGATGCCATCGGACGCCTGTGGCAGCTTTCAACCGTGCAGTTCGATTTCACGCTGCCGCGCCGCTTCGGTCTCGAATACATTGCCGAAGACGGCAAGGCGCACCAGCCGTTGATGGTGCATCGCGCGCTGTACGGTTCGGTGGAGCGTTTCTTCGGTATTCTGGTCGAGCACTACGCCGGCGCCTTCCCGGTGTGGCTGGCTCCCATACAGGCCACCGTGTTGCCCATCACCGATCGCCAGCTTGAGTACGCGCAATCGCTGGTGGCACGTCTGAAGGATGCCGGCATCCGCGTCACGCTGGACGACCGCAAGGAGAAAGTCAATCTGAAGATCCGCGAAGCGCAGCTTCAGAAGATCCCGTACATGCTGGTCGTGGGCGATCGCGAAGCTGCTTCCGGCAGCGTTTCCGTGCGTCATCGCAAGCACGGCGATCAAGGTTCATCCACGGTGGAAGAGTTCATCGCGAAGATCAGCGAGCAGAACGCTTCGCGAGCCACGACCGAGTAGAACAACATGCTTTGGGTGCCGGCGTTGCTCCTGGCCGCGCTGGTAGCGGGCGGGGCGGTGTACTGTGTGATGACGGTCATCGCCGCGCGACGCTATCTTCAGGACCGGCCCGCGCTCGCGCGCAACACCGAGCCGGTCAGCATTCTGAAACCGCTTGCGGGCGCCGACGAAGGACTCGAAGAGAATCTGCGCAGCTTCTTCGAGCAAGACTACGCGAAGTTCGAGATCCTGTTCGGCGTTCGCCACGGCGACGATCCAGCCGTACCCATCGTGATGCGGCTCTGCGAGCAGTATCCGGACGTGCCCACGCAGTTGATCGTCACCGGCGATCCGCCTTATCCGAATGCCAAGATCTTCAGCCTGGCGGCGATGCTGGAAGAGTCGCAGTATTCGCTAGTAGTGATGAGCGACAGCGACATCCGCGTGGGGCCGCTGTTTCTACGCGAAGTTGCGGCCGAGTTTCGCGATCCCGATCTGGCGCTCAGCACGTGTCCCTATCGCGCCGTGCCGGGCGCGAGCCTGTGGTCAACGCTAGAAGCCATCGGGATGAACACGGAGTTCCTCGGCGGCGTGCTGGTGGCGCGCATGCTCGAAGGTATGAAGTTCGCCGTCGGCCCCACCATTGTGGCGCGGCGTCGCGCGCTCGCCGCCATCGGCGGACTGGAAAGCCTGAAGGATTATCTGGCCGAGGATTTCGTCATGGGGCAGCGCGCCGCGGAAAAAGGTTTCGGCGTGGGCTTGTCCTGGACCGTGGTGGAGCACCGCATCGGCACCGAGCGTTTCCGTCCCAACGCCGCGCATCGTCTTCGCTGGTCGCGCAGCACGCGCCGCTCGCGGCCATACGGCTACATCGGGCAGGTGTTCACCAATCCACTGCCGGTCGCGCTGCTCATGACGGTGTTGCGGCCCGATTGGTGGCCGGCGCTGGCACTGATCACGGTGCTGCGAGCGGCTGCGGCCGATGCGACCGCGCGGCTGGTGCTACACGATCCGCTCACACTGCGGTGCTGGTATCTGGTGCCGCTTCAGGATATCGCAAGCTTCATCTTTTGGCTGCTGGGCTTTTTCGGAAACACGATACGCTGGCGCGGCAGGAAATACTACCTGCGCCGCGATGGGCGATTCGAACCGATCGGCTGACGCTTCAGCGCGCCGCCTCGATCAGCGCTTGAATGTTGGCGGCCGGCGTGCCCATGCTGACGCCGCCACCGAACGACAGGATCAGCGGATGGCCCGCGGCTTTAGCGCGCACCGCGGCTGCCGCTTCACGCACTTGCTCCGGCGTTCCGCGCACGCCCAAGTCGAGTGGCGCCACGTTGCCCATCAGCGTCATTTCACCCGAGGTCTTTTCGATGGCCTGCGTGACGTCCAGGTCGTAGCCCCAATTCAGCACATCGAACCCGGCGCCGGGCAACTCGGCCAGAAACGGACGCACGTTGGCGTCGTCGTGATATACCTTCACCCATTCGGCGGGAAAGGCGTCGGTGATGCGTCGCAAGTAAGGCTGGGCGAATTCCAGATAACGCGTGCGCGAGAGCATGCCGACAATGTCGTCGAGCACGAAGATGCCTTCGACGCCCTCGCCCAATACCTCGGCCTGCGCGCGCAACCACGCGATCACGGTGTCAGTTGTGACGTCCAGCAAACGGTGTACGCCTTCGGGGTTCTCCACCAGGTCCATCATGAACTCGGTGACACCTCGTAGAAATGACGCCAGGCACAACGGCCCGCGTGCCGCCACCGCCGGGATGATGAACCCCGCGTCGCGGATGCGCTGCTTCATTTTGCTGTAGCGGCGCAGCGCCACCGGCATCAGTCCGTCGTGTTGCGGATCGGGAACCGTGGGAATGCGCTCCAGATCGGTGAGCGACGGCGCGATGCTGGGCGGCTGATCGTGATGCCAACACACGCGCGAACCGAACGCGGTGGGTTCGATGGCCATGCCGAGCTCGGCCCACCACGACGGGAAGAAAATCACTTCGGGAAACTCTTCGATGATGCGGCGGTTGGCCGCAAACCAGACTTCGTCATCGAAGAAATAATCCAGATGATCCACGCCGGCGTAGCCCGGAATCCAGGGACTATCGACGATCAGTGCGACGGGCGGACGCGCCACCGCGCCGCCCTTCGCTACCGTTTTGAAGAGTTCCCACTGTTCAGGCCGCATGACGCCGGTCCTATGCGCCGGTGAACGGCGCGCCCGCGAAACTCGAGGCGGCCAATTGGCGCTTGAGCTCAGTGATCTCGGCTTCGTTCAACACGCGCCGCGGTTCGGCCACCGGACCGCAATCGATGCCGGACCACGTCAGCATCTGCTTGACCGCGGCCAGAGCAGGGAAGCGCAGCGTGAGCTGAATCAGTTCGTTGATGCGGTACTGCACCGCGCGCGCTTCCACGAACCGGTTGGCGCACGCCAGCGCGTAGACTTCCAGGAACAGCTCGGGGATCAGGTTGTAGAACGTGCCGATGCCGCCGTTCGCGCCCATCATCAAGCCGGCGGCCAGCACTTCGTCGCGGCCGTTATAGACCACCGCGCCGCTCTGCCGCAGAAGCCCCAATCGGTACAGGTCGAAGTCGGTGAATTTCAGTCCGGCCACATTGGGAAGGGCGCAGAGTTCCAGGATTTGTTCCACGCGGTTGATCGACGGAGCGACGTCCGGAAAGAAGTAAACCAGGAACGGAATGTCGGTTGCCGAGGCGAGCTTTCGATAATAGCCCACGACCTCGCCGAACGGATAGCCGCCCGCCGGTGGCAGGCTGCTAACCGCCGTCACGCCGCACCGCGCGGCATGCTTCACCAGTTCGACCGCATCCTCCGGCCGCGTCGCGCCGCAATGCACGATCACCTGCTTGCCCTTCGGCGAGCATTTTACGGCCACTTCGGCCGCGCGCTTGCGATCGTCGACTCCCAGCAGCGGACCTTCTCCGGTCTGTCCACACACATAAACGCCGTGTACGCCGGCCGCGTACACGCGCTCCAGCAGGCGTTCAAACGCCGCCGGAACAAAATGCCCATCCGCATCGAGCGGAGTGACGATAGCCGGAAGAATGCCGTGAAAAATCGAAGTGTCCATTTCTAATGAGTGCTCCTTACTTCTTGAAGTCGAACGGGAACGTCTCGGTGAGTTTGGCGTCGCTCAGTTCTTTCAGGAAATTCGAAATCCGGTCGAGAAACACATCCACCAGGACGCGTCCCTTGTCGGCCGAACCTTGCGTGGGATCGCCGGTTCCCGTGTTGTCGCTCACGTACATCCACGGCCGCATGAAATGAATGTAGGGAACCTTCAGGCTGGGCAGCGCGAGCGGCGTGTCTTTGGCCTTTACGGCGCGGTCCATGTGGACTCTGTCGCCAAACAGCGCCAGGGCGATGGAGGTTTCCTCTTCGCTGGCGTGGTCGCCGCCGGTCTTGATGACTTCTTTCATCTTGTCGCCGTACGAGATCCAGTAGTCCACCTGCGCGGCGAACACCTTGGGGTTGCTGGCGAACAGTTCGCGCAGCGTGGCAGCGATGGTGGTGGTGTTCCCACCGTGCGCGTTCAAAATGACGATCTTGTGGATGCCCTGGTGCTCGCTCACCTCCACCACGTCCTTGATGAACTGCATCAACGTCGCCGGGCGGATGCTCTGCGCGTAGGGATTCGGCGCCTGGTTCGAGTTCACGCCATATGGCATGGTGGGCAGCACCAGCACCTTTGCGCCCTTGGCGTTGGCTTTGGCCGCCACGCGCTCAGCTAGAATCTGCGCGCTGAGAGCGTCGGTGTCGTAACGCAGGTGATTGCCGTGCGGCTCGGTCGAACCGATGGGGAGTACCGCTACTTCAACTTGACGGCTGCGAACTTCCGGGTGCGTCAAATCTCCAAGCTGGGGACTGTTGTTGGTTTGCGCCCACAACGCAATCGAACTCAAAAGCAAAAAAAGGGCCGGTAGACGCCAGTGTTTCGTCATGAGGTTGCTCCTGGTAGCGATTATTGAGAGAACTTCAATTGTACGGCATTCACTGTGGGGTGAGCGTCAGCACGTTCTTCGCCTCGACAGCGCGAAATTGCATCGGGAAGCTCCATCCGTCGCGATAGGCTTTCCACTGATCCTTGTAGTGTCCGGACAGCACATGGCCGGATTCGCCTGTCGGCAGATTGAGCAGCGACCGTTCCCAATCGCCGGCGTCCGCGACCATGCGCATGGAGGGGCCGAATGTACCGCCACCGGCGGCCTTCACCGACGTGCTCGATCCGTTGTTCTCCACTGGACCGACGTTGAAATACTTACCGACGCTCGGCAGTTGCCCGCCTACCGGGTGGATCATTCTCAGGCGGTTGAACTGGCCGTAGCTCCATTTGGCGACCTTCTCGCCTTGCAGCCGCCGCCCTTCTTCCACGGCGTCTTCGAAGGCTTTCACGAGCAATCCGTCGTAGTCGTCGAACCAATCCTTGGGCCGCTCGTGCAGCAGTTTTTCGATCACCGCGGTGGACATCGAAGCGCGATAGAAAAGCGCCTTTCCGGGTGCGGCGCGCTCCACCACGCGCCGCCGCAAGTGCTGATACAACAGCGACGCGATCATCGGCGCCGCAAGATCCTTCTCCATTTGTCCGTTCCAGCCGCGCAATACTTCGGCCGGTTCACTCAGCAGTTTGTTGGCGCGGCCGCGCGCATCGTAAGCCGCCACCACCTGGCGCGCCAGAAAGTGCATGATGGCCGAGTAGACATCCTTCTGCATCGCCAGCATGTCCTGGGCGCTCCATTTGCCGCGTGCCGCGAGCAGGTGCCCGATCTGGCTGCTGCGATAGCCCGCATCAAATCCGCCGCTCACGCGATAGCGATAGTTGGCCGGAAACGGATTCTGGTTCGCGGTAACCAGCATGCCTGACGGCGGATTGTAATACGACGGAAGATCTTCGAACGGAATAAACCCATCCCACTCACACGTGGCCGTTGATCCGTCCATCGGCACATCGCCCACGCAGTTCTTTCTGTTGGGTAGCAGTCCCACCACCTGGAGTCCGATGTTACCGTCCACGTCGGCATAGGTGAAATTCAAACCGATGGGCACCGACGCCAGCGCGGCACGGAATTCCTGCCAATTGCCGGCGCGATTGATCTCCAGTAGCGGCATGCGGAGCTTGCCCGGTTCGGCCGCCGTCCAACGCATCGCCAGTACTGTCCCTTGCTCTATGGCCACCACCGGCCCGTGCCGCGTCACGATGTTGTTGAGTTCTTCCGGCGCGCGTCCCTTCACCGCCAGCTTCTCTCGCTCTACTCGCGCCTGCTCTTCGCGGCCTTCATACACGTAGCGGCCGTTCTGCGGGTTTAGCTTCTCGACGTACAGGTCCTGAACGTCGTAACCGAGGTTCGTGATGCCCCAGGCGATGCGCTGATTGTGTCCGACGGTGACTCCCGGCAATCCCGGTGTTGTGACCCCAGATACGTTCAGCCCCGGCGCTTCCAGGTGCACCATGTGCCACACCGAAGGGATGCTCAATTGCAAATGCATGTCGTTGGCGAGCAGCGGCCTGCCCGTCGACGTGTGCGCGCCGGAGACGGCCCACGAGTTCGAGCCCGGAACGAATTCGCCACCGCTGCGAATCGGGAACAGAAACTCCACTTTGTTTTTGTCGCCGCCCGCTAGCAACATCTGCTTCTGCACGTCGTTTTTCCAGGAGTTGGTCAACGTGCGGAACATCTCCAGACCAGCCAGAATCGAATCCGCCACTCGCCACGGACGCGGATCGTAACGCAGCACGGAGAACTCCGGTGGCAGCCGGTCCCGATTGGTCTCGATGTAGTAGTTCACGCCGCGCGCATACGCCGCCAGCGCCTGCCGGTCCGCTTGCGAAAGCACGGCGGCCTGCTCGTTGGCCGCGCGCGCCATGCGCAGACGACGGGCCTCGCGGTCCATTTCGAGCGCCGCCTCGCCCGTCACTTCGGACAACTCGCCGGCGGCGCGGCGCCGCATGGCGTCCATCTGCCAGAAGCGGTCTTGCGCCGTGACGAAGCCCTGCGCGAACAAGACGTCTTCCAGGCTGGCCGCGCGAATATGCGGCACGCCGAGGGAGTCGCGCGTGATGGTGACAGGCGCGGAAACAGGCGCCTTCAGTTCACCGGAGGTCTTGGGCATCGGCCGCCACACAAACCAGTAGCCCAATACGAGAATCGTCACCGCAACCGCGGCGATGACCAAGTTGATATATTTGAGTAGCCGATCGAGGGACACTAGTAGAATTCTACTGGAAATCGGAGCGATTCTCGCTGCACGATGCCGGAAGCTTATCTCGGGTACCGATACATTCTGCTGTTTCTGATTCTCGCCGCTAATGGATTCTTTGCCGCGGCCGAAGTTGCGCTGATCTCCGCGCGTCCGGGTTTGCTGCGCCAACTGGCGCATCGCGGAAATGTAGGCGCCATTACCGCGCTCAGTCTGCTGTCCAATCCCGAACGTCTGCTTTCGGTGGTGCAGGTCGGCGTGACCCTGGCGAGCTTGGGTCTCGGCTGGGCCGGCGAGGAAACCGTCTACGAAAGCATTCTCGCGATGCTCCAGCCCGTGCTGACTCCGGTCAGCGAGAAGATTTTGCACGGCGCGAGTTTCCTGGTGGCCTTCCTCGCCATCACGTTCCTGCATGTGGTGGTCGGCGAAGTGGTGCCGAAGAATCTCGCCATCGAGAAAGCCGACCGGCTCGCCATCCTGGTGGCTCCGCCATTGCTGGTTTTCAGCCGCATCACCGCTCCGTTCGTGCACGTCATCGAACGTTCAGCTTCCGCGATCTCGCGGGTGATGGGCTTAAAACCGGAAACGCGCGGGGGCGGGCACTCGGCCGAGGAGTTGCGCTACATCATCAGCTCCAGCCGGCGCGAAGGGCATCTGGAAACCTGGGAAGCGTCCGTCATACCGCGTGTACTCGACATGAACAACCTGGTGGTTCGCGAAATCATGGTGTCGCGCAACAACCTGGTATCGATTTCCATCGACAGTACGCTCGACCAGGTCCTGGACCTCTTTGTGACTCACGGGTACTCGCGCGTACCGGTTTACGACAAGCGGCCCGATGACATCGCCGGCATTGTTCACTACCGCGATCTGTTGCGCGAATGGCGCCGCCGCAATGTCGCCGTGCGCTTGGGACGTCCCGAGCCTCCGTTCCGCTTGCGGCCGCTGCTACGCCGCGCGCTGGTGGTTCCCGAAACCAAGCCTCTGGATCAAATGGTGGACCTGTTCCGCGAGGCCCGTGCGCACATGGCCATGGTGGTGGACGAGTTCGGCACCATCACCGGCATCGTCACGCTGGAAGACGTGTTGGAACAGAT
The DNA here is from genome assembly GCA_964505625.1 of uncultured Solibacteraceae bacterium. Taxonomy (GTDB): domain Bacteria; phylum Acidobacteriota; class Terriglobia; order Bryobacterales; family Bryobacteraceae; genus JAJFUV01. The sequence continues at coordinate 19,031 of CAZDIZ010000072.1, read as the reverse complement.
GTTCGGCGAAATTGAGGACGAACACGATCAGCGCCGCCCCGCGCCATCGGCCGCCGCTCCAGTGATCGAATTGGACGGCGCCACACCCATACGCGATCTGGAGATGCAGTACGGCATCCTGCTGCCAGCCGAAGCCGGGTTCGAAACGCTGGCCGGTTTTCTACTCTACCTGTTGGGACACATTCCCGCGGCCGGTGAACGCGCCGAATACGAAGAGCTGCACTTTGAGGTGGTCGAGATGGAGCGCAATCGCATTGCCCGTGTGCGCATCGAACGCGGGGCCGCCGGCACGCCGCCCAAACCGGAAGGTTCCGATGATCGCCGAACTGGCTGAATGGGTGCGCGCCGAACTCCGTGCCGCCGTGGACGAGGAGTTCCGCCGAGGGCAGTACCGCTTCTTCAAGGAGGAAGTGAAGAACTACGGCGTGCGCGGCGACGAAGTGAAACGCATCGCGTCTGAACTCTACCGCCGTGTGAAGCCGTGGTCCGCAACGGACCGCTTCAAACTCTGCGATGCTCTCTGGCAAAACGGCACGCTGGAAGAAGGCGTCGTGGCCATCTATCTCTGCCGCCGCTTTCAACGCGAGTACGGCGCCGCTGAATTCAAGTTGTTCGCGCGGTGGATCGATCGCTACGTGCACAATTGGGCGCACACCGATGGCGTCTCCAGTTGGCTGTTGGCCGCTTCGATCGCCAACGCGCCTGAATTGATCGAACAACTGCCGGCTTGGACCGCGTCACGAAACCATTGGAAACGCCGCGCGGCGGCCGTGGCGCTGCTGCAGGAGGGCAAGAACGGCCGCAGTACCGAATCGATCTTTCAAATCGCAGCACTGCTGATGGAAGATCCGGACGACATGGTGCAGAAGGGTGTCGGCTGGCTGTTGAAGGAAACCTACCCGAAACGCCCGCGCGAGACCGTGACGTTTCTGACCCAGTGGAAGGACCGCACCACTCGCTTGGTGCTACGTTACGCCGCCGAGAAGATGACCGTAAACGACAAGGCGAAGGTGCTCGGCTGAGCACCTTCGCCCCGTTTTTCAGCAGCTTGTCAGAAGTGCAGGCGCAGCGTGTACTGCAATTCGCGGCCGCGGTTGCTTTGACTGGTGATCTTTCCGAACAACGCGCTATCCACCGACACGTTCGGTGACGACCAGATAATACTGTTAGTGGTGTTGTACGCTTCCATGCGCAACTCGCACCGGAAGCGCTCGTTGATCTGGAACGATTTCGACAGCGTGGTGTCCAGGTTCCACTGCCGCGGCGCGGTCAGGCCCGGATAATAGATCGGGTTCGACCGGTCGGTGTAGGACGGCTGCCGCTGGAAGAAGGATGTATCGAACCACTTGTCGAGGGTCGGATCGCTCAACTCCGGAGAGCCGCTCTTGACCACCTGCATGGCGTTGAACGCGATCCACTTGCCCGATTCGAAAGTGAGCAGCGGACTGAAGGACCATCCGCCCAGCACGAAGTTTACGGCGCGCGGAGCGCTGCTCAGATAGCGCCGGCCTTTCCCCATCGGAAGATCGTACGTTCCGGAGAAGTTCAGGCGGTGCCGCGGCTCGCCGCTGTCGAGAAACGTCATGCGGCCCAGGTACTCGTCCGTGCTGTTGAAGAAAGTTGTGGATCGTACCAGGCTGCTGGCGTAGTTGGCCATGAGGCTGTAGCCGCGTGCAAACGAACGGCGCACGCGGACCTGCAAGGAGTACTGATGGCTCAGCGCTCCCGGTGTGTTGACCTGAGTCAGCGTTCCATACTGCGGATACGTCTTGAGCAGGCTGCCGATGGTGACGGTTTTCGAGTTTCGGAGTGCACCGGGAAATTGGTTCGCCGGCAAATAGCCGTAGAACGGATTGGTTACGGTTTTGTCCAGCGCCGACTTGTAGGTGTAGCTGTAATTCGGGTCCGCCAGGTTCATCGACTTCGAATAGCCCAGGTCGCGCCCCTGGTTCATGAAGAAGGTCACGTCGGAGAGGATCTTGGCCGGCAGTTCCTGCTGTAGCGACACGTTGTATCGATCGTTCACGCCCGGGCGCAGATCCTGGTAGTTCCACGACACGGCGTCGCCGAGTTGGGTGTAGCGGCCCAGGGTCTTCCCGGGAATCGGCTGTAGCGGATTGTCCGCCGGAAACGGATTGCTGAGCGTTGCGCGCGGTATGCCGACCTGCGGGCCCAGCACGCTGGAGCTGACGTTGTAGCCATAAGCCGGGGCTTCCGCTTCAATCACGTCCACGGCGTTAATTGTGGGAACGATATAGCGGGCGTAGCCGACCCGCAACGAAGTCCACGAGTTGACGCGTAGTGCCATGCCCACGCGCGGCATGAACAGGTGCCGGTTGCTGTTCCACATCCCTCGATGGCTGCTGTCGGTGAACATCAGCGCGCCGTTCCAGCGGTAGTTGATCTTGGCGACGTCGGTCACCGCCGATGGGATCACCGGCGGATTCGACTGCATCTCCGGGATCGGATTATTCAGATCCAAATAGCGCGTGTAGCGGTATTGAGTATCCCACGGCGGAGTTTCGAACTCCCAGCGCATACCCAGGTTCAGGGTGATCCGATCGCACAATTTGAAGTCGTCCTGGAAGTACAGCGAGTAGAAGCGTGAACGCGCCTCCTGGGGCGAGACGTAACCCATGCTGCCGCTGTTCAGGGCGCCCAACAGTAAAGTGGCCCACGGAGAACCGGACATGGTGGTCACCGGATTGATGTAGGTGTCCGCCGTCAGAGCCGCTTGGTTGGTATCCATGACGATGGCGCTGGGGAAGCTGACCCATTGCGAATAGCGCCGGTGCTCGGTGCCGTATTTGATGTAGTGCTTGCCGCGCTGTTGCGACAGGCGGGCATAGAAGTTGTAGGTGTGGCTGCGCTGATACCATGCGCTCTTGCGGCCCAGGCCGCCCATGGAAGGATAGAACAGAGCCTTCAAGTCGCCGATGTACGGCTTATACCAGGCGTTGTTCGGCCAGAACTGTTGGAGGTCCTTCTCGGTGATCTCCGCCGAGTCCAGATCGTCCTTGAGCGAAGCATAGCTGGCGCGCAGGTTCAGCACCGTGGTGGGTGTGACGGTGTAGACGGCGTCCCCGGTGATGTTCTGCGAGTTCATGATGCCGCCGTTCAGGGTGAGGCCGCGGGACTTGGCGTACGGTTCCGGGTTCAGCGTGTTCTGGAAACGGCTGAAACGTCCGAACACCTTCCACTTGTCGTTCATGTTCCAGTCCGTACGGTCGGAGAAGTTCCAGTAGCGGTGCCGCCGGTAGCTGCCCGCCTTGAAATTGTTAGTGCCCATGACGTCGTCACCGGGATTGTTGGGCAGCCACTGATCGCCCATCACGATCTTCGCTGTCGGGTCGATACGGGTGGATGGCAGGACGTTGCCCGCGAACGGCATACGAGTAGCTTTGCTGGTGGCTGGATCAAGTTGCGTGGTCCAGGGGTCGTAAATGGTCCGGAGCCCGCCGGACTTGTTCAGTGTCTTCGAGAAATCACCGGCCATTTCGAGCGCGGTCGGTTGCGTCGCGTTGATCTGCGAGGCGAACTCCACCACCCGCCAATTCTCGAAGCTGGCGAATGTGAACAGCTTGTTCTTGCGGATGGGGCCGCCGGCGCTGGCTCCAGCAATGTTGTTGCGCGTACGGTTCACGCTATTGCTGACGGCGTTGCTGCGCGCGTTGAGCTTGGGATTGCGGCCGAAGTAGTATGCCGTGCCGCGCAACTGGTTGGTGCCGGACTTCATGGCGATACTCAAGATGCCGCCCGCGCTGTGCCCATATTCGGCGTCCACGCTGTTTTGCTGAACGGTGAACTCCTGGACTGCATCCATTGGCGGCGCGTAGGTGCCTTTGTTTCCATTCATTAACGGCGCCCCGTCCAGCAGCAGGTCGTTCATTTCCGAGGTAGAGCCACCCACGTCGACGCGGCTGGATGACCACATAAAGAAGGGATACCGTTTGTCCGGTGTGGAATAACGCGACGTCACCGCCGGGTCTAACGTCGCCAGATTGAAGGGGTTACGCGAAAGCTGGGGCAGTTCTTCCAGCATTTTCCGGTCCACCACCATTTCGAGCGATGTGGTGTTGAACTGCACTCCCACGGGTGTGTCGGTTACTGTGATCGCGTCGCTGACTTGCCCCACGGTGAGAGCAATGTTCAACGTCATGTCGCCGCGCACGCGAACCGTCAGATTCTCCTGGATGTATTTCTGAAAGCCGGTATGTTCGCAAACCAGTGTGTAGGTCCCGGGGTCCACGAAATCGAACAGATACTGTCCGCTCGTCCCCGATTGACGCACTACCTCGACACCCGTCTCAACGTTCCGCAACACCACGCGGGCGCCCGCTATGACGGCCTGCGAAGAATCGGTTACGTTACCTTGCACCTTTGCCCGATAGTCCTGCCCCCAGACCGTGCTGAACGCAGTCATGAGGACTATCCACACAACAAGCCCATAACGTCGCATATGCTGTTCTCCTCAACCCTGTTCCGGGGGAGTTTACGCGCGGCCCAATCTGCGCCCCGCACGTATCCCGGAAGCGCGAACATACCACTCCCAGAGTAGACTAGGCAGTGTATCCACCGTGACTTAACAGGGAGTTTACGGTATAATGAGCCGACTGTTCGCTGTGTAATGAACGACTTAGGGAGAAACGACGCGACAAACACTTCCGTGCACGCCGAGCTGCTAAAGGGCTTGGTTCAGCGGATTATTGCCAGCCGTCCGTTTGTCCGGGCGCCCCAGCTTAAGGACTTTCTGCTATTCACCATCGAGCGGGTGCTCGCCGACGATGCCGCCAGTATCAACGAAACCGAGATCGGCCGGCGCGTTCTACGCCGCCAGCAATCTGATTTCGACCCCAGCACGGACAACATCGTCCGGGTTCAAGCCCGGCACCTCCGCAAGAAGCTGGAGGAGTACTTCAGCGGAGAGGGCTGCAACGAGGCGTTCGTGCTGGTTATCCCCAAGGGCAGCTACGTGCCAAAACTGGTGGAGCGCGACGCCGTGGGTGCCGCGCCACCAGAACCTTTGCCCAGTGGCAGTTCCCGGCGGCGTATGTGGATGGCCGCCGCCGGTCTGTTACTTCTGACGGCTGTTGCGGCTTGGTTTACCTGGCGCAGTGCAGTGCCGCTGACCGGTACAAGAACGGCGCCTCAGACTGGGACAGATCTGCTATGGGCAACGTTCGCGCGCACCGGCCGCAAGACCTCCATCGTACTTTCGGACAGTTCCGTCTCCGTGGTGCAGAACCTGTTAAGGAAACGGCTGACCCTCACCCAATATCTGTCTCCCGGTTATCCTCGCGACGTGCTTGCCAGCCTCGGGGATCCGCAGAGTTCCGTGCTGCTGGGCGAGATTACTCGCCATCCCTACACGAGTCTGAACTCGGCCATCGTGGCCTCCAAGCTGCACTATTCCGGCAGGCTCGCCGGAGTGGACGCGCCGCTGCGCTTTCCCCGGGACATCAACCTCCGCGAGTTTAAATCGGAGAACTTCCTGCTCATCGGGAGTATTCGTTCGGTGCTGTGGATGGAACTGGTTGAGGGGCAACTGAACTTCACGTTCTGCGGAGACTCGCAGAGTCTCGATTTCTCGATCTGCAACAAGGCTCCGCAAGCCGGCGAGTTGCCACTATACAAGGCGGAAACCGCGGCGGATGGGACAAAGACGGATTACGCCACCATTGCGCTTCTGCCCAACTTGAACGGAAGCGGGCTGATTGTGTGTTTGCAGGGCATGAGCGGGATGGCGAACGAGGCGGCCGAGGAACTCATCAGTAATCCCAAGACCTCTCCTCTACACCAGATGTTAGGTTCGCAAGCGCCGGGAACGCTGCCGCGCATGGAGATTCTGGTTCGTGCAACCGGAGTGTCCGGCGCGCCCGCCAATTCGCGTGTGATTGCCACCAGGGTGGGTTCGCCTGCAACGAACGCCAGCTCGCCACCGGTTCAGTAGGGGCTCTGCGGGCCAGTTGCCCGCGCCAGCAGTTTCTCCACTTCCTTGCGCAACGGCCCGTTCGCTTTGGCGTAGATCATTTTGTACGCCGGGCAGAAGTAATCCAGATCCTCGAAACGACGGTGCCGTGCGTGGCGGAACTTCGGGCAGCCGGCGTGGCAGATGGACTGGTATTCGCATACCTGACACTCCGGATGAGCAATGGTCTTGTTGCTCGCAAACTCGTAGCGCTTGCGCCGCCGCGCGATTTCGGGCCAGCTATCGATGTTGATGTTGCCCAGCTTCCAATCGCTTTCGACGAAGAAGTCGCACGGAAAGACGTCGCCGTTGTACTCCACCACCACATAGGAATCGCAGGTTTCGTGCAGCGTGCAACTCCCCGGTTTTTGCCCCGCCAACGCTTCAGCCAGATTGTCGAAGAAACGCACACGCATCTTGCGCCGGTCCGGCCACCAGATGTCAAAGGTCTCACACAGGAAGCGCCCGTACTGCTCCGCCGTGATCGTAAACGGCAGCAACTCGCCGTTTGCGTCGAACTCCGACAGCGGAATGTACTGGACGTTATCGATGCCCAAGCCGCGGAAGAAGCGATAGAGTTCACGCGGCTTGTCGACGTTGGCCTGGCTGAGTACGCACAGAACGTTGAACTCCACTTTTTCCGCCTGCATGGCTTCAATGCCCGCCATCACGCGCTTCCACGTCCCGCGCCCTTCCTTGTTGAAGCGATAACGGTCGTGCAGTTCCTCGGGGCCGTCCAGCGAAATGCCCACCAGCCAGTTGTATTGGCGGAACAACTGGCACCAGTCGCGGTTGAGCAGAATGCCGTTGGTTTGCAGTGCGTTGCTCACGCTCTGCCCGTTGCGCCCGTACTGCTGCTGGAACTCGATCAGTTTTTCAAAAAACGGCAATCCGGCGAGCGTTGGTTCGCCGCCTTGGAATGCGAACACGCTGTTCGGATACGAGTAGAACAGGTACGTATCCACCAGGTGCTCAAGCGTTTCGAGTGACATGCGGCGGCCCGGCAGCGACTTATATGGGTCGGCTTCGCGGTCCAGATAGAAACAGTAGGTGCAATCCAGGTTGCACACCGCCGAAGCAGGCTTGATCAACAGCGAAGTGATGCGAGGCGTGGCGCCCAGTCCGCCATCCAGAATGGGCAGCGCGTTCCCAACTCCCACTCGGCCAGTGTAGCATCCACCGCTCGCGTCGTCCTTTTTGCCCGAAATCGCGTCATGATGAAAGAGAGGAGGATTCTGTTTCCTCAACCGTTCGTTCAAATCATGGCACCGCGAGTGATCGTCCTCATTCTCTTCCTGACCGCTGCACTGGCTTTTGCCGCTCCCAAAGGTTGTCCGGCGAGCTTGCCCATCGGCAGCTTCGAATTGCTGGTGGATCCGGGCACCGGCTCGGCTGCTCGTCCGCTTCGCCAGATGAATGCCGTGCTGCCAGGACAGAAGCTGGTCTACAGGCCCGGGCAGTTGCCGGCCGACTATCGCAAGTCCGCTGAAATCGCACTGGTGCTGGCGCCCGAAGCCTCCGCTTCGGACGCGGAAATCGCTCCGACCGTGCTCGAACGCCATCGCGCTTCCGAGCCCGGCGAGTGGAAGGTGGAGAAGGCCGCCGGCGTCATCGCGTTGGTCTTCGGCCCGCAAGGACTCGACACCAAGAAGGTCGCATCACTCGTCAAAAAGGACCGCGAACTGGTTTCGCAACTTGCCGATTACGCAGAACAGACCGCGCAGGTGGAAAACATCATCGAAACACTCAGCGTTTGGGAAGCCGATCCATCGAAGTCGAAGAACCTGGACGCCGCGGTTTCCGGTATCGCGTCGCAATCCGGCGCGTCGATCTCGAAGCTTGACCGCACGGCGCCCACCAATGAACAGGCGTTGTCGTTGATGCGCACGCTCAACCCCGCGCTCAACTCCTACGACCCGCTCACGCCGCAATCCGGCGCGCGCCTGCAACAATCGGCGGGTCTGGCGGCTTCCGTGGCGGGATTGTTTCTCGGCAACACGGTGGGCCTGGCGGCCGGCGGCGCCATGATGGTTCAGAATTTGCGCACCATGATGTTCCCGGATATGGCGTTCCGCTCCGCATTGGCGCAGTCCGATGCCGGCAACGAGTTGACGCTCTGCGCCAAGCGTGAGGCCGGCAAGTCCCGCACGCGGCTGGCCTACTTGTGGGCGTGGCGGCTGCCGAACGCCTCCAAGCCACAACTCACCATCCCCACACCGGCGCATATTCCGCTTGGGTTCACTTCGCAGATCGAGGTGAAGTCCGCCGATGCGTCCATCTGGAAATACCTGAGCCGCGCGCGCAATTGGGAAATGGTCTCCGCCGAACGCAAAGGCTATCTGGTTCCCGTTACCGTGATTCAGAACAAAGGGCTCGTGCTGGACATTGCGAAAGTGGACATGCCCGCCGGCGCCTATACGCTGAAGGCCGATTGGGATTGGGACGGCTTCGAAGTCAATGGCGAGGTGCAAACTACGCCGCTCGCGGATTTCGCGCAAGCCAAGGTGTCCGGCCCAAGCGCCGACAAACTGATCACCGGCGGCGGCATTGTGCGCGCCACCATGGAGGGCGCGGACTTCCAGTTCGTCGAGAAAGCCGCGCTGCGCAAAGACGGCGACGATCGCACTCCGCCGAAAGATCTGCCGTTCACGCTGCCGCTCGGCAAGCGTGCCGGTCCGCAGCAGAACATGGAAGTGGAAATCGATACCGCGAAGCTCGCGCCGGGACGCTATCGCATTCTGCTTACGCAGGCTGACGGCAAGGCGTACACAGTCGCCCTCCGTGTGCTACCGCCGCATCCAGCGATTTCGAATCTGCCGCTCGCGGCTAATCTCGGCGAGAAGTCTCAGACTGTTGTCTTGCGCGGCATCGGACTCGATCGCATCGAAGCGATTCAGTCCGAGCGCGCCGCCATCGAAGTGCTTCCCGGCGGCACCGCCACCGAGCGCAAGGCGTCCATCCGTCTGAACGACGGAGCCGGTAAAGGCGACCGCGCCGACCTCGACGTAAAGGTGGAAGGCGTGCATCAACCGCTGCGGATGAGCGCGGCGCTCACGGTGCTCGGCCCGCGCCCGAAAATCGGCTTGGTGAAGGCCAGCCTTCCCGAGCATCTCAGCGTTCCGTTCAACGCGGGCGAACTTCCCTCGGGGGCCATGGTGAGCTTCTCCATGCGCGTCGAGAATATGTCGAGCGAGCCGGCCGTGCACCTGCGCTGCGCATTGGGCGGGGAAGCCGTCACCGTACGTCCCGGCGACCGGCGCGAATCGGCGCGGCTTGAGTCCGCCGGACAAGGCCTGCTGTTTCTTTCCATCGATCCCGCCATCGCCGGGCAACCCGGTTGCGAACTCACCGCCACAGTCGAAAACGTCCCCGAAGGCACGTCCGACCCCGCCACGCTGGGCCGCATCGTGCGCCTGCCGCGCATCAAGAGTTTTACGCTGACTGACGAGAAGGTCGGCCCGGACGTCTACGCCGGCCTGTTGCGCGGCGAGGATTTGGAAATCATCGAAAAAACCGGCTGGAATGCGGAAAGTGGCATTGTTGTCAATGATTTGCCTAAACCCGTGGCCGGTGCGGGCCACGAGCAGACCCTGCGTATAGCTCTGCCCTGGCCGTCGCCCACGCCTCACGCGCCGCTTTACATCTGGCTGCGTGGAGAAAGCGCGGGGCGCCCGACCCAAGCCCGTTACTAGCAAACGGCGGCAACTTTCGCTTGACTTTCGCTAGTGTATACCATTACACTATCGGTATAAGAAGAAAAAGCGAAAGGAGCCCCATGCCCACCTCCTCCAAGATCCTGGCCGCCGCTTGCGGTTGGACACATCCCCGTTGGGATGACGTGGTCTTTCCCTCGCCGCGCACGCGCGGCTTTCATCGCCTGGAGTACCTTTCGCGGTTTCTGGACGCGATCGAGATTGATGCTTCCTTCAACCAGCCGTTGCGTGCTGAAGTCGCGCGGCTGTGGCTCGGCAAGGTGGAGCGCAACCCGCGTTTCCAGTTCACCGCGTTGCTCCAGCGCCGCTTCACACACGAACGCGACCTGGACCCGGCGGCGGTGGCTGCGTTCAAGGAAGGACTTTGGCCGCTGCACAAGGCTAAGAGGTTGGGCTGTGTAGTGATGGAGTTTCCCTGGTCGTTCCGTTTCACGGCCGAGAACCGCGAGTTTCTGATCGCGCTGCGGCGCACCTTCCACGAGTTTCCGCTGGTGGCGGAAATGCGGCACGGCAGTTGGTTGCAGGAAGAAGCGCTGGGCACCATGATCGACTACCGCGTGGGCTTCGTGAATGTCGATCAGCCAACGCACACGCGCGCCATGCCGCCCACGGCGTACCTGACTTCGCCCATCGGCTACGTGCGTATGCACGGCCGCAACCCGCTCTACTGGCGCGAGGAGTTCGAAAACCCCGAATCGCGGCAGCACCGCTCCAGTTACCTCTACGGCGCGGATGAATTCGAGGAGTGGAAGCCGCGACTGGAGCGCGTAAGCGCGTTTTCGACGGCGACCTTTGTGGTCTTCACCAACAACGCACGCGGCGCGAGCGTGGTGAACGCTCTCGAGTTGAAGCACCGGGAAACTGGCGCCGCCTGCGAAGCACCCGCGCGTCTGATCCATCTCTATCCGGGACACCTCGGCGAATTCCGCACCGACGCGCCGGTACAGACCGCGCTGTTCGACACTCCACTGGACGCGGTAGCTTAGCCAGCAAACCCGGGGGCAGAGCGGTCTGTCCCCGGGTTTTCAGCAACAGCTGCGTAGCTAGGTGCTGGTGTCGGGCGGGATAACCTGCTATAACGATAGGAACTTCCCGCATGTTTACGCCAGAGCCGCGCGTTGATGTCGAACAAGTCATGCAGCAAATCCGCGAGCGTGCCCGTTCGGGCCGCGTCCCGGTGGCGCACGATGCGGGCATGGCGATGGGAGATGTGCCGGAGGTCGATGCCGACTTCCACGAACTACGGCGGCTGATCGAGCATGCGCGGCGTTGCTCGGCCCGCATCGGGGAGCAACCGCCCAAGCCGCCCACCTTGCGCGCGCGTTTGTGTTCCGGGCTGGTGCGCTTGGTGCGGCGTATGCTGTTCTGGTACACACCGCAGATCACTGACTGCAACGACGCGACGCTGCGCGCGCTGGACGAACAGGTCGCGGCGCTCGAAAACCTCTCGACACGTTTCAATGCGCGCCTGGCGATCCTGGAACAACGCATGGCCGAGGCGAATCGGGAATCCAACACGGACGCGCCGCGTTCGTAGCCTCGCATGCGGAAACCGCGTATCTACATCCTGACGCCGAGCTTGATGCCGCACGATGCCGTGGGCAACGATGTGTGCGGCATGGCGGCGGCGTTGCGCGCGGCCGGCTACGGTGTCGAAGTCTTCGCGCAGGAAGTCGACGCGGCCTGCCTGGGTGCGGGAACCGTTTTGGATCCGTTGGACCGGCGGTGGCGGGATGCGCAGTCCATCCTGATCTATCACCACTCGATGGCGTGGGCGAAAGGCGAAGCGGTGATTGCGGCCGCCGCGGGCAAGGTGTTGATCCGTTATCACAACATCACGCCCGCGCGCTTCTTTTCGCGGTATTCGGAAGCGCACTACCGAGCCTGCAAGGACGGTGAGGCGAGCACGCGGCGGCTGGCGCGACTCAATGGTGCGTGGTTTCTGGGCGCGTCTGATTTCAATTGCCGGGAACTGATTGGACTGGGGGCCTCCGAGGCTCGTGCCGCGGCGCTTGCTCCGTTCCATGCAACCGGCGAGTTGTCGACGGTTCCCTTCGATGCGCCGACGCTCGGCCGTTACAAGGACGGCTCCACGAACATCCTTTTCGTCGGTGGGCTCAAGCCGAACAAGGGGCACGCGCGCGCGTTGCGCGTGTTTGCCGAATACCGTCGCTTGACCGGGGCGGCTTCGCGCCTGATCTTCGCCGGCACCGTCGATTCACGCCTGGCGAGCTATCAGCGCGAGTTGGAGCGCGAAGCGGAATCCATGCGGCTTTCAGAGCATGTGGTCTTCGCGGGGCGTGTGACAGAATCCGAACTGCGCACCCTCTATACGTTGGCCGACGTGTTTCTTTCCGTGAGCGAACACGAAGGCTTCTGTGTTCCGCTGGTGGAGGCCATGTTCTTTCGCCTGCCCATCGTCGCTTGGGGAGCGGCCGCGGTGCGCGAGACGGCTGGGAAGGCGGGACTGGTGTGGGACGAATTCGACGCGCGGCATCTGGCCGAATCTGTTCGCACCGTGGCCGAGGATGGCGATCTGGCCCGCCATCTGGCGTCGGCCGGCTACCAACGGTTCCGTGCACAGTACCGGCCCGAGGTCCTAAGCGCGCGTTTGGAGGCCGTGCTCGAACGCGTATGGCGTGACGAGGATCTTTCATGATGCGGTTGGCGTTCATCGTGCAGCGTTACGGCGACGGCGTCACCGGTGGCAGCGAGACGCTGTGCCGCGCGATCGCCGAACGCATCGCGCCGAGTGTCCAACTCGACGTGCTGACCTCCTGCGCCGTGGACTACATGACCTGGGAAAACCGTTTCCCGGCGGGTGTTGAATCGGCCGGAGGAGTCACGGTGCGCCGTTTTCCCGTGGCGAAACCGCGGGATCGCGCGAAGTTCGACTGTCTGTCGTCTCGCGTGCTGCACCAGCCGCACACCGCGGCCGATGAATCCGATTGGATGCGCGCGCAGGGACCGCTCACGACGGGTTTATTCGATTACCTGTCGGAGCATCGCCGCGACTACGACCTGTTCGTTTTCTTCACGTACCTGTACGCCACCACCTGCTTCGGTTTGCCGCTGGTGGCCGACAAAGCGATCCTGATCCCCACCGCGCATGACGAACCGCCCATCTATCTTTCCGCCTATGAGCCGATCTTCCGCCAGGCGCGGGATCTGATCTTCATGACGCCCGAAGAGCGCCAATTCGTTTGGCGGCGCTTCTGCTTCGAACACGAAACCGGACACCTGATGCCAGGAGGCGTCGAGTTTCCGCCGCATCCATTGCCTTCGGCTCTCGGCTGGGATGACCTCTCTTCGCGCATTGGTGGTTCGCCGCTCATCACCTGTGTGGGGCGCATCGATCCGTCGAAAGGATGCAGCGAACTCATCGATTACTTTCTGCGTTACATCGAGGATCGCCCGCAGACGAACGCCAAGCTGTTGCTGCTGGGCAAGCCGGTGATGGACGTTCCGAAACACAGCTCCATCCTCGCTCCGGGCTATGTCCCCGACGCCGTGAAGTGGCTGGCGCTTAATGCCAGCGACATCGTAGTCGCGCCCTCGCCTTATGAGAGCCTCTGCATCGCTGCGCTAGAGGCGTGGGCGTCGTCCAAGCCCGTGGTCGCCAACGCGCGTTCGCCTGTGCTGCGAGGCCAATGCGCGCGCAGCCAGGGCGGATTGTGGTATCACGATTACCGTGAATTCCGCGCATGCCTGGACCGTCTGCTCGAGGACCGCGCGCTTTCCAAGGCATTGGGACGGCAGGGCCGTTGTTACGTGGACGAGCATCATCGTTGGGACCGCGTCGCCGATCGTTACCTGGAGATCTTCCGCGGCGCCGCCGCTCGGATAGCATCATGAACTCGCGTCTTGCGCTGGTGGTTCCCTGGTACGGGGAGAACATCCCCGGAGGAGCGGAAGCGGCCTGCCGCGCTCTGGCGCGCGCGCTGCAAGGCGCAGGCGCGGAGGTCGAAGTGCTGACCACGTGCGTGCGCGAGTTCGCCTCGGATTGGAACGACAACTTCCACCCGGAAGGGGTGACGGTGGAAGGCGCAATTCCCGTGCGCCGGTTTCGCGTGCGGCGCAGGGACACAGCGGCTTTCGATGCCGTGAACCGGAAGCTTGCACGCGGCGTGGTGCCGTCGGCGTCTGAACAGGAAGTGTATCTGCGCGAGACCGTGCGCAGCCCGGCGCTGTGCGACTACCTGGATCGTCACCGCGAAGAATACATCTACCTGTTTCTACCGTACATGTTCGGAATCACCTACGACGGGGTGGTGCGTTGCGGGGAACGCAGCGTGCTCATTCCGTGTTTGCACGACGAACCGCAGGCGCGCATGCCGCTGCTTCATCCCATCTTCGAGTGCGCGCGTGGCGTCATCTTCCTTTCCGAACCGGAGCGGCAATTGGCCGCTTCGCTGTGCAAGCTGGACGCGCCGCGAACCGCTGTTCTGGGTTGTCCGGTGGAGTGCGGCTGGACCGCGGATGCGCAACGGTGTCAACGCGAGCACGCTCTGGGGGATTTCCTGTTTTACGCCGGACGCGCGGACGCGGGCAAAGGGCTCGATCTGCTGTTGGATCACTTCGCCAGCTACACGTCGCATCGGGCAGGCGCATTGAAACTGGCTCTAGCCGGAGGCGGCACCCAAGACGCACAACCAGGCGTGGTGAATCTGGGGTTTCTGTCCGAACACGATAAGCGCGATGCCATGGCGGCCAGCCTGGCGCTCGTGGTGCCCAGCGCGAAGGAGAGCTTCTCGTTGGCGATGATGGAAAGTTGGCTCGCCGGCAGGCCCGCTATCGTGAACGCCGCCTGCGCGGTGACCACGGACTTTTGCCGGCGCTCGGGTGGCGGACTGTACTTTTCGAACTACGCCGAGTTTCGCGAGATCCTCGATGAACTGCTGGCGCGCCGCGAACTGGCTGATCAAATGGGCCGGCAGGGCAGAGAATTCGTGTTGGCGAACTTCGAGCCGCGCCAGGTGGCGGCACGCTACCTGGAAACGCTCCGCGCGTGGTTCGACTAAGGTCTGTTCCGCATTTGCACGCGACCGCCGATTCGCGCTAGACTCGGCAACTTAACCGTATTCGGCCTGCCAGAGGTTTGCTTTGAAACTCGCGTTCGCGGATTATCTCATTCTGACGTTGTACTTTGGCTTCGTCCTCGGTATCGGGTGGCTGCTCAAGAAGCGTGTCGCAACCAGCGAGGACTTTCTCACCAGCGGGCGCAGTGTCCCGGTCTGGATCACCAGTCTCGCCTTTGTCGCCGCGAATCTTGGCGCGCAGGAAGTTATCGGCATGTGCGCTTCCGGCGCCAAGTACGGCATCATGACGTCGCACTTCTATTGGGTCGGCGCCATTCCCGCCATGCTGTTTGTGGGGGTGTTCATGATGCCGTTCTACTATGGCAGCCGCGCGCGCTCGGTGCCGGAGTATTTGAAGCTGCGCTTCGATGAAAAGACGCGCGGGTTGAACGCCATCACGTTCGCGCTGATGACGATCTTCTCTTCCGGCATTTCGATGTACGCCCTGGGCCTGTTGTTCCAGATGGTGCTGGGCTGGAGCTTCACGGCTTCGGTGGTGCTATCGGCCGTGATCGTGCTGGTTTACACGTACCTGGGTGGGCTCACCAGCGCCATCTACAATGAGGTGCTGCAATTCTTCCTGGTGGTGTTGGGTTTTGCGCCGCTGGCGATTCTGGCGGTTGCGAAAGCCGGAGGCTGGAGCGGTATCGCGTCGCGGTTGCCTCCGGTGATGACTGAAGCCTGGTCGCACACTGCGCAGGCGAGCCAGAACCCGATGGGTGTCGAGTGGTTCGGTCTGATCGCGGGACTGGGCTTCGTACTCTCGTTCGGTTACTGGTGCACGGACTTCCTGGTGATTCAGCGCGCTCTCGCCGCGAACTCGATGTCGGCCGCGCGCCGCACACCGCTCATCGCCGCGTTCCCGAAGATGATCATCCCGTTTATCGTCATCGTGCCGGGCGTGGCCGCCATGGCGCTCATGAAGATGAACCTCGGCTACCAGTTGCCGGTGAAAGGCGCGGGTTACGATTACGACCAGGTGCTGCCTACGTTGATGGCGCAGTTCTATCCGTCAGGCGTGCTGGGGCTTGGACTGACGGCGCTGATGGCGTCGTTCATGTCGGGCATGGCCGGCAACGTGACGGCGTTCAATACGGTCTTCACCTTCGACATCTATCAAAGCTACATTCGCCGCCACGCTCCCGATGCGCACTATCTGTGGGTGGGGCGTTGGACCACGGTGGTGGGAATCGCGCTGTCAATCGGCACGGCGTATCTGGCGCGTCTCTACAACAACATCATGGACCTGTTGCAGTTGGTCTTCGGATTTGTGAACGCGCCGTTGTTTGCTACGTTTCTGCTGGGCATGTTCTGGCGGCGCACCACCGGTCACGGCGCGTTTACCGGATTGCTGGCCGGCACCGGTGCCGCGGCGCTGACGCACGGACTCACCGTAGCCGAAGGCAAGGGCGGCTACCTCGGCAAGGTGCACGAATTCCCCTCCACCATGGCGCAGAACTTCTGGATCGCGATTGTGGCGTGGACGGTCTGTTTCCTGGTGACCATCGTAGTCAGCCTGATGACACGGCCGCGCGCGGCAGCCGAATTGCGCGGGTTGGTCTTCGGGTTGACCGACTCGCCCAGCGAGTCTGGCGTGGTTTGGTATCAACGGCCGGCGCTGCTGGCGGTCATCGTCGGCGTGCTTTGTCTGGCGCTGAACTTTTTGTTCTGGTAAGAACTTATGTCGGATCTCAGAACGCCTTCCGGATATTTCTTCTTATTGGTTGGATTGATTCTCTGCACGTTGGGCGTGGTTAGCCCGGCGGCGCGCGCGCCGCTCACCGATGTGAACATCAACCTGTACGTCGGCGTGACGATGCTGGTGTTTGGAGGAGTGCTTTTGTGGCTGGCGCGGCGCAGTTCCTGAGTGAAGGTTTCCGTGGTAAATATGGCGACGCCGCGATCACACGGCTGGTTCGCGCGCCCGGGCGTGTGAACTTGATCGGCGAGCACACCGATTACAACCTCGGCTTCGTGCTGCCGATGGCGTTGCAGATGGCGTGTCACATCGCCGTGGGGCCGAGCGAGGACGGCCGGTTGCGCGTATGGTCGGAGAACCTCGGTCAATCGCGCGAGTGGCCCGTCGCGGACCTTGCCAATCTGGAGCCGGGCCGCGATTGGAGCGACTACGTCGCAGGCGTGGCGCGCGAACTGGCTCGCGCCGGCGTGAAGGTGCGTCCATCGAATCTCTTTCTGTGGAGCACCGTGCCGGTGGGCAGCGGGTTGAGCTCATCGGCCGCGCTTGAAGTGGCCACGGCCATGGCGCTTATCGACGAGCCCTCCAGTCTTACGCCGCTCGACATCGCACGTTTGTGCCAGCGCGCGGAAACGGATTTCGTGGGACTGCCCTGCGGCATCATGGACCAGTACATCTCCGTGTTCGGTGAAGCCGGCTGCGCCGTGCGTATCGACTGCCGTTCACTCGCGCACGATGCGGTGCGGCTCCCGGAAGGCGTGTCCATCGTAGCCGTCAATACCATGGTGAAGCACGAACTGGGCGGCTCGGCCTATCGCGACCGCGTGCGTGAATGCCGCGAAGCGGTGACCGCCATTCGTTCACGCTTGCCCCAAGTGGAGAGCCTGCGTGACGTGAGCGTGGCGCAATTGGAAAGCTGTGCCGGACTGATGCCGGAGTTGGTCTATCGCCGTGCGCGCCACGTCGTGAGCGAAGATGAACGCGTCGCTGAGTTCATGAACGCGTCGGCGGCCAACGACGTGAAGCGCATGGGCGAGTTGTTTGTCGCTTCGCATCGCAGCCTGCAACACGACTACGAAGTCAGTTGCGCGGAGCTGGATTTTCTGGTGGACCGCGCCGTCGGGATGGAAGGCGTGTACGGCGCGCGCATGACCGGCGGAGGCTTCGGCGGGTGTACGGTGAACCTGGTGCGGCGCGACGCGGTAGAGGAGTTTGTTGCGGGAATCGCCCGGATCTATAACGAACGCTATGGGATAGCGCCGCAAACTTACGTCTGCGAGCCCAGTGCGGGTGCCGGTAAAATATGCTGAGAAGTTCCCGGCGCCGGGCGCACTAGATAATCAAAGCGTTTGAATGTCCTCCTCCGTGGGACGTTGAGAAACGTCTCCTACGAAAATTGCCGTGGGCCCGCCCGCAAACACGGGCCCACCGCAAAATCCCCTCTTCCCAAAATCAAGGTTTCTTGGCGATTCGCTTGCACGCCGTGGCCGCGCCGGCCGGATCGATCGCGCCCGAACCTTCCTCAATGTGCTGGATCTTCCCCTCGGTGTCGATCACGAAGGTGGTGCGATTGGCGAAACCCAATACACCGGCCAACACGCCATATTGGCCGCTGACCTTTCGATTGGCGTCGCTCAACATCGGGAACGCGGTCTTAAGCTCGGTCGACCATCGCTTCAGCGTGTCCAGATCGTCCGTGCTTATGGCGACCACCTGCGCTTCCGCGCCGTTGAATTCGCCAATGCCCGCTTGATAGGCGGTCATCTCCTTGGTGCAGCCGCCGGTGAATGCCTTCGGGAAGAACGCGAGCACCACGTTCTTGCGGCCGCGATAGTCGGCCAGCGTGAAGTCGCCACCCGCGGTCGAGGGCAGCGTGAAGTTCGGCGCCACATCCCCCACCTTCAATGTGGTCTTGCTTTTGGCCACCTGTCCCCACAAGAACAAGCCGCCAGCGACGAGAACTACCGTCACCCCAATCGCGATCTTCATAGTTGTCGTTACCCCCTTTGAATATGATGCCTCGCACACGGCCGCGGATGCGAGGCATGCTGAGGGTTGGTTTAGTGTCCGAGGAAACGCTCGATCTTCGAGACCACGAGCTCGGCTGATTCGAGGCTCTTCTTAGCCGCGGCCGAGTCACCGCGTTTAAGCGCGGTTTCGGTTTCGTCGAGATAGAACTCCATACGCTGCGCGGCGGCGGCGATGTCGGCGCGCAGGCCCAGGCCCTGGCGGCTCTGCTCGCGCTGCAAATTCCCGAGGCTCGTCTTGGCCGCGCCGGCGCGCGTGCCGAGAAGCATCAACTGCTCGCGGATTTCGCGTAACTCGGAAGCGTTGGCCGGTTCGGCGGGCTGCGTCGTCTGCTGTTGCCGCTGCGGCGGAGCCGCTTCCTGCGTGACCGGTTGTTCGGCCGCCGCCGGTTCCACACTACGTGTCACGGCTTGGCGGCGCCGTGCCGGTGTGGTCACCGACTCTTGCGGCTGCGACGGCGGCGGTGTCACGGCGGCAGGCAGCTCAGTGGCGGGCTGCTCGGCGGCGGGCGGAGTGGTTGCCGCCTGCTGAGTTGGTTGCTGCTCGGT